>CAZCWO010000160.1:1546-4689 GCA_964502335.1 uncultured Rhodobacterales bacterium | reverse complement strand
TTTAACTTTAAGGTTTTAAATTACCAAAAGATACTCTATTAAAGATTTTAAAAGACAGCTAATTAAGCATTCAGAATTTTGAAAATGCCACTTTCTTTAGAGCGTTCGATTTCTCATTTTATATCCTCAACCATGTCTAACTTTTCATCTCTCCAAATTTCAAGTTTTAATTTGATATCATCTCTCGAAATGCTAAAATATTTACATGGTTATATAAATTACATTAAAAGGATGAACCAATGAAAAAGTTATATGCTAAAAATTTTGCTGATGCTGATGAAGTAAAAACACCTCCAAAAGCACATGTTGAAGTTGTTAAATTAGGCAATGTAAATGCGTCTAAACTTATTCTTGAACCTGGATGGAAATGGTCAGAATGTATTAAACCGACTGTTGGTGGAGATAGCTGTCAGGCTGGGCATGTTGGAGTTGTAATTTCAGGAAAATTAATGTGCATACATGACGATGGTACAGAACTACAGGTTGAACCTGGTGATGCTTATTATTTTGCTCCAGGACATGACGGATGGGTCGTTGGAAATGAACCTTGTGTATTGTACGAAATTATTGAGTCTGGAAAGGACTTTGGTCCTTGGAAGCATGCTGGCTAAATGTCTATTTATTAAAAACTTATTCTACTCTTAATTTTTATATTTAAATAAGGATTAATAATTTTAATTACTATTTATGATAAATTGCACCATTACAGATGAAGATATTAAATCTTTTCATAAAAATGGATTTCTAATAAAAGAAAAATTTTTACAAGAAAAGTATATACCTTTATTTCTTTCAAAATTTGATCCTTTATTTAGAGGAGAGTTTTCAAATGGAATAGCTCCAGATGAGCAGAATTGGTTGCATGGAAAAGATAACAAATATTTAACTAGACAAATTTGCAACGCATGGAAAAGTGATGGTTTAATACGTGATTTAGTTTGCCATGAATTAATTGGACGAGTTTTAGCAAGTTTAATGGGATGGTCTGGAAGCAGAATTTTACAAGATAATATTTTATGGAAGCCACCAGGAGCAAAAACATTAGGGTATCATCAGGACGCAGCATATGATGATTGGATTGTTCCTCAAACAATGGCAACTTGCTGGATTGCATTGGACAATACATCCAAGAATAATGGCACCTTAGAATATGTAGTTAATTCACATAAATGGGGATTAATTCCTCCAAAAGGTGATTTTCACTCACCAAAAGATTACAAAAAAGCATTAAATGAATTTTCAATGCGCTATAATAAAGAAGTTACTATAAAATATGTTGAAGTGCCACCAGGTGGAGTGGCTTTTCATCATGGTCTAACATGGCACGGATCAGGGCATAATAAAACAAAGTGCCATAGAAGAGCAATTGTATCTCATTGTATACCTTCAAATGCAAAGTTTCACCCTACAAACACTGGTGGCACAGGAAAAATATATAAAAAATACAAAAAAATTAATTCTTTAAAATTAGAAGAATCTTTTTTCCCAATTCTTTGGACTAAAAAAGGAAAAAAAACTTTTTAATAAAAAATTCTAAAATTTGGAGTGATATAATTGAAAATAAAACCGGACAATGTGGTCGCAGCTATAATTAAAAAAGAAAATTATTACTTTATAGCCCAAAGAAATAAAAAAAAATACATGGGATTAAAATGGGAATTTCCTGGAGGTAAAGTTGAGACAGGGGAGACTTTTGAAAAAGCTTTAGAGCGTGAAATAAAAGAAGAGTTAAATATTAAAATTAATATTTTGAACAAAATTGCTAAGGAGAAATTCAACGACAGTAGTATCAATGTTATTATACATTATTACCTTTGTTCAATGGAAAATGAATTGATTGAACTTTTAGAACACAATCAATCCGCTTGGGTAAAAAAAAATGAATTTTATAAATACAACTTTGTTCCTGGAGATGATAAAATTTTATCATTGCTTTAAATTTATAAATAAAAATTTACCTTTTAAATAAATATCAGCTTGTTAAAAATTATTTCTTTTTCTCATTACTATTAAAATCAAAGTAACATATTAATAACAACAGGTTATCAAAAGAATTTTCGGGTTATATTTATATTTTACAGATAAGATGGTAAGATGATTATTATGAAAAAAGCAGTGGTTATTGGTGGTGGTTCTTGGGGTGGTGCCCTTGCTTCAGCAATAGCAAAAAAAATTGGGAAATCTTTCATTTTAACATCTAGTTCAACTAGGTCGGAAGACATAAATAGGGGAAACTCAATAATAATTTCAAAAAACTGTTTGGTCTCCTCAGTTATAGCTGGAACAGTTTCAAAAGAGATTCTTAATGACGCTTCCTTGATAATTATTGCAACAGAAGTTAAACGAGCTTTAAGCTTTTGTGATGATATAAATAAATTTTCTCCTGACAAAACTGCAGTTTTAATAGCCAGCAAAGGATTTTCGGATGATGGCCAATTGTTGCCTGTTGCACTTAAATCTAAACTTAATAAAAAGTCTATAGGAGTCTTAAGTGGCCCCAGTTTCGCAAATGAAGTGATTGAAGAAAAACCAACGGCATTAGTGGTAGCGGGAACCAAGCATTTGATTGCACTATCTACAGAAATTCTTCATACTAATAAACTAAGAATTTATGGCAGTTCAGATGATATAGGCACTTCAGTTTCTGGAGCAATGAAAAATGTTATAGCAATAGCTTCCGGAATAGTGTTTGGTCTTAAATTGGGAGAAAATGCACGTGCTGCAATTCTTACACGTGGCCTCGCAGAAACCTCCAGGTTAGTAGTTGGTTTAGGCGGGCAAAAAGAAACAGTTTTCGGATTGGCCGGGGCAGGAGACATGGCTTTAAGTTGTTTAAGTTCGACATCAAGAAACTTTTCATGGGGTTATTCATTGGCTAAAAATCAAGGTACTAAAGGCATTTTGGTTGAAGGGATAAATGCGGCAAAAATGGCTATGTTTAATGCAAATAAATTGAAGATTGAAATGCCAATAACAGAATTAGTTGCAAAAGCAAGTCAAGGTAATTTGGATTTAACCATTGAAGTTAAAAGGATGCTGGAAAGACCGCCTAAATTAGAGTGGAAATAAAAGTTAACATTAATAACCTGGCTATTATCAAATCTGTTAATGAAAGTGCACTTCAGATTTTATTAATTGATAAA
>CAZCWO010000160.1:0-1446 GCA_964502335.1 uncultured Rhodobacterales bacterium | reverse complement strand
TTAATTGATAAATATATTAGATATACAGATGAAATAATTAAAAATACCGTTCGCATATACGAAACTGAAAATACTACCGACGCTAAACCGGTAATCACGAAAAACCACACCAACAAATAACCAACCGTTAACCCAACTAAAAATCTTAAACCATCTTTAAATGAGAAAACTGCACCAACTCCTGCTAAGGCTAGGACAGCAGGGCCAGGAGTCGTTATCATAAAAAAAACCGCCAAAGCAAATGCAACCATTTTTTATTCAATCTGTTTATTAATGTATAATCTTCTATTCAGTCCTAGCTAAAATGTTTATTTAATCTTATAGCTTAAAATGAACCAGTTAATGATTAACTCTTGAAATTATTAACTATTGAAAGAATTGGTGTCCAAGAAGAGTTCTCTAAATGTGCATTTGCAACGTTGGAAGTTTCAATGATAAGTTTTTGCCTTTTTTGTAAGTCAAATTTCTTTTCCATTGCTATTGGATTGTTATCAACAAAACTTGGCATAACCCAAACAATAGCATTTCTTAGGTCATTATTTAGATTAATAATTAATTTACTTTCAGACAACTTTAGCTCTTGAAACGTTTGATCATATACATATTTTTTTAACTCCTCAAAAAGATTATTATTGATAATGGCATCGACATAAATAAATGATTGATCATCAGAAATATAGGAGCGAAACCCGATCAAATCACTGACAGTATCACTTCCATTCGTTACAGGAACTGTAACTTTTGCTCTTGCATAACTCATAAAATCATCAGAATTTAAATCGCATCCAAGAAAATCAAAATCAGAAAAATAAGTAGACATTATTCTTTTCTCATCACTTAAATCTTCACAATCAGCAACTTGGAATTCGACTTCCATTGGCAAACGAATGATTTCAGGATTTCCTGAGTTTGCTAAATCTATTAAATCTGAGGTGTACAAATCTGCTATAAAATTAATTTTGCAGGATGTTAATAATAAAAAAACTAAGATTAATAACTTTTTCATACTTCAATGCTATCATCATATAAAAATATAAAAAAGGTATTTTTCTAACAATTAACATTAGATAGTTATATGTTTTCTATAACTTATAACTTGGATTGCGGATAAGAGATTTAAATCCATTCCATATTAAATTTTGGTCAATATATTTTAAATTTTTTTGAGAGTTAAGCAAGATATAAGATATATTTTAAGAAAAAAGAAATACGATATTTCGGGTATCAAAATGAAACAAACAAAAGCACTCATAATTGAAATAATAAATTTTTTGGACAAAAATCTAAAAAACAAAGATCAACTAGAAATATTAAATACATTAAAAAATATTTCTTTAGAAAAGGAAAATTATAATTATCAAAATCCTAACACGCCACCAAAAGAAAATTCTCTTCAAAAAGCATTAAAGTCTATAAAGTCCGAACCTCTCATTCCATTAAGAAAAT
>CAZCWO010000159.1:0-4715 GCA_964502335.1 uncultured Rhodobacterales bacterium | reverse complement strand
TAAAACAATTAGTTGACCATATAGTAGTATTAGTTGGAGGAGATACTAAAAGGCAAAAATTTACTAAAGATACAGGAAAAAAATTTTTAAATGAAATCAAAAGAATCCAAAAATTATTTGGCACCAGCGTCTTCATCTCTTTGTCAAGAAGGACCCCTGATTTTTTTTCGTCATTAATAAAAGATGTTGAAATACCAAAAACAACAATCTGGGATCCTAAGAAGAATGAAGATAATCCTTATCCAGGAATTATAAATAAAGCAAAATTTATTCTAGTAACAACTGATTCCATAAACATGCTATCTGAAGCCACCTCTAGCGGGAAAGCCGTTTATGGTTATGATATAATACGCCTTAACAAAAGGAAGGGAAAGTTTATTGAATTTCTAATTTCTAAGAAATTATTTAGTTATTCTTCCTCTATTAAAAAATCTAATTCAATTTTTAAGGTTAAAGGTAATATTGATAATGAAGTAGATAGGATCAGCAAATTAATAAAAAAAAATTACTTAATAAATAATTAAGATTAAAAAAAATATTTATTATATTTTTTGGAGTTTTTTGGATATAAGTGAGCAACATACTCACCATAACCATTGAATATTTCAGTAGGAACTATATCTATTTCATCGCCAATAAGTCTCTCATTTTTTTGACTCCATCGAGGATGTGCCACATTAGGATTTACATTAGCCCAAAAACCATATTCATTTGGTTGGAGTTGTTCCCAAAAACTAAATGGTTTATCATCAGTAAAGCTTATTTTTCTTATAGATTTTATTGATTTAAAGCCGTATTTCCAAGGTAAAACCAATCTCAAAGGTGCGCCATTTTGTTTAGGTAAATCTTTACCATAAATTCCTGTAGCAATAAAAGAGAGAGGATTATAAGCTTCCTGAATTGTTAGACCTTCAACATATGGCCAAGGATACCATGATTGTTTTTGACCTCTTGCAATTTTAGGATCAAAAAATGTTTCTATCCTAACATATTTAGCATTATGTAATGGCTTAGCGAAATCGATGAGTTTTGAAAATTCAAAACCACTCCATGGTAAAGTCATTGCCCAAGCTTCAACACATCTATGACGATAAATTCTTTCTTCTATTGTACCCATCATTGATATAAGTTCGCCTGCATTAATTTCTATTGGTTTTTCAATCAAACCATCGATTTTGATTAACCAAGGTTTTGTTTTAAGTTTTTGAGCTGATCTCCAAATATTTTTTGATGAACCGAACTCATAAAAATTATTATATGTAGTAGCAAATTTTTCCTTGGTTAAAGGCCTCTTATTTATAAAACTGTCATTTTTATGTAGATTAGCAATAGCGTTTGAAAAAGAGCTTTCACTTTTTGAAGTTAAATAAACAAAACTTCCTAGACTAGTGAGATAATTTAAAAACTTTCTCCTATTATAAAAATATTTTGGAGGAGTAATTAATTGTGTTGATTTAGCCATTGTACAAAAACTATTTTAAATTCTCTGTTGCATCTTTTATACGTTGGATTGCTTTTTGAAGATTTTCATCTGAAGTTGCATAAGAGATTCTAAAATATGGAGATAAGCCAAACGCTATTCCTGGAACAACAGCTACCAAACCCTCCTCTAAAAGATAATTGCAATAATCCTGATCTGAATTTATAAGATTCCCATTAGCAGTCTTTTTACCTATCACACCTTGACAATTAGGATACACATAGAAAGCCCCATTCGGCATCAAACAGCTCAGACCAGAAATTTTATTTAAACCTTCAACAACAAAATTTCTTCTGCGCTCAAAAGATTTGAGGTTATTTTTTAAAAAATCCATCTCCCCCTCTAAAGCCGCTATGGATGCCCATTGAGCAACAGAGTTTGGATTAGAAGTAGATTGTGATTGAATTTTTGCCATGGCTTTTATTAACCATTCTGGCCCACCTGCATAGCCTATTCTCCATCCAGTCATGCAAAAAGATTTTGAAACCCCATTACATGTTAAGACTCTGTCTCTTAAATTTTGATTAACCTGGACCAATGTTGTGAAGTTAAAGCTATCATAAGTTAAATATTCATACATATCATCCATCATTATTAAAACATTAGGATACTTTTCTAATACTTTTGATAAAGCTAATAGTTCATTTTTTTCATATCCAATTCCAGTAGGGTTTGAGGGGCTGTTTAAGATTAACCATTTAGTCTTTTTAGTAATACTCTTCTCTAAAATTTCAGGAGTGATTTTAAAGTCATCTTCTTCCTTGCATTTTGCAATTACTGGAGAACCATCTGCTAGAACAACCATATCAGGGTAAGACACCCAAAATGGAGCAGGTATTATGACTTCATCATACTTATTAAGAGTTGCCATCAAAGCATTATAAAGCACTTGTTTACCACCTGTACCAACAGTTATTTCTTTGATTGAATATTCAATTTGGTTATCTTTGTTAAATTTTTTTCTAATTCCTTCTTTTAGTTCTTTAATTCCATCAACAGCTGTATATTTTGTTTTGCCAGATTTAATGGCCTCTATAGCTGCGGCTTTAATGTGTTCTGGAGTATCAAAATCTGGTTCACCTGCTCCCAAACCTATGACATCTAAACCAGAAGACCTTAACTCAGTTGCTTTAGCGGTTGCCGCTATTGTAGGAGATGGCTTAATATTTGATACTCTTTCAGCTAAAAAACTCATGATTTTACCTTTTAAGTTGAGTTTAATTGTTTAAAATTTATTTTTGATTATATTCATAATAATTAAACTTTGCGATGAAATTTTCAAAAAAATATTTTATGCTATGAACAAACAAAATAATAACCTTAATAATAATTTCCAACTAAAATCAAATTTCAAACCATCTGGAGACCAACCTCAAGCAATAGAAGGATTAATTAAGGGTTTAAATAATAATGAAAAAGATCAGGTTTTACTTGGAGTTACGGGTTCAGGTAAAACATTTACTATGGGAAACGTTATCACGGCCTTTCAAAGGCCAACCCTTATTCTAGCTCCTAACAAAACCTTAGCTGCACAATTATATGGAGAAATGAAAGATTTATTCCCTAGCAATGCAGTTGAATATTTTGTTTCTTATTATGATTATTATCAACCAGAAGCATATGTACCACGTTCCGATACTTATATTGAGAAAGATGCAAGTATAAATGAACAAATTGATAGAATGCGTCATAGTGCAACTAGATCTTTACTACTGAGAAAAGATATCATAATTGTCGCTTCTGTTAGTTGTATTTATGGGATTGGTTCATTAGAAACGTACAGCGAGATGACACTCACTATTGAAGAATTTCAAAAACACAAACAAAAAGAAATAGTTAATCGTTTAGTGGAGCTGCAATATAAAAGAAATGATGTTAACTTCAAAAGTGGAACCTTCAGAATTAGGGGAGACATTTTAGAGATATTTCCATCACATCTTGAGGAAACTGCATGGAAAATTTCTTTTTTTGGAAATGAAGTAGAAAGTATAAAAGAGTTTGATCCATTAACTGGAGAAAAACTAAAAACTTTACATAAAATTAAAGTTTTTGCAAATTCTCATTATGTGACACCAAAACCAACCTTAAGAAATGCGATAAAAAATATAAAGAAAGACTTAAAAACAAGACTGGATGAGTTTTACTCTATAAATAAAATTCTTGAAGCTCAACGTTTAGAGCAAAGAACAATTTTTGATTTGGAAATGATGGAAGCAACGGGGAGCTGTACTGGCATAGAAAATTATTCTAGATACCTATCCACCAGAAAACCAGGAGAGCCTCCACCTACATTATTTGAGTATATGCCAGAAAACTCTCTTTTAATTATTGATGAAAGTCATGTTACAATACCTCAACTTGGTGCGATGTATAAAGGGGATGCATCAAGAAAGAAAACTCTATCAGAATATGGCTTTAGATTACCATCATGCATGGATAATAGACCTTTAAAGTTTCAAGAGTGGGAGTTATTCAGGCCTCAAACCATTTTTCTTTCTGCAACACCAGGTGATTGGGAACTTGAAAAAACAAATGGTGTATTTATTGAGCAGCTAATTCGCCCTACTGGATTAGTAGATCCAGAAACAATTGTCAGAAAAACTAGAAATCAAGTAGATGACGTTATATCAGAATGCAGAAATGTTATTTCTGAGGGACATAGAATTTTAATTACTACATTAACAAAAAAAATGGCCGAATCTTTAACCGAATACATGCTTGAAGCAGACTTAAAGGTTAGATATCTTCATTCAGATATTGATACTCTTGAAAGAATTGAAATTATCAGAGATCTTAGATTAGGCATATTTGATATTTTAATAGGAATAAATCTACTTAGAGAAGGATTGGATATTCCAGAATGTGCTTTAGTAGCTATACTTGATGCTGATAAAGAAGGTTTTTTAAGATCAAAAACATCACTGGTTCAAACAATTGGGAGAGCAGCAAGAAATATAAATGGACGAGTTATTCTTTATGCTGATATCATTACTGGGAGTTTAAATTATGCCCTAAACGAAACTAAAAGAAGAAGAAATAAGCAAAAGAAATTTAATACTGAGAATAATATAACTCCGGCAAGCATTGAAAAAAATGTTTCGAATATATTAGAATATGAAAATATTTCTCTTAAACAAGAAACAGCTCTTGATCCTACAATTAATAATCAAAGTACAATAGAAGATAAGATTATGGAACTCGAAATTAAAATGAAAGAATCAGCTTCTAATTTAGA
>CAZCWO010000158.1:0-4731 GCA_964502335.1 uncultured Rhodobacterales bacterium | reverse complement strand
TTATCTATCCTACTTTGAGAAAGTTTTGCCATTTCAATTGCTTTATCAGGAGTAAAGGTGTTATAGATATTGAGATTTTTAATGTTTTCTGAAGCTTCTATAAAGGCGTTGGTTACTTCCAAAGCGCTTAAATCATGTTTTTTTAACGCTTCTTTAACCTCTAAAAGTGATAAATTGCAAATTTCATTCATTCTACAACCTTTGGAACCACAAAAAATCCACTCGCTTGTTCAGGCGCATTACTTAAAATTTTTTCAGCGTAGCCTCCATCATTAACTTTATCTTCTCTGAAGGGAAGTGTTTGCCCAGTAACGTTCGCAATAGGTTCTACTCCTTCTGTTTCTACCTCATTTAGTGAGTTTATCCATTCAATTACTGAATCTAACTCTTTTGAAAGCTTTTTTAGTTGCTTATCATCGATTTCGATTCTAGCTAAATTTGATACTTTTGAAACTGTATCTTTATCAATAGGCATGTTATAATACTCTAAATTTTGTTTTAATTAAATCTGTTACCATTAGAAATGACAATCTGCAATCATGTAAACTTTTTTTCTAGAATAATTAATAGAAATAAAATAGTTGGTTTGGATGTTGGAGATAAAAATATAGGTGTTGCAATAAGCGATCAAGGACTTAAATTTGCAAATCCTCTTTCAATTATAAAAAGAAACAAACTAAAATTAACTTCTCAAAAATTAATTTCAATTATTAAAAATGAAGAAATAGGTGGTTTAGTTTTGGGTTGGCCAATAAATATGAATGGTACACAGGGACCTAGATGTGACTCTACAAGAGATTTTGCCCATGCTTTTTTAAAAATTTACGATATCCCAATTTGTTTTCATGATGAACGTTTGTCATCCATTGCAGCAGATAAAGCTCTAATGAAAGCAAATTTGTCAAGAAAAAAAAGAGGAGCTAAACAAGATGCTGTGGCAGCAAGTTGGATACTTCAATCACTGCTAGATATATATAATAACAATAAATTAGAAAGCTTATCATGAATAGCTTTAACTATGGTTTTGATAAAATTCACTTAATAGGCATTGAAGGTTTACATCAGAGTTCAATTTCAAAGTTGTTAGAAAGAGCTGCATTTTTTAACAGTCAAAAAAAAAATAAGAAGAATAAAATTTTAAAAGATTGTTTGGTTATAAATTTATTCTTTGAAAATTCTACCAGAACAAAAGCTTCTTTTGAAATTGCTGCTAAGTCTATGTCTGCAGATATATTAAATATCTCAGTTTCAACTTCATCCATCAAGAAAGGTGAAACTTTGATTGACACGGCTGCTACTTTAAACGCTATGCACCCTGATTTTTTAATTTTAAGACACCCAAATTCAGGGGCGGCTGAAATGCTATCAAAGCATGTTCAGTGTAGCATAATAAATGCAGGAGATGGGAGACATGAACACCCCACTCAAGCTTTGCTTGATGCTGCAGTAATTAAGGAAAAAAAAGGTAAATTAGAAGGATTAAAAATTGCAATATGTGGAGATATTTTAAATAGTAGAGTAGCAAGATCAAACATACATTTGCTAACGAATATGGGGGCTATAGTAAATGTAATTGCCCCCCCTACATTAATTCCTGTTGGAATAGAACAAATGGGTGTAAATGTTTTTCACGATTTAAATTCGGGATTAGAATCAGTAGACATAATTATGATATTACGTTTGCAAAACGAAAGGATGATAGGATCTGAAACTCCAAGTAAAAGAGAGTATTATGAATTATTTGGAATAAATGAAGAAAATATTAAATTAGCAAATAAGGATGTATTTATCATGCACCCAGGACCAATGAACAGAGGTGTTGAAATTGATTCTTTGTTAGCTGACAACAATGAAAGAAGCCTTATTTCAGCTCAGGTAGAGATGGGAGTTTCGGTGAGAATGGCATGTCTTGAAATGCTAAAATTATCTAGGGATAAGATATATAAATGAGGAAACTTTTATTTCAAAATATTAGAGTAATAGATTCTAATGCTTCCTCTGATACGTTTAAAGATGTACTGGTTGGAGAAAAGAATATTGTTGATGTTGACAAGCCTTTTTCTATAAAAAACTCTGATTTTAAGATTTTAGAACACCCTAAAACCTCAATTCTTATGCCTGGAATAGTTGATTTAAGAGCTGAAAGCAAGGACCCTGGAGAAACTCATACAGATAACCTTGAAACACTTTTAAGATCGGCCGCAAAAGGCGGTGTAACCTCTTTAGTATGTCTACCTAATACTTCTCCAATCATTGATGAATCATCTATTGTACATAGTTTGGCTAAAAGATCGGAAAGTCTAAACTTATCAAAACTGTTTATATATGGCGCTGCAAGTATAGGATTAGAAGATGAAAAAATGTCTGAACTTGGTTTGCTTGCAAAAGCTGGAGTGGTTGGCTTTACAAATGCTCATAAACCAATTTACAACCCTTTATTAATGAGAAGAGTATTATCCTATTCTCAAATGTTAAACCTACCCGTAATACAACATGCAGATATTCCAGAATTATCTTCAAATACAGAAGCTACTGAAAGTGAGATTTCAACTAGGCTTGGGTTACGCGGTGTGCCTTCAATAACTGAAGCGATGTTAATTGAAAGAGATCTTCGGCTAGTTAAACTAACAGGAGGCAAATATCATGTTTCACACATTTCCACAAAAGAAGGTTTAAGTGCAATTGAAAAGGGTAAAAATGATGGTTTAAACGTTACATGTGACACCTCACCACCCTATATGATTTTAAATGATTTTTCGTTAATGAATTATGATACTAGATTTAAATTATCACCTCCACTTAGAAGTGAAGAAGATAGGTTATCAATAGTTGAGGCTTTAAGCAATGGACTAATAGATGCTATAAGTTCTGATCATTCCCCTCAGAATAGAGATGCTAAATTGCTTACTTTTGCTCAATCTAAATCAGGGAGTTTAGGACTAGAAACATTGCTGTCTTTAACTTTGTCATTAGTCAATTCAAAAAATATTAGCCTCAAAAGAGCCGTTGAGTTATTAAGTTCTGGCCCTTCTTCCATTCTTGGCCTAAATGGCAGCAAAATATCAAAAGGTTTTCCAGCAGATTTCATTTTAGTCGATTTGAATAAAAGCTGGATAGCAAAAGGTGAAGAAATGCTCTCACTATCCTCTAATTCATGCTTTGAAAAATTTCCAATGCAAGGAAAAGTTTTGTCTTGCTGGAAAGATGGTAGGAAGATTTATTAATGCTAACAGAAATAATTCAATCTCATATTTTTATATTATTAACATTATGTTTTTTAATCTCTTACTTTGTCGGCTCTATCCCTTTTGGGTTAATATTGACTAGAGTTTGGGGATATGGTGACATCAGGAATGTTGGTAGCGGAAATATTGGAGCGACCAACGTTTTAAGAACAGGTAATAGAGTTCTAGCATTCATTGTATTAACACTTGATGCTTTAAAAGGTTTTGTAGTTATAAACCTACTATATTTGTTTATCATTTCAAACAACATTGAAGTTATCCTTTTAATCGGTGTATTTGGTTGTGTGATTGGTCATTGCTACCCTTTATGGTTGAAGTTCAAAGGAGGGAAAGGTGTCGCAACATCTTTAGGCGCCTTTATTGGGTTTGATTTTTTTATTGGTTTTTTAATTTGTATAATTTGGCTAATAACAGCATTTTTTTATAGAAAATCATCTCTTGCATCTTTAATATCACTTTCTTGCTCACCTTTTATTGTCTTTATTTTCTATGGATACTCAGAAACAGTTTTATCTTTGTTTACTTTTATTGTTATTTGCTTAAAACACAGAGAAAATATCAAAAGATTAACGAATGGAAATGAACCAAATTTGTTTTCAAAATAAACTAATTTCTTTTTTTTAATCTAATATTTGTTGACTAACTTATTTGAAAATGCCAATTCTCAGCAAATATTATAGTTAAAATTTTTTAATTGAAAGTTAAACCAATGAAGTTAGTTCTTGTAGAATCTCCTGCAAAAGCCAAAACAATTAATAAGTATCTAGGTTCAGAATATGATGTCATGGCTACCGTTGGCCATATAAGAAACTTGCCAAATAAAGATGGTGTCAATCCTGAAGAAAACTTTTCTATGAATTGGGAATTAATAGATAGAGGCAATAAATTTGTTAGGGACATAAAACAGTCTTTAAAATCAGCTAGCAAATTAATCTTAGCAACTGATCCTGACAGAGAGGGAGAAGCCATTTCATGGCACGTACTACAAATATTAAATGATAAAAAAGTAAATTTAAAAATACCAATAGAAAGAGTTGTTTTTCATGAAATAACAAAATTATCAGTTTTAGGAGCAATGGAAAAACCCCGTAAATTGAACCAAGAATTAGTAAATGCAAGTTTAGCTAGAAATGCATTAGATTATTTAATTGGGTTTAAACTGTCTCCTGTTCTTTGGCAAAAATTGCCTGGAGCAAAATCAGCTGGAAGAGTTCAGTCTGTAGCATTAAAACTAATATGCGAAAGAGAAGCTGAAATTCAATCTTTTGTTTCTCAGGAATATTGGACTGTAGAAAGTTTATTAAAGTATGCATCAAATGAAACCTTTAAAGCCAGGCTTATCGGGTGGAGGGGTAAAAAGTTAGAAAAGCTTAGCCTTGAAAACGAAAAAATGTCTGAAGAAGCTATAAAGTGTATTGAACGATCTAATTTGAAAGTTGTTAAAAATGAATTGAAAAAGGAATTTAGAAATCCTAAGCCTCCTTTT
>CAZCWO010000157.1:0-4801 GCA_964502335.1 uncultured Rhodobacterales bacterium | reverse complement strand
CTGAGGTAACATCAGCGAAGAAAGCAGCACATGAGTCTAAATCGACTAAGGAAGAAAAAAAACCTGAGGTAAAAACCTCTAAGAAATAAAAAGAGTACTTACAAATTTTTATTAAGTTATTTATTAAAAGGATGAGTTAATGAATATTACTGCACAAATGGTTAAGGAACTGAGGATCAAATCTAGTGCTGGAATGATGGATTGCAAGAAAGCACTTTCTCAAACAAATGGTGATATGGATGCAGCGATTGATTGGCTTAGAAAAAAGGGTCTAGCCACTGCATCTAAAAAATCTGGAAGAGTTGCTTCTGAAGGATTAATAGGAATATGTCTAGAAGGTAATGTGGGTGCAATTGTAGAAGTTAATTCTGAAACTGACTTTGTAGCAAGAAATCCTGAATTTCAAGAACTAGTATCTTCTATATCAAAAATAGCTATTCAAAATAATGGTGACCAAAACAAAATCTTAAGTGCTCCTTTCCCACTAAGTGATAAAAATGTGAATGATACATTAACTGATAAAATAGCTAAGATTGGAGAAAATATATCTCTAAGGAGGTCAAAACTTTTATCAGTTTCAAATGGCATTATTGCTGGTTATGTCCATAATAGTGTAAATGATAATTTGGGAAAAATTGGAGTGTTAATAGCTATAGAATCTGAAGCAAACCAAACATCATTAAATAAGTTAGGAAAAGAATTGGCTATGCATATTGCCGCTACATCTCCGTCAAGCTTATCAATAGAAAGCATGCCTGAAGAAATAGTAGAAAGAGAAAGATCTGTTTTGATTGAACAAGCCATTGCTTCAGGCAAGCCAGAAGAAATTGCTAAAAAAATGGTAGAGGGTAGATTAAGAAAATTTTATTCTGAAGTTGTTTTTTTAGAACAAACCTTTGTATTAGATGGTGAAACAAAAGTTGCTGATGTTATACAAAAACTTTCAAAAGATCTAAACAAGAAAATTAGTATAACAAATTTTGTTAGATTTAATTTAGGTGAAGGGATAGAGAAAGAAACAAAAAATTTTGCAGATGAAGTAGCTGATCAGCTATCAAGTTAAAATCTAACACTAAAACTCATAAATTTTAATTTTAAAAATAAATATATTAATTATTATAAATTGATTATACTTACTTTATGCCATTGAAATATAAAAGAGTATTGTTAAAAATTTCTGGTGAAGCCTTGATAGGAAAACAATCTTTTGGGATTGATCCGTCTACAATAATTAGAATCTCTAATGAGATAGAGACAGTCGTGCAAATGGGAGTAGAGGTTTGTATTGTTGTTGGTGGTGGAAATATTTTTAGAGGGATTTCTGCTCAAGAGGTTGGAATTGAAAGAACCACTGGCGATTACATGGGTATGTTAGCAACTGTTATGAATGCGTTAGCAATGCAAAATGCTTTAGAATTAATTGGTATAACAACAAGAGTTCAGTCTGCTTTTCCAATATCATCAGTTTGTGAAACTTATATAAGGAGAAGAGCCGAAAGACATTTAGAAAAAGGCAGAGTAATAATATTTGCTGCTGGTACTGGCAACCCTTATTTCACTACAGACACAGCTGCTGCCTTGCGAGCTTCAGAAATGAATTGTAATGCGATGTTTAAAGCAACTAATGTCGATGGAGTATATTCTTCAGATCCTAAAAAAAATAAAGATGCGAAAAGATATAAAGAGTTAAATTATATGGAAGTTTTAGGGAAAGATTTAAAAGTAATGGACGCAGCGGCAGTTTCCTTAGCCAGAGAAAATAACGTCCCTGTCATAGTGTTTTCTATTCATGAAAAAGGAGCTTTTTCAAATGTTGTCTCGGGTAATGGGAATTTCACTATTATCAAATAAGTTAAGGAGTAAGATAAATGGCCTTTGATGAAAAAGATCTACGTAGAAGAATGGTTGGAGCAGTCAACTCTCTTAAAGAGGACTTTATTGGATTAAGAACTGGTAGAGCATCAACAGCTCTTCTTGATACAGTTATGGTTGATGCATATGGAAGTAAAATGCCCATTAATCAAGTGGCATCTTTAAGCACACCTGAAGCAAAATTAATTTTGATTCAAGTTTGGGATCAGTCAATGGTAGATGCTGTTGAAAAGTCTATTCGAGAAACAGAATTAGGGTTAAATCCTCAAACTGAAGGAAGTTCCATCAGAATTCCAGTGCCAGAATTATCTGAAGATAGAAGAATAGAACTAGTAAAAGTAGCTGGGAAATATGCAGAGCAAGCAAAAGTATCTATTAGAAATGTTAGGCGAGACGTCGTAGAAGCAACCAGAAAACTCCAAAAAGATAAAGAGATTAGTGAGGATGAGAAAAGGGATGCTGAAAATAGAATACAAAATATTACAGATGAACATGTAAAAGAGATTGACAGAATGCTATCTCAAAAAGAGATAGATATTAAAAAAGTTTAAACTGTAGATAATTAAGGAACAAAAAATTAATTATAGAAACTTATTAATAAGATCTCTGTCTGTCTTACTAATGTTGCCAATCATTTTTATTGTTTGGTATAATTTATCAATTTATTATTTTTTTATTTATTTACTTTTATGTGGTTTAATAAATGAAACAATCAATTTGTCCACAATATTTGTTTCAAGTATAAAGTCGCTAGTAATTAAATCATCAATCATGATTATTGGTTGTTCAGTTTTACTCATAAAAATAACGATCATTAATGCTGACTACCTTTTATATATTACTTGGCTTTTATTTATATTTTTAACTTTGTATATATGTACAAAGAACTTTTTTTCGTTTCTATTATTAAATTTAATTCTTTTGACTTGCATTATATCTGTTTATATTTTTCAAACAAATAATAATATTTTATTATATTTAATTATCATTAATTCGATTTCTGATGTTAGTGCTTATTTGGTGGGGAGTTTGATTAAAGGGCCTAAATTAACTCCAAGAATCAGCCCTAACAAAACTTATTCGGGATCCATAGCAGCAATTATAGGTTCAGTAATTATTTCAATGCTTTTTCCACTGAGTGGGCAACTATTTTATAGTATGTGCATCGGTTTATTTATATCAATTTTTGGGCAGTTAGGAGATTTAATAGTATCCATTTATAAAAGAAAGCAAGGATTTAAAGATAGTGGAAAAATAATACCTGGCCATGGAGGGCTGCTTGATAGGTTTGATAGTTTGATGTTAAATATGATATTTATATTTTTATTAATTAATTTGAATTTTATTTCATAAGAAAATTTTTCCATGCAAAGAAAAAAGATAATAATATTTGGAGCAACTGGCTCAATTGGACTATCTGCAATTAATATAGTTGAAAACTATAATGATCATTTTGAAATTGTGGGGTTATCTGCTCATAGCAATGAATTTAAAATGTCAGAAATCTGTAAAAAATTTCAACCTAAAATAATATTATTTAGTAATTCAGACTTAGAAAAAACTTACAATACTTCTAATTTCAATAAAGAAACAAAAATTTTATTTGGACCTGATAGTTTCTCTGAGTTGCTCAATTTAGATTTTGATCTTTTAATTAATGGAATCTCTGGTTTTTCAGGAATGCTTCCAACCTACTATGCCATTAATAAAGGAAAGGATGTGGCTATAGCAAATAAAGAGTCACTAGTTACTGCAGGAAAACTACTTTTAGAAAAAGCAAAATTCACTGGATCAAAAGTAATACCTATTGATTCTGAGCATAATGCTCTCTCACAAATATTAAATAAATATAATATAAATGAAATAGAAAAGGTAATTCTCACTGCATCTGGTGGACCTTTTAGGAACGATAGTAAAGAGATGTTGGCCAAAAGAAATCTTGAAGAAGCTCTTAATCATCCCACATGGAAAATGGGACCAAAAAATACCATTGATAGTGCTACATTGATGAATAAAGCATTAGAAGTTATTGAGGCTTCTGTTCTATTTTCAATGGCTTCTGAAAAAATAGAAGTTTTAGTTCATCCGGAATCGATTGTTCATGGAATGGTGTCACTTATAGATGGTGGGGTTATATCATATTTGTCTCAAACTGATATGAGGGTTCCTATTTTTAATGCAATGAACTTTCCAAAAACATGTAAACATTTTATATCTCACCCAAATTTTACTCAATTAAATTTTAATGAATTAAATGAAGAAACTTTTCCATCAGTAAGTTTAGCTAGATTAGCTTTAAAAAAAGGTTTTATTGCAACAACCTTTTTTAATGCATCTAATGAAATTGCTGTAGATCATTTTTTAAGAAAAAAAATCCATTTCACTGATATTTTCATTATTGTTGAAAATACCTTGCGTTCTGCAAACTTAGGTGATCCAAAATCAATTGAGGAAGTATTTGTATACGATAGATTGGCTAGAAAACTGGCTGAAAGTGAAATTAACAAATTAGGTAAAAAATGAATTTAGAGTTTGGATTAATATCTATAATTGCTTTTCTAATTATTTTAACCCCAATTGTATTTGTTCATGAGCTAGGACATTTTTGGTTTGCAAGAATATTCAATGTCAATGTTGAGGTTTTTTCAATTGGTTTTGGTCCTGTTCTTTTTTCATACTTTGATAGTAAAGGAACGAAATGGCAAATTGCGTCTATACCTATAGGTGGTTTCGTGAAAATGCAAGGTGAATTAAATATTAACCCTGATACAAATAAACAAGACCTTGTCAAAGGATCATTCCAGTTTGCAAATCCTATTCAAAGGTTGTTAATTGTTTTAGCTGGACCAGTTTTTAATTTTCTATTATCTGTTTTTTTAATAGCAGGAATTTATTTTTTCTTTGGAAAAGTTGAAATTCCCAATGAGAT
>CAZCWO010000156.1:0-4818 GCA_964502335.1 uncultured Rhodobacterales bacterium | reverse complement strand
AAATTATCAAAGCATCTAGAGCTGACCTCAGTTCCATTGTAAAGCTTATAAAAAATTCTATTTATAGGTTTAACAATTTGCATGACTTTTGCCAGATGGATCTCAGTTATTTTTGCAGAGGATTGATTTTTTTCTATCCAGCATTCTATGAGTTGATCACCTGAGAAAAATCCAACTCTACTTTCACCAAAACTTGTTTCTGAAATTATATCCGTTATTTGCTTCATTTGATAAATTTCCAGCCGGAACTGGATAGTAAATTTTTAACTTCATTGAGGGGAAACCCTACAATGCCAGTATATGACCCATTGATCCATGGAATAAAAGCTGAAGCTTTTCCTTGAATTGCATATCCTCCAGCTCTTCCTTTCCACTCATTGGTTTTTATATACTCGAGTAAATCATTTTTATTTAATCTAGAAAATTTAACTCGGGTGAGTGTAACCTTGGTCTTTTCCTTATTGTCAGGAGTAATTAATGTAACAGCTGAGAAGACCCTGTGCCGTCGCCCAGATAAGAGGTTTAAATAATTTTCAGCTTCTGCTTTGTTGGATGGCTTGCCAATTATTCTTCTTCCTACAGAGACTATCGTATCTCCAGATAGGATATAACTATCCTTAAATTGTTTTGAGACATTCAAAGCCTTTTCTTTAGACATTCTGATTACAAAATCTCTAGGCTTTTCACCTTTACTAGGGTTTTCTTCTATTTTTGCAGGGACAACTTTATCAGGGATTATGTCAATTTGCTTCAGCAATTCTAATCTTTGAGGCGATGATGAAGCTAAAATAAGATTAATATTTTTCACTGGACCAAGGCATCAATTTATCTTTTGAAGCCCTCCATTGTGGGAATAATTATTTATGTCTGAATGTAATTCGTCCTTTGGTTAAGTCATATGGGGTCATTTCAACATTGACTTTATCCCCAGCCAGGACCCGAATACGATTTTTTCTCATCTTACCACTTGTATGTGCAAGTATTTGGTGATCATTTTCTAAAGTAACTCGGAACATTGCATTTGGTAGAAGTTCTGATACTACACCTTCAAACTCTATTACACCTTCTTTAGCCATAAATATATTATCTCCTAATTGTTAAAATTCTCGACACAATGTCCTTAAATTGAAGATAAATCAATAAATTTCCTTCAATTTACAACATTTCCTTGAATCTATTTTGTAACTTTTCAATTAGTAAATCCCTAACTGATCGATAGCTATCAAGTCTTTGCTGCCTATTTCCGGTGGTTTGGCTGGCGTCAGGGATATTTAAAAGTTCAATTTCACAGGCCTCAGTTTTTTTTAAGTTAACTGCTTCGTCGTAGGCCTCTTTTGTAAATGCTATGATCAAGTCAAAATAATTATCCTCAAGGTTAGAGAAAATTTTTGTTTTATGGTTAGAAAGATCAAAACCTTTTTCTTTCATGACTTCAACCGCCATATGGTCAATTTTTCCTTTTCTAATACCGCAACTATCAATAAAAATTTTTTTATTGAACCAAAGCTTTAGTATTGCTTCCGCCATCGGAGAACGAATTGAATTAATGTTGCAGATGAATAAAATCGATTTAAGGGTTAATTGATTGTCTTCCATTTTTATATGATCCTCATCTTGATCTTAATATACATATTAGTGTAAACAATCTTCGAGCAGTTTCATCATCTAAGTCTATTTTTCCATTTAAACGTTCTTTAACTAATAATGCGCCTTCATCATGCAAGGCTTTTCTGCCAACATCTACAGCTTGAATTTGTGATGGAGGCTTTGTTCTTATAGCTTCATAATAACTTTCACATATTTGCTTGTAATCTCTTATAAGTTTTCTAAATGGCCCCATAGCAAGATAAAATGAATTTAAGAAATCATTTTTTTCAGATCTGATGTCAAAAAGTAAGTGCCGTGCTTCTCTTGATAAAAATAAGTGATATGGTCCATGATGGCCAATTAAAGAAAATAAGTTATTTTCCATTAAGTCATAAATAGCAATGGCTCGCTCCTGCTTGTTTTCTGGAGATATGTTTTCAGAGCTATTTTCAAGCATTTCAATGTTAGTAATTTTCTCTGTGGGCTTATTCATTATTTATAAAACTATGTTCAGGTAAAAATATCGTTGGCCATTCTTTGTTAAGGTCATCAAATCTAAAAGATACCATATCACCTTCTAATCTTAAAATTATGTTATTTGAGAATACAATCTCAACGTAATTTTTTGACTTATTTATAAACAACAAATTTAAGACATCATTGGAGCTTTGAGATGGAAAGTTTTTCTTCTTTACATTTTTTACTTTGTCGAAACATATGCCTGAAAGAACTCTTGTTTTTTCCTCATTCTGAATTTTCCTTTCCCAAATGAACCTTGAACAAGTTAAAAAAAACTGATTTCTAATTTCATCAAACTTTATTTCACTTATTGGTACTGCAGCATCCTGTAGCAATGAAGAAAAAATTTTATAGTCTTCTTTGTCTTTTCCGAATAAATGTAATTTTTTTTTGTCCATTCTCAAAATATTAAGCTTTAACTCTTTTTATATCGGCGCCACATTTTATTAATTTTTCTTCAAGCTTTTCATAACCTCTATCAAGATGGTATATTCTGGAAATTATACTTTCACCCTTTGAACTTAAAGCAGCAATGACCAGAGAAATGGAAGCTCTTAAATCTGTAGCCATTAATCTGGCCCCATTTAATCGCTCAACACCAATCACTTTTGCTTTACCACCATTAACAGAAATATTAGCACCCATTCTAGTTAATTCTGGAACATGCATAAATCTATTTTCAAAAATAGTTTCACTGATTTCTGACTCACCATTAGCAATACTCATCAATGTCATAAATTGTGCTTGTAAATCAGTTGGGAAACCTGGGTATTCTTCAGTTTTAATTGAAATTGGTTTTAAAACTCCATTGGAAGAAACTGTTATACTATTTTCGTCGTTTTGCCAGTTTACGCCAGACTTTATAAGGTGTTTTGAAAGAGATGATAAGTGAGTGGGGTTGCAATCAGTCAACTCTAATTCGCCACCAGTCATGGCAGCGGCTATTGCGAAGCTACCAGCTTCAATCCGATCAGAAATAACTTTATGGCTACAGCCATGTAATGCGTTGACTCCTTCAATTGTTATTGTGTTCGTTCCTGCTCCTGTTATTTTCGCGCCCATGGAATTTAGGCAATTAGATAAGTTTACAATTTCAGGTTCTTTCGCTGCGTTAAATATAGTTGTTTTGCCTTTGGCTAAAGTGGCAGCCATTATAGTATTCTCAGTTGCACCAACAGATATTTTTGGAAATATTATTTCCGCTCCATACAACCCATTCTTAGGTGCTTTGGCTTCAATGTAACCTTCAGAAAGAGTTATTTTTGCTCCCATTAGTTCAAATGCTTTGATATGCAAGTCAACAGGTCTAGTGCCAATTGCACATCCACCAGGCAAGCTGACTTTTGCGATCCCGCATCTAGTTAAAAGAGGTCCCAATACAAGGACTGAAGCTCGCATCTTTCTTACTATATCATAAGTTGCAATATGACTTTTAGGTTCCCCCAAAAGTGTAGTAATATTATTGTTGTTTTTTACTTCAATGCCTAAGCTGTATAATAGAAGGCTCATTGATTTTGTATCTGCAAGATCAGGCATTGAAGATAAAATAAGTTCTCCGCTGTCAAGCAAAAGGCTACAAGCCATTAGAGGAAGGGCTGCATTTTTAGCGCCACTAATTTGAATGGTCCCTCGTAGTTTGTTATCTCCAATTATTTTTAAGCTGTCCATCTAATCTTTTTTCTCATTTTCTAAGATAGAATCATTGTCTAATAATGTTGAGATTCCAATATTTTTTTTTCTAAATCTATCGGCATTGTCTTGGGACAATTTCTTTTGTTTTTTTCTTTTCAAAAGATTGGATCTTAAAGCGTCCGCTAAGTTTTTTGTTTTTTCAGAATTCATAGACAACCTCAGGATTAAGAATAACTAAGATATAAACAATTAAGAACAATAATAAAAGAATATGTTAATTTTTAGATAATTAAGTTTTTCTTCAAATTAATCATTGAAAACTTTAAAAAAAGATTGTTAATTAAAATTAATGGTATTGCTGCACTAGCTCAGGGGTAGAGCACTCCCTTGGTAAAACTTTGCCTCTCTTAAGCGAAAGTTTAAGATGAAAAGCTCTCAAATTCGGGGAAAGCTAAGGTAGGTACTATGTCAATCCCGAGCCAAGCCATTTTATGGAAGGTGTAGAGACTGTACGGGAGCAGCCTAAGGAACTTAGTTCTAAGGCTAAGAGACAGTCCACTTCCCTAATGTTTCGAAAGATAAATGGGGAGGAAGGGAGAGGTCACTGGTTCAATTCCAGTGTGCAGCACCATTTAATTTTCAGCGGCCACTTGGAGCTGATGAGTTTCTGTTTTAATATGTTGGTAAAAAATTTAATTAGGAAAAAAACAATGCCCAAAAGTTTTCAACCAGTATCAGGCTTTGACCTTCCTAGATTTGCAGGCGTGCCTACGTTTATGAGGTTGCCAAATGTCAATTTAGACGATACTCAAATTAGTGAGGTCCAGATTGGTATCATTGGTGCGCCATGGGATACAGGGACAACGAATAGACCTGGACCAAGGCATGGCCCACGTCAATTGCGTGACTACTCAACTATGATAAGAGCACAAAATAGTCATACAGATGTAAGGCCTTTTGAGCTTGCTAACTGCGCAGATTTGGGTGATGTAGGTCCAAATCCTGCTGATATAAAAGATACATTAGACAGGATGACCAATTTTTATAAAAAAGTAAAATCTTATAATATAATTCCGTTGA
>CAZCWO010000155.1:0-4868 GCA_964502335.1 uncultured Rhodobacterales bacterium | reverse complement strand
TCATCTACATCTGTAATGTTACGCACATAAGTAACTTTTGGGTATATGGTTCTTAAAACTCTAACTAAAACGTCAAAAACTATTATTGGTCTAGCATTCCCTACATGGATAATATCGTAAACAGTTGGGCCACAAACATATAGCCGCACATGTTTTTCATCGATTGGCTCAAATTTTTGAAGTTTTTTTGAAAAAGTATCGTAAATCTCAATATTCATTATGATTTAATTCCTGACAATCTAGACAATATCTTTTCCCTACCTAAAACAGGTAACAACTTTGAAAGTTCAGGTCCATGTTCTTGAGAAGTAATTGCTTTTCTCAAAGTTGTGAAAAGCTCTTTCCCTTTTAATCCACTTAAATTGCTAATCTTTTTGGACCAAGTTCCCCAAGTTGAATTATCGAGTTTATCATTAGGAAAATTTTCTTTTGCAATCTTGATGATTTCTGGATTGTCTATTATGGGCTCTATCTTCCCATAAATCACTTTCCACCAAATGATACTTTGTTTTAAATTATCTAGATTTCCCGAAACTAAATCCCAAAATTCTTTATTAGCATCCAAACCTAATGATTTGAGCTTTTCCTTTGCATCATCGTAGTCTAGTAATTGAATAGATTTTTTATTGATAAAATTTAACTCATTAACATCAAATTTAGCTGTGTTTCTACTAAATTTACTTAAATCAAAGCTCCTTATTATCTCTTCCATAGTTTTAAAAGCAACAATGGGATCAGAAGTCCCTAGTCTGGCCAATAGAGATGCTAGTGCATTACTTTCAATGCCATCTTTTCTTAATTCACCTAAAGTTAAACTGCCCAACCTTTTTGACAGACCCTCACCCTCAGAACCAGCGATTAATGACAAATGTCCCATTTTTGGTGATTTGGAACCTAGTGCTTGGAATAATTGAATTTGCGCAGCAGAATTAGTGGTATGGTCTTCACCTCTAATAATATGAGTGATATTGTGATCAATGTCATCAACAACTGAAGCTAAAGTATAAATTGGTCTTCCATCCTCTCTCATAATAACTGGGTCTGATAAAGATTTCATATTATAATTACAATATCCTCTTATCAGGTCCGTCCAGTTCACATCCTGATCAATCAGTTTAAATCTCCAATGGGGTAGTTTGCCCTCTCTCTTAAACTTTTGATGGTCATCTTCAGTTAAGCTCATTGCTTGACGATCATATACAGGTGGCTTTCCCGAGATTAGTTGTGCTTTTCTCTTTAGAGATAATTCCTCTGAAGTTTCATAGCATCTGTAAGCCCTTCCAATTTCAAACAGTTTATTTAAAGCATTATTATATTTATCTATTCTCAAAGATTGTCGATCGGTATTTTCCCAGAAAATCCCTAACCAATTCAAGTCTTTCTTAATATTTTCTTCAAATTCTGTTTTTGAGCGCTTAGGATCTGTATCATCGATTCTAAGAAGCATCTCACCATTATTACACTTTGAGAAAAGGTAGTTAACAAGTGCCGTTCTTGCATTTCCAACATGGAGGTTTCCAGTTGGGCTTGGTGCAAATCTTAATTTTATTTTCATAAAATAATATCTCTAAAATTTATTTGTTAAAGGGTACATCCTATCTCTACCAAACGCTTTCTTTCCAAGCTTTGGCCCTGGTGGGGCTTGAAATCTTTTGTATTCAGAGTTTCTCAATAACGACAAAACTTTCTTAACAATTTTTTCATCAAAGCCAGATTTGATAATATCTTGCTCACCTTTCATTCCCTCAATAGATAAAGCAAGAATTGCATCAAGTGTTTTATAATCTGGCAATGAATCAGTATCTTTTTGGTTTTCCCTTAATTCTGCAGTTGGCGACTTATTAATTATTACATCAGGAATTACATCTTTTTGTTCATAATTAGATATAGATGGAATATTGATATTTCTCCATCTAGCAAGAGCGAAAACATCTGTTTTCCAAACATCTTTTAACGGAGAAAAACCACCCGACATATCTCCATAAAGAGTTGAATAGCCTACAGCTGATTCTGATTTGTTGCTTGTTGAAATCAACATATTTCCAAATTTATTTGAAATTGCCATCAATAAAAGAGACCTGAGTCTAGATTGAATATTTTCTTCTGTTATGTCCTTTTCCTTGGATTTAAATTTGGAACTAAGTAGGTTTTCTATACTATTATAAATATCCTTAATGCTTAATGTATCTAATTCAATATTTAATCTTTTAGCAACATCTATAGCGTCATTAGTAGAATTTATTGAAGTAAATATAGAAGGCAACATAAAACATTTAACGTTATCTGGGCCTAACGCATCTACAGCTATGCATGCGACAAGTGCAGAATCAATTCCTCCAGATAATCCAAAAATCACATTTGAAAAGCCGTTTTTATGTACATAATCCCTTAAAGATAAAACAATCGCAGAGTACAATGACTCATGTCCAATTTGGTCTTTAAATAAGTTGCTAGAACGAAACGCCCAACCTTTGCTAGTTTTTTCTAATTCAACTATCCCATCACAGGTCTTAAACATTGGAAGTTGAGCTGCCAATTTACCATTATTATTTATAGCAAAACTTCCTCCATCAAAAATTAACTCATCTTGCCCCCCTACCATATTTACATATATTAAGGGAATGTCATTTTCAACAGCTCTTGAAATTGCAACGTTTAGTCTGAGATCCATTTTATTAATATTATAAGTGGATCCGTTTATAGAAAAAATTAATTCAGCTCCAGATTCTTTTAAACATTCACAAACTTCAGGGTCCCAAATATCCTGGCATATTGGAATTCCAATTTTTAAACCTCTCAATAAAATTGGCCCTGCTAAGTCACCAGGAACAAACTGTCTATTGTCGTAGAATTCATCTTCATTCGGTAATTTTGATTTATCGCGATATCCAATTATTTTTCCCTCATCTAGAATAAATGCAGAATTCCTCAAAACACCATTGTCATTTCTTGGTGCTCCAACGATAATTGCAGGACCAGTTTTGGTTTTATCTGCTAGTTTATTAATATGTTCTTCTACTGAGTAAATGAAGTCAGGCCTTAATACTAAGTCATCAATCGGATAACCCGATAGAAACATTTCAGGTGCCAAGATAATATCTACCTTTTCTTGTATTGCCCTTTTTCGAGCAGCGATAAGTATTTCATAATTCCCTTCTATATCGCCCCCTGTAGGGTTTAATTGAGCTAAAAATATTCTAAATTTTTCTTTCATGTTTGATTAATAAATATTATTGATTTTTTATTTTTGGAGAAATTCACGCCCAACTTTCACAAGTGGTTTTCCATTATACTCTATAATATCAGCAGTTGCATATGTATCAGACCAACTATCCGGCAGAAATGAACCTGACCCAATTACATCTACTGGTGCAGATGCCAATGAAAAAACTCTGCATTTCTCAGGACCAAAACCACTAGAACAAGTTATTTTTACTTTTTCAAAACCTGCTTCATCAAGCTGTTCCCTTAAATACCATGCTGAAGCAGCAGAAACGCCACTTCCTATAAGATATTTTAACTCATTATCTGTCCTATACCCCCTAATCGCTTGAGGGGCTCTCCTCTCAAGAACTGCATAAGATCCAGGCACATCTAAGCCTTCAACATACCTTCCTCCGTGAGTGTCCAGTCTCAGAGACAGTTTTTCTTCATCAGCTAACGATCTAAAATGTTTGCAAACTTCTATTCCATCAGTTATCTCTTTTCCAAAATAATCAATTAAAACAGTAAGCGGTTCATCAGGATAGATTTCTTGAAACATTTTAGCTGCATTTAAAGTAGATCCAGCATAGCCTATCAAAGCGTGTGGCATAGATCCCAAACCTTTCTCTTCACCAAAAAAATGTGATGTGGCATCTGCTGCGCATCCTATAAACCCTTCAGCCCCAACCTTTCTTTTTGCCTTATCTGAACCAACTGACGCACCATATGACATTAAAATTGACATTTCGGCACCTGCACAATGGCGTGCATCCATAGCTAAAAATTTTGTTGATTTCATCTCAATACACATATTGTAAGCATTATAAGCAGCAACACATGGCGGCCCTAACTTTTGAAGAAAAAGAGTTTCCAGGTCAATCAAACTTGAAATTTTCCCTGTTAAATAAAGCATTGGTTCTCCAGCTCCCACCCATGAACCTTCTTTAAATTTCTCATCAATTCTAATTTGTTGGTTTCTTGAAGAAATTGTTTCCTTTAACCAATTCACAGCTATTTTGGGAGCATAAGTAACCGGTCTTCTCATAAAACAGGCATAAGTTACTTTAGCATCACCTTTGAGTTGAATAATTTTCCGAGATCTTAAAAAATAGCTATCTGTATAAGGAACATGTTTTTCCATAATCAATTCCTATCTTTAACTAAAATTGATTTTATTTTCGCCTATGCAATTTTTCCTATTCTAATTTTTTTGATTAAATCAGATATTAAAAAAGCTAATTCAAGAGATTGAGAGCCGTTAAGTCTAGGGTCACAATGAGTGTGATACCTTGAACCTAAATCACTTTCCTTTATCTCATGAGAGCCACCTAAACATTCCGTCACATTTGAACCAGTCATTTCAAAATGAACTCCACCTGGATATGTACCCTCATTTTTATGAACTTGAAAAAAATTATTAACTTCCTTTAGAATTTCAGAAACCTTTCTTGTTTTATATCCATTAGAAGCTTTTATGGTGTTTCCATGCATTGGATCACAGCACCAAATTACATTTTTACCCTCAGACTTGATTTCTTGAACTAATTTAGGAAGGTGTAAATTAACTTTCTCAGAACCCATTCTGCAGATCAGTATAATTTTTCCTGAGTTATTATCAGGGTTAACTTTATCAATTAATTTTATAAGATCCTCTGCTTCTAGAG
>CAZCWO010000154.1:0-4886 GCA_964502335.1 uncultured Rhodobacterales bacterium | reverse complement strand
TCTTGGCGGTGGCATAGGTTTAATTGCCTCAACACATCTTCTTTCAGCTTCAAATAGTAGTGGCATTCTAGAAGTTGATATAAATGAAAACCCTCTAAGGTCTGATTTGATCGGTGATTTACTATTTTCAAACAAGGGATATGCGACACTTTCTGAAAAGCCTGGATTAGGATATGAGCCCCAATTAAAAAATATAAAAAAATATTTAGTTGCACATTAAATTTTTAATATATTAAATATACCAAATAAATTTTGAGGCTTTCATGAAAACTGTTTTTGTACTTTTTGACTCTGTTAATCGATTAATGCTTGAATCATATGGAAGCAAAATATTAAAAACTCCCAATTTTTCAAGATTATCTCAGAAATCTGTAACTTTTGATTCTCACTACATTGGTTCTATGCCATGCATGCCCGCAAGAAGAGACATGCAAACAGGGAGACATTCATTTCTTCACAGATCTTGGGGGCCAATGGAGCCATTTGATAATTCTTTCCCTGAATTGCTCAAAAAGAAAAATGTGCACTCACATTTAATATCAGATCATTACCATTACTGGGAAGATGGTGGGGCAACTTACCATACAAGATATAATTCACATGAATTTATAAGAGGACAAGAATCTGACCCCTGGAAAGTTTTGCTAGACACACCAATTGATCGAATTAAAGAAAAATATCATCCAAGCCAGAATGATATAGAATCTATGCAAAACCCATATAATTATATGGTCAATCGAGAGTTCATCAATGAAGAGGACGAATTTCCATCAGTTCAATGCTTTAAATCTGCAATGGATTTTCTTGACCTTAATAAGAATGCTGATGATTGGTTTTTACAAATTGAGACTTTTGACCCCCATGAGCCTTTTTTTGCTCCAAAAAGATTAAAGGAAAGGTTCAAAACAAATTACAAGGGTCCAATTCTGGATTGGCCTAGATATAATAGAGTTAATGAAGACCAAGAACATATTGATGAAATCAGGGCTAATTATATGGCTTTACTTTCATTGTGTGATGAATTGTTAGGAAAACTTTTAGATTACTTTGATGAGCATGACTTATGGAAAGATACTGCTTTGATTGTTGGCACAGATCACGGTTTTCTATTAGGTGAACACGATTGGTGGGCAAAAAATAGAATGCCTCTTTATGAAGAAATTTCACATATTCCATTATTCTTTTATCACCCTAAATATATGAAACTTGGTGGGGAAAGAAGGACTAGTTTAACTCAAACAATTGATCTCATGCCAACATTTTTAGACTTATACGACGCGCCTATACCTGATGAAGTGCAGGGTTATTCATTAATTCCCATTTTGAAAAAAGATACAACCCAACGTTCAGCGGGTATGTTTGGTTATTGGGGTGGTGGCATAAATATAGTTGATGGCCAATACACTTATTTTTGCTACCCAAAAGATATGCTCAATCAAGATTTGTACCAATATACTTTGATGCCTACTCATATGACCAAGTTGTTTACTGTCGAAGAATTAAAAAGTGCAAGCCTTGCTGGTCCTTTTGAATTTACAAAAGAACTACCCGTTCTTAGAGTGGCACATAAATCTAAAGCGGGAACAAAAACCCATTCCTTTCATTTTCCTGAAAAAATGGAGGACACCCAGAGTGTTATTTACGATGTTAAATCTGATCCAGGGCAAACAAAACCAATCACTGATAAAAATATACTAGAAAGATTAAACCAAGAAATGATGCGCCTTATAAACGAAAATGATGCACCGAAAGAAACTGTTTTAAGAATGCATGAGAGCATTATATAGAAAATATCATTATAAATTTTTCTATTTTAACCTTTGAAACTCTTCAATAATAATTTCAGAAATCAGTTTGCAGTCTCTTTTGTCAAAAGTTAGTGGTATTCTCATATCTAATGTTGTTTTAAGAATATCTAAAGTGTTATGCAATACCGGTATATCCTGGATATATTCCCAACTATCATACCTACTCGTGTAAGATGAAGGATTTTTATCCCCAAACCATTTTATTTCAACGCCTCTTTTATTACAATTTTTTATAAACTTTATGATTAAATTTTCATTTAAATCTTCTAATCTAAATTGAATTGAGGATCCTACAAAAAATTCTTCTTTAACTCTTTTTGGGATTGTAATTCCATTTTGATTTAATAGGCAATCGTATATTTGTTTGTATAAATCATTCCATCTGATTACATCTTTATCTAATTTTTTTAACTGTGACATTAAGATTGACGCCCTTAAATTATCCATGCGACCAGAAAAATTTGCGGTTTTAAGTTTAATTTTATCAAAGATCTTTTTATCAGGAGAAGAGCTATGCCTCTCAAAAAGCATATATGATCCTGAATGAATAATAGCTCTTGCCATTATTTCTTCATCATTAGTTGTCAAAAACCCACCTTCACCAGAATTGATATGTTTATATGTTTGTGTTGAGAATGCCGACACCAATCCAAAATTTCCTGACCTGACACCTCTCCACTTAGCGCCCATAGTATGAGCACAATCCTCTATTATTTTAATTTTGTATTTTTTACAAACATGCATTAATTTATCCATGTCTGTAATATGTCCCCTCATATGAGATAATAATAAATACTTAGATTTAGTTTTTTTTGCCTTAAGAATTAAATCATCTAAATCAATGTGGTAGTTTTTATTAATTTCAACCAAAACACTTGTAGCTCCAACATTTTCAATTGCCCCCGGAACTGGAGCTAAAGTAAAAGCATTTGCTAAAACTTTATCACCTTTTTTAACTCCAATTGATCTCAAGGCCAGTTGAATTGCCACACCTCCAGAAGTGCAAGCTAGGCAATAATTGCTTCCTTGCCATTTCGAATACATCACTTCCAAGTTACTCGTTACTGATGTTTCCCCCTCAGAAACATTATATCGATGTAGCCTTCCAGATTTCATGATAGCAATTGCGTTATCAATACCCTCTTGTGGAATAGGTTCTTGTTGAGTGAAAGTTTTAGTAAAGTTTTTTCCCATTATTATGGATTCATTTTTTTCTTGATAATTTACACTGTTCTTCAAAATTATTTTTAATTATTTTTGATAAGTTTTGATCCATCCATTTATTTAAACTAGGTAAAAGTAAAATTTGTATTTCAGATCTAATTTTCTCTTTCAAACGATCATCAAGCATTTCTTTTTTTTCATCCTCATCTTGAAAATAATCTGTTCCATTGGTCATTTTTACCTCCACTCCTGAATCAGAGTTTTCTGAAAAATTTTTTGTTTCCAAATCATCATTCCAACCTATTTCTTTAATTATATTATTTAGTTTTCTTCTTTTCAATAACTCATAAACAGTTAAAGTCGAAATTGCCGCTATTACTATACCGCCGCCTATAAGAGTGTTTATAGAAGGTGTCTCTCCAATAAATGACCATACCCATAGTGGGCCCAAAGTAAATTCTAATAACATAAACAAAGTTATTTCAGCAGCGAGTAAATGCCTGGTTGCAATTATAAAAATTGAATGTGCGAACCCATTTAGCAAACCTCCCCATATAAATGATGCCGCAAGATCATGATTTGATACGGTTAGATCGCTACCTTTAATTATCAAACCAACTACACCGATAATCACTGCTGGAACCAACAAAGTTGGCAACATATCTATATGCCTATTTTTCCTTAATATTACCGGAAAGCAGGAAAAACATAACAATGTAATCAATGCCATTAGATTACCAAAAGCATTTCCACTTTTAATGCCTTCTGAAACCATTATGAAAATCCCTATAGCAGCAATCATCATCATAAAAACAGTAGACATTTGAATTTTTTCTTTAATAAATAAATAAGCTATTGTCGCAGTAACAAAAGGAACGGCACTTAAGATAAACACCACATTAGCAACAGTTGTATTATCTAAAGCGTGCATGTAAAATATCTGTGCACTTGCTAAAAATCCGCCAGCAATTACTCCCCACCTTCCAATCGCTAAGATCTGTTTTACGATAGCCAATCGATATTTAAATAAAAGAATAATCAGCAAAGCTGTAATCCAAGAAATTGACCTGTAAATGCTAATTTGCCAAATATCTGCGCTTTCCATACTCCTGAAAAGTAACGGTCCAATACTGATAGAGATACAGCAAATAATCATTAGAAACATTGCCCATCCCCTTCTAGGAATAGGTGATTTAGTGTTTGTTTTTATTTCTTTAGTGTTACTCAAACTTAACCCTTTCTTATTTATTAAAACTTTGAAATTGCAGTAAGGGCAAGTCTAAGACCTGCAAGCAAAAATAAAATCCATAAAGCTTTATAAAAGTTCTCTGATGAAAGAAATTTTCTTAAATTTGAACCAATTTTAAATCCAATAAATGCTGTAACTGTACCAAATAACGATGGACCAATCATATATGGTTGTATCACTCCAGAGAGCATATAGCCTAAACCTACAGACAAACAACCAATAAATATTAAAAAACCGTTTGCAGCAACAAACTCATTTGGTTTCAAGTCTTTCATAGCAAGGTACATAACACCAATAACCCCCATGATTGATGTCAGTCCTCCAACAAAACCAGCAAGTGAACCAAATAAAATTTGCCAATAAAAATCAAGTTTTATAGATAAAGTTAACCTCTTTCTGAATATGTTATTTAAACTGAAAATTATAACAACGGAAGCTAGTATAGTTAATAATAAAGCATCTCCTAAAAATATAACCAGAAAAGAAGTAAAGAAACCTACGATAACCATTGAAGTAGCAAATAGTTTGTATTTAATAACAGTATTAAAGGGGTTTTTAGTTTGAAAAATTTGAAATAAACTGATTAATAAAATTGGAATAATATTTAACCCTATTGCAGGCATTGGAGGAATAAAAACTGAAAGAAGTGTAATCCCAATTGCTGG
>CAZCWO010000153.1:0-4976 GCA_964502335.1 uncultured Rhodobacterales bacterium | reverse complement strand
CCTATATACCAAACAACCAGCTATCAGTTTAATAGCCAGGAACATGCTGCTAATTTATTCTCATTGAAAGAACTTGGTAATATTTACACAAGAATTATGAACCCCACAACTGCCGTTCTTGAAGAAAGAATCGCACAATTAGAAGGTGGATTAGCAGCAGTAGCTGTTTCATCAGGTCAAGCAGCATCAGCATTTGCTGTGCAGAATTTATGTCGTGCCGGTGATAACATTGTTTCATCTACAGATTTATATGGGGGCACTTGGAATCAATTTGAAAATACTTTCAAACAACTTGGGATAGAAGTAAGATTTGCAGATCCGACAGATCCAGACTCTTTTGCAAAATTATCAGATGAAAAAACTAGAGGTTATTATGCTGAAACCCTTCCAAATCCAAAACTGCACGTTTTCCCCATAGAGGAAGTAGCCGTAATTGGTAAAAAATTAGGTATACCTCTTATTGTGGACAATACTGCCGCACCAATTACATGCAAGCCAATAAAACACGGTGCTGCTGTTGTTGTTCACTCTCTTACAAAGTGGATTGGAGGCCATGGCACGTCTATAGGCGGTATTATAGTTGATAGCGGTAATTTTGATTGGACTCAATTTCCTGAACGTCAGCCACTATATAATGAACCAGAACCAAGTTATTGGGACTGGGTATTAGGTCAGGTTGTTCCTGAAGTTTTAGGGGCAAATGTCACCTTTGCCGTAAGAGCAAGGTTTGTTCTTTTAAGGGATTTAGGGTCAGCATTATCACCTACTAATGCGTTTAATATTATACAAGGACTTGAAACACTACCACTTAGGTTTAAACAACATCAAGAAAATGCTGAAAAGGTTGCCGATTACTTATCAAATAAAAAGGGTGTTACACATGTGATACATCCAAAGTACCAACAAGGCATTAATAAAGAGAGAGCTGAAAAATATTTAGAAAATGGCAGTGGACCTTTAGTTGGATTTGAACTTTCTGGGGGTCTAGATGCTGGAAAAAAATTTATAGATAATTTACAGTTGTTGTATCATGTTGCCAATATTGGTGATGCAAGATCTTTAGCTATCCATCCTGCATCGACTACACACTCCCAATTAAACACTGAAGACCAGTTGAGGTCAGGTGTCACTCCGGGCTATATAAGATTGTCAGTTGGAATAGAAAACATTGATGATATTATTAATGATATAGACCAGGCTATTGATAAAGCAAAATAATAGCAAAACTACGAATGAAATAAGTAGTGTAAGTTATAGTTTATTTGCATAAATGTCCTTTCCGCCCTATCCATTTTATCTATAAATCGGTAATTATGGAAAAGGTGGAAAGGGTTAATTTTGCAAACCCTTGTCTACCTTAAGTTCTAGAATGGCAGGAGTGGGGGCTCGAACCCCTCCCCCTGGTTTTGGAATTATAGTTAATGTTGTAACCGACTCAATACATTCAAAATAATCAACCATTTAGAAGAAATTAACATTTCAATTACACTATATTTGGTGCAAAAAATTGCTTTCTTAACTCTTTGTTAGTGATTCATAGACAGAGAAAAAATATTGAATATACTTGAGGAGATTGGTTGGGACAAATGAACGAAAAAACCTACTGGCTTATCATTATTTCCATTGTTGTTGTATTAAGTTTTATTTCACTATTATTTATTGGGTCTATTTGGTAGGTTTAATTATTTACCTAATCGAAATTTTACCACTTTTATAATACTTTTATAAGTTTTAGTTCATTTCATGAAAATGTTATTTAGGCTCAGTTTGGTTATACAAATTTACGCAATACCTGATCTGCTTCGTCGCAAAGTTTTTTTACAAGCTCTTTTGCAGAAAGGTTTCGATTTAAAGCAGCAGATTGTCCAGCATAGAAACTCATATAATTTGGATCACCAGATTCTTGAATTTGATTGGTCAAAATGGATTGCGTTGGAAATGGTAAGGGCTGTAAATCTTTTTTGCTTAGTTCGTTGACAAGTTTATTCTTAATAAATCTGGCAGGCCTTCCCGTTATGGATTTAGTTACGACTGTGCTTTCATCAGTGATGCTTTCCAAAGCTCTACGGTGAGAACTTTGCACATTAGCTTCATCACAAGCAAGAAATGCTGTTCCTACTTGGACTGCACTTGCTCCCAACATTAAGGAAGCAGCTATGCCTCGCCCATCACCAATTCCGCCAGCAGCGATCACAGGGATAGATACGCTATCAACAATTTGAGGCAATAGAGAAATTAACCCGGGTTGTACCGAAATTTCTGCATCGGTAAATGTTCCCCGATGTCCGCCCGCTTCTGTGCCCTGCGCAATGATTGCATCCACACCCATATTTTCTAAAAAAGTAGCCTCACGTACCGTCGTCGCGCTTGCTATAACAATAATTCCTAATGACTGTATCACTTTTAAAGTGTCTTGGTCTGGCACCCCAAAATGAAAACTAAGCACTTCTGGTCTTAGTTCTTGCAATAAATCTAGGTGATCTTCCCCAATATCTGCTTCTGATTCTTCTGGTAGAGTAACGGGGCCTAATCGTTGGTCATCGTAAATTTTTTGTAACGACCGAAGCATTTTTGTATCAGCTTGAGAGAGCCCACGGGGTTTTTCCCAAATCGGGAAGTTTACATTTACAGGTCGTTTTGAAGCTTGTTGATATTCTTTTATGGTTAAAGATATGTTTTCAATTGATAGCCCCCATAGCCCAAGCCCGCCTAACCCACCCGCATCACTAACTGCAGCGGCAAGCGCGGGCGTGGCAATGCCTCCCATTGGAGCTTGAAATATTGGCCATTGTATATTCAACCGTTCAGTAAGTTCATTTTTTTGCCACATTGAATTTCTCCAAATTAATCCAAAATTGTTGATAATATAGACGCTATCAGAAATTCAATTTTTGTCATCCAACTAGACATTTTTTTAGACTTGCCTTTCTGGATTTTGAAGAAAATAAGTACTTTGTGATCGCAATTGACACTCATTCACTGTATTGGCATTGCTATGTATGGTGAGAATGGAGTTTGTTCTGTATGCTGAATGGACAAAATTAGGTGAGACCGCTGTTATAAAATTTTATAATGATTGTGAAACAATTTAAAAAGTTGATGGATATATTTAAACGAAGTTAATATTAAAAAGGCTAAATAAATTAGGTTATTAGATATAACAATTTTTGGCGCTATACATTTCGTTACACAACCTTCAAAATCCCAAAAAAAAGGATCCCTCAAATCCTTTAAAAGACCCTTGAAACCCTTCTAGTCTAAGTCTTAGATTGGCAGGAGTGGAGGGGCTCGAACCTACGGTAAACGATACCATTAATATTCTAACCAGTCTCCACAGGAGTATGGTCAAAATTTTCAACCGCTAAAATTGCTTCTCGTCCACCAAGATGCTGTATCATCGCTTCTTGATCCTCAAAGGCATTCTTATTAATTTTTTTGGGGTCTGCAATTTTAAGTATTTCTAACTTGAGCTCAGATATTTTTTCTGCATAACTTTCGTCACCAGCTAAATCATCAATTTCATTTGGGTCTACTGAAAGGTTAAATAGTTGTGATTGAAATCCAGGGTACAAAATAAGCTTCCAGTTTTCCTTTCTCAACATAAACATTCCTGTTTGAGCACCATAGTCATGAAACTCCGATAAGATTGCTCTTTTCATGTCAGGTTTGAGAGCTGTGCTAATTAGAGACTTTGCATGCTTTGGGATTGGATATTTAGTCTCCGCTTTCGTTATATCAAGCATCGTTGGATATATATCTATAAGTGACACGGGTGCTGTTTCAACTTTGGGTTTAATGTCCGGCCCTGCAATTATAAGTGGAACTGCGGAAGCTTCTTCGTACATTACCATTTTGGTCCAAAACCCCCGATCTCCAAGGCACTCACCGTGGTCACTTGAAAATATAATAGTGGTAGATTTATCCAGACCAGTTGTCTGAAGGGTCCGCATAATTTTTCCCACCATATCATCAACAAAACTACATAGACCATAATAAGATGCGACAGCAATTTGCCTAGTTTCTTCTGTAAAAAAATTGTCATAGTCACATGACTTTCTTAGGTTTTTGAGAACCGGATGATCATTTTCCTCAGGGTTTATTGGACTCCTTGGACTTGGAAGTTCTGAATTCTCATAAAGATCATAGAATTTTGAAGGACAAGTTAAGGGATAGTGAGGACGAAGAAATGAAACAAATCCAGCCCAACCTTTAGGATCGGGATTTTCTGAACGAGCTTTCAGCCATTCGAGAGTTAATTCGCAAACATTTCTATCATATTGAGTATAAGGATCTTCCCCAGGTCCTATATGTTTGGCAAAACCTGACGCATCGAATAAATCCGTTCTCTCGCGTAAAAGCCCATGGATCCAACCTTTTCCATCTTTAACATGTAATGGCTTAATCTCTTCCGTAAATCCATTATCGTCTTTATCGCTTCTAAAATGAAGTTTACCAATTGAAGTAGTTCGATATCCTGCGGTTCGAAGTGTATGATGCCAACTGTCTATCTCGCCACAATATGGTATTGCATTAGCCCAGCAGCGATGCTCATGCACATATTTTCCTGTTGCGATCGAAGCCCTGGCAGGTACGCAGATAGGAGAAGGTGTATAAGCATTATCAAACCTAATACCTTCTTTAGCTAATTTATCAATGTGTGGAGTTTTTACATATGTGTTGCCGTAACATCCTAAAGTATCTCGACGTAATTCATCAGTCATAATTACAAGAATGTTTGATGCATTCATGTTGTACCTACTGCTATCCTTATCTTTTTCTAAAAATGCTTCAGTAGGTTAACACGCTCTCGAGACAAGTAGAAACAAAATCTCCTGTTCACAGGACCCCGAACAATTAAGATTGGACCAAGTAACCCCTTAAAGCACATGATCTCCAACGTATCGTGGCACCGCATCAGAGATCCCTTCATCCATGGTGCTGAAACAAAAAAGACTGTGTAATATGCATAGGCTGAA
>CAZCWO010000152.1:0-4985 GCA_964502335.1 uncultured Rhodobacterales bacterium | reverse complement strand
CCTATATCCAGTATTCATTATTTTGGCAAAATTATTTATTAAATTTGGGTTTAAAGCAAACCATATTACCATTTTAGGTTTAATCTTTTCATTTTTGTCATTTTTATTAGTAATTAATCACCAGTATATTTTTGGCCTACTTATTTTTTTGATTAGCAGATTAATGGATGGGATCGATGGCATTATTGCAAACAATACTTCCAAAACTGACTTTGGTGGATTTTTAGATATAGTTTGCGATTTAATTTCATATTCAATTATCCCATTAGCTTTCATCTTGATTAATAACTCAAATGCGATTTTTGGGTCAATTTTACTTGCTTCCTTTTTTGGAACTTCAAGTACCTTTTTAGCTATTGCCATCTTTGAAAGAAAAAGAAAATTTTCATTCAATAGTAAAAAAAGTTTTTACCACGTAGGAGGAATTGTTGGAAGTACTCAAACCATTGTATTTTTATCTTTAATGTTTGTTTTCCCAAAATATTTTAATGAAATTGCATTGATATTTTCAATTTTATGTATGGCGGGAACTTTGGAAAGAATATATTATGGATATAAGATTTTAAATTGACCAGAAGAGTTTTTCAATGAATACAAAATATAATGAAGAGGAGTTTTGGAGAGAAAAGTTAACTCCTGAAGAATTTGAAGTAACCAGAAAGGGCGGAACAGAAAAACCATTTTCTGGAAAGTATTTAAATAATAAGGATGAAGGAGTTTATGCATGTGTTTGTTGCGGCATTAAACTTTTTAAAAGCAGTAAAAAGTATAACAGCAATTCAGGTTGGCCAAGTTTTACTGAACCTTATGAGGTTAGTTCTATAAAATCTGTAGTGGATCATTCACATTTCATGGTAAGAACAGAAGTTCTATGCCAAAATTGTGGTTCTCATTTAGGGCATGTTTTTCCTGATGGGCCAGGAAAAAATGGTCTTAGATATTGTATAAATTCAATTTCTCTCAACTTTCTTAAAATAAAAAAGTAAATATTTATTTTATATGATTAAAATTAACGGAAAAACAAAAGTTTTTGGGGTTATAGCAGACCCAATAGAGCATGTAAAAGCTACAGAGATATATAATAATCGTTGGTTTTTTAAAGATAAAAATTATGTAATGATACCAATTCATGTTTCGCCTTCTAATTTGGATAAGGTTTTAAATGGATTGAGGTCCACATCAAATTTTCATGGATTATGTGTCACAATACCCCATAAGATAGAGCTAGCGAAGCAATGTAATATTTTAATGCCGAACGCACAGCAAACTGGAGCAGTTAATGTGGCATGCTTTAATAAGAAACGCGAACTAATTGGAGAAAATTTTGATGGTGAGGGGTTTGTTTCTGGATTACAGGCTAAGGGATTTTCTGTTAAGGGTAAGAAGATATTTATCTCTGGAGCGGGCGGTGCAGCAAGAGGAATAGCTTTTGCAATGGCAAAATATAAAGCCTCTTTAATTGTGTTATCAAATAGAACTAAAGACAAGGCTATTGTGCTTGCTGATTCAATCAAAAGTTGGTATCCTGGTATTTCAATTAAAGTATCTAATGATACATCAGACTGTGAAATATTAATCAATACCACTTCTTTAGGTTTAAATAACGATGATAAACTGCCCTTTGAATTAGACAGCTCATCTTCAAGTACTTTGGTTGCAGATATTATTATGCAACCTGAATTGACTAAATTGCTTAGATTGGCACAGTCAAAGGATTTAAAAATTCACTTTGGAAAACATATGTTAAATTATCAAGCTGATTTAATGGAAAAATTCTTGACCAAACAAATTATTTAATGTTTAAGAATTTTAAATTTAGGAATTAAAATATGACTAATGCTCAAAGCGGATGGACCGAGGAAAGATTAGCTAGATTGAAGGAACTATGGGATCAAAAACTTTCAATTTCAAAAATTGGTGAAAAGTTAGGGGTTTCAAGAAATGCAATAGCTGGAAAAGCTCACAGATTAGGTTTAGAAAAAAGACAATCTCCAATAAGGCCATCATTGAAATCCAAAAGCATTAAAAATGAATGGGATGAAAATAAACGAGGCCCTAAACCTTTAAGACTTATTTTAAGAAATTTGGATTGGTCAAGGAATAAGTGTTTATGGTCATTTGAAGATCCCAAGAGTGTTAATTTTCATTTTTGTGGAGATGAAGTTCATCCAGGTAAGCCATATTGTCTAAAACATTGTGGTTTAGCTTATAATAATAATAAAGACTAGCTATCTTTTAAGAAAGTTAGGTATATGGTCGCTTTCTTTTAATGTATCGAATTTATATTCATCGACATGTGGCTTTAAATTTTCTTTTAAATGTATTTTAAATTTATTATTAACTTTTATTTTTTGGCATATTAAAGTTTCTATTTCTTTAAGATATTTATTTTCATCATTTGTAATTAAAGTGATAGCCACACCATTTTTCCCAGCGCGACCTGTTCTACCAATTCGATGGACATAATCTTCTGGGTTCTTTGGGATGTCATAGTTAATTACATGTGAAATATTTTCTACATCAAGCCCTCTTCCAGCTACATCAGAAGCAATCATAATCTTGTTGTGCCCCTTTTTAAACTCATTTAATGCTTTTTGTCTTTGAGATTGGATTAGATCACCATGAAAGATCAATGTCGAAATATTTTTTTTCTTTAAAATTTTGGACAATATATCAATGTCCTTTTTTCTATTACAAAATATTACAGCACCCTTAATATTTAAACTGTATAATATTTTTTCCAAAACTTTTGGTTTGTTTAAATTTGTACATTTAACAATATTTTGATCTATATATTTGGACGTTGATGCTGGGGGAGATATTTCAATTAATTTAGGATTAATTACAAACTTTTCTCCAATTTTTAAAATTTCAGGTGTAAGTGTTGCAGAAAAAAATAATGTTTGCCTTATTTTAGGTATTTTGTCATTAATTTTTTCTATATCTGGAATAAAGCCCATATCAAGCATTCTATCTGCTTCATCAATTACTAATATTTTCAAGGAGTTAAATAAGATGTTTCCTCTAGAAATATGGTCAATTAGTCTTCCGGGAGTAGCTATTAATATATCAACCCCTTTATTTAATTTTTTATCCTGATCAGTAAATGGTGTTCCACCTATTAAGAGAGCAATAGATAAATTGTGAGGTTTAGAAAGTTTTTCAAATAATATTGATATCTGCTCTGCAAGTTCTCTTGTTGGTGATAAAATAAGTGAACGTGGCATTCTAGCTTTTGATTTTTGCGAGCTTAAAATATCAATTATTGGCAATGCAAATGAAGCTGTTTTGCCAGTTCCGGTTTGAGCGCAACCTAGAATATCTCTTCCCATTAAAGCGATAGGTATCGATTTCAATTGTATTGGAGTTGGTTTTCTGTAGCCTATATCAGTGATAGAAAAGACTATTTTTTGAGATAATCCTAGATCTCCAAAACTTACTAATTCATCCTCAGACAAATTTCTACCTTATCAAAAAATGATGTTGAATTCTGTTTATATAGTTAACATTGATAAAAATGTAAAGAATTCATCATCAACAACTTATTTCAAATATCTATTTCATCTAAAATAGAAAGCGCATTATTTTTAATATATCCAAACCTAAGGTCAGCTTTTTTTCCCATTAAAGTGTCAACCAAATCGTCAGTTAATCTTCTATCATCTGCTTCATTAATATTTCTTTTAGGTAATTCGATCTTAATGAGTGTCCTATTGATTGCAGACATGGTGGTTTCTTTAAGTTGTTTTGGTGGCATTTCACCCAATCCTTTAAACCTACTAACCTCAACTTGAGTTGAGTTGTTAAATTTATTTTTAATTAAATCATTTTTTTGTTTTTCAGTTGACGCATATTCACTGAAACCTCCCAATGTTAACCTAAACAGAGGGGGTTGAGCCAGGAAAAGGTTTCCATTTTCAATCAAACTAGGCATTTCAATGTAAAAAAATGTCATCAATAAAGCAGCAATATGGGCACCATCTACGTCTGCATCAGTCATGATAATTATTTTTCCATATCTTAAATTAAATAAATTTTTGTTTTTAAAACCAAGTGCAAGTTTGAGGTCTAAAAGTTCCTGATTGTTCAGGAGTTTGTCTTTTGAAGCGCTAGCAACATTAAGGATTTTACCTCTTAAGGGAAGAATAGCTTGTGTTTTTCTATCTCGAGCTTGTTTTGCACTGCCTCCTGCACTATCGCCCTCTACAATAAACAACTCAGTTTCTTCAAGCTTTGATGATGAACAGTCAGCTAACTTGCCAGGTAATCTAAACTTTTTTGTTGCACTTTTACGATCAATTTCTCTTTCTTTTCTTTTTCTTTTTCTTTCTTCAAGCTTATTAATTGCTAGTTCTAATAAATAGTTTGATCTGTTTGGATCTGAAGATAGCCAATAATCAAAAGGATCTCTTAAAGCTATGGTTAAATCTTTGCTAATATTATTATTAACAAGTTTTTCTTTTGTTTGACCTTGAAACTCTGGATTTTTTAAAAAAATTGAAATAATAAAGGCAGTTTCAGTAAAAATATCATCAATTGTTAACTCCTGAGCTTTTTTATTTCCTGAAAGTTCCCCCCAATTTTTATATCCCTTTAGTATAGCATTTTTAAATCCATTTTCATGAGTTCCTCCCAAGGGAGTGCTGATAGTATTGCAGTGACTTTTGCTAAAACCTAGTTCGCCGGGTTGAAGCCAGTTGATTATCCATTCAATAGTATTTTGTTCAAATTTAACCTTTCCTGAGAAAGGCTTGGAAGTAAGGATGGATTTATCTTTTGTCAAATCATTCAAGTAATCGGATATGCCGTTAGGAAATCTGAAAATTTCATTATCTTCAACGTTGTGTTCTTGAGCCAAGGACTTAGCGCATTTCCATCGAATTTCAATTCCTTTGGTTAAATAAGCTTTAGTTTTTGCCATTTCAATTATAATTGAGGGATTAAATCGCACATTATCAGAAAAAATTGAATTATCTGGGCTAAAT
>CAZCWO010000151.1:0-4990 GCA_964502335.1 uncultured Rhodobacterales bacterium | reverse complement strand
CACCACCACCATACTCTTCACCTTGGGTTACTTTTGGCCAACCATAATTTTTACCGCCTTCAATGATATTGATTTCATCTCCTCCTTGTGGTCCATGCTCATGAGACCAAATTTTGCGATCAATTTGATTAATGGTGAGTCCTTGAGGATTTCTATGTCCGATTGAAAAGATTTCACTTAGCCATTTTGAATTATATGGATTATTAATTACCTTATCATTATTTAAATTTAATCTTATGATTGATCCTTCATAAAATTCTGGATTTTGTGCTTTATGTCTTTGTCCCCTTTCACCTAAAGATAAATATATGTGATGTTCTGAAATAGCTATACGGCATCCATAATGAATAGGTAAACCTGAAGAAACCTTAGTTGAAAATATAATTTTATTATCATTTAAAGAGTTTTCTTTTAAAACTGATTTTTCTAATATTGTATAACTTTTAACAGGTGGATCAAATTTACTATAACATAAGTAAATATTTATTTTGCCATCTAATCTTTCAACATGAACATCAAGCAATCCTCCTTGTCCAACGTTGAAAACCTTAGGTGTATTATTAATTTTTGATAGTTTTCCAGTTTTTAAATTTATGATAGAAAGATGTCCCCCTCTTTCAGTAATTATGACGCTATTATTATCTAAAAAGGAAATTCCCCAAGGATGTGACAGATTTGGTCCAATTTTCATAATTTCAATTGTTGCAAAAGCAGAATTAAAGGGAATTAAACAAATTAAAATTAAAATAAAATTTTTGACAAACATAATAAAAAATTTTTAAAAATAGAGTTTAATAATATTATATAGTGATATGAGTAATAAAAACCCAATACTTTTTAGTTTTCGACGCTGCCCGTATGCAATGAGAGCTAGAATGGCTATCAAATTATGTAAACAAACATGCGCAATAAGAGAAATTAGTCTCAGGTCAAAACATGAAGAATTTTTAAATTTATCTCAAAAAGGAACTGTTCCGGTTCTACTGTTGCCAAATGGAAATATTATAGATGAAAGCTTAGATATTATTAAATGGGCAATTTCTATGAATGATCCTTTCAAGTTAAAATCTGATGACGATAAAATTTATAAAGAAGATCTAGCAATAATTAAGGTTTTTGATGATGATTTTAAATTTCATCTTGATAGATACAAGTATTCTTCTCGTTATGAGAATGTTAATCGTGAAAAACACAGAAATAAAGCTCAGGCCATTTTAGCAGAAATCAATACCCTGTTGATAGAAAATAATTGGATTAGAGGAGATCATCCAACTCTTCCAGATATTTCCGTTCTTCCTTTTGTAAGGCAATATAGAATAGCTGATACAGAATGGTTTGACAGACATTTAAAATTACCCAGAGTTAAAAACTGGTTAAATGATTTTATTAATTCAACATTACTTTCTCAAGTAATGTTGAAGTATAAGATTTGGGAAAAAGGTGATCCAGAAATAATTCTATAGTTCTTTTTTTATCTGCTCTCTATATAAAGTATAGAGACCTGCTGAGACAAGTATAATACTTCCAAATATCATCAGCTTATCAGGAAATTCATTATAAAATATAATTCCATATAAAATTGCAAAGATAATTATTGAATATCTAAAAGGTGCTATAAAACTAACTTCACCAGTTCTCATTGATATAATGTTTAATAATACTCCTAATATTAATAATACTGCAGTTGCTGATAATGATCCTATTATCTCAAATGATGGTTTTACCCATGTTTGAAAAGGAAGAAATAATAGGCCAGTTATTGTTACTGATAAAGCAGTAATCAAAGACACAAAAGTTGAGGGGATCGCTTCATTTAACCTACTGGTTGATAAATCTCTTAAAACAATAAAACAGACAGCCATTAGTGCCATCAACGAATAATAATTAAATTCAGTTGAAGTGGGTTTAATGATTATCAGCACGCCAAAAAAACCAAAAACTATAGCAGACCATCTTCTCCAACCAACATCTTCTTTTAAAAATACAGCAGCTGAAAATGCAAGAGCTAAAGGCACACATTGTAATACAGCTGTAGCATTAGCAAGCTTCATGTTAATTAAAGCTGTCAGAAAAAAAATTGTACAACCAACATCACCAGTTACTCTTAGTATTAAAAACTTGATCTGATTTTTATCAACAGAAACAAAAAGTTCATTTCTAAAGTAAGTGAGTATCAGTAATAAAAAAACAGCTAACATGCCTCTTAGAAAAAGTATTTCGGATAATGGAAGTATTAGACCTATATATTTTATAAATGCGTCCGATGAAGCGTACCCAAACATACTTAAGGTCATGTATAATGACCCATAAAGATTTTTAGACATAATTTAAATTATATAATAAAATAATAATGCTAACTACTAAAAAAGAAGCGCCCGTAGCTCAGCTGGATAGAGCACCAGACTTCGAATCTGGGTGTCGGGAGTTCGAATCTCTCCGGGCGCGCCACACCTTTCATGTAACCATCTGAATTGTAAGCATATTCTATGCAACAGATGATTGGTGTGAAAGATAATGAGAAATATGTTATAGTATAATATATATTTCTTTAAAATATTTTATTAAAAATTAAATTAATCATAAAATATGAAAACAAAATTTATAATTTTAATTGTGATGATTTTCTTTTCTTTGAAAAGTTCTTATTCTTCGTCCAATGAAAACGCCAATATGCTATTTGTTGAATCAGTTCAACAATGGCAAAAATTTGAAGTTTTGATAAACCAATTTTCGGATGATCTTGAGTTACAATATGAATTACTTAATGAAATTGATAAAAATATAAAAAAAATTATTAATGATTATCCGGGAAGTTCCATGGCTGTTGAGTTTATGGCTTTTAGAAAATATGGAGTACTTTCGCTGGATAAAGTTGATCAAATGCTTGTTAAGGTGAAATCGGACTTAATTTTTAGAAATCAAAAAAAAACAAAAAATTTAATCTGTGAAGGAAAAACTAAAAAAAATATAATAGTATTGGCAAACTATATAATTAATAACAAAAATAATTTAGGTAAGTTTCATAAAAAGAGAGTTGGTGGTTCTGCCGCTTACCTCATTTTAAAGTATGAAAATCTTAATAATAAACAAGCTATTAAATTATTTGAAAAACTTGAACCGTTTAGTGACCCTTATGGGCTTCAAAGTGCGTTTAACATCCATAAAAACGGAGTTAAAACTGCAATTAATGTAAGTAATAAAAATCCAGCGGAATGGTTTTATGGGAGTCTGAATCATAGTAATTTGAGAGAAATAATTCTCTCAGATGATGGTGTAACTTTTTTTAATCTATTAAATAAATACAGAGAATATCTAAACGAAATTGATAAATCTAAATCTTGGAGGTATTCTGTTTTTACAAAAGTTCCTTTTGCAATTTTAGATCAATCTGATGAATTTAAGTTGAAATTTTCTCAACTTGCAGAATTTCATGGTGAAATTGAGATTGCTGGAATAGTGTTAGCCAGTCGAAAAAATCTAAGAGAATACAAAGAGTTTTTGCATAAGTACAAATCAAATGAACAAATTATAGGATTTATAAATGAAAAAAGTGGTTTTACGTTTGGATCTGGAATATTTTCTCTCTATCAGGATGAAATCCCATATATCTCATTTTCAGAAAATAAAATTGATAAAAAAGAACGACAAGATTTTTTTGACATTTTAAAAGTTTCATTTTCAATTCCTGAATCGGACTTCTTTTCAATAGCATTAAATCAATCTGGACTTACAGATAAATTTGGTAAAATCGCAAGACTTTATCTTGAAGCAAAAGATTTAAATGGATTTTCTTCAAGTACTTTGGCTGATGAACACTGGATATTCATTTATAGATCTATGATCCAAGAAATGGGTAAGGATGAAACTAATGGGTTATTATCTTCATTTGATGTTCGCCTTAGGTATTTTTCAGGTAATGTTCCTGAAACAATAAGTTGGTTCTTAGCACTCAAAGAATTAGTTCCTTACGTTAAAGGAGAAATAAATAATATACCCAAAAAATCAAATATATTTATAGATACTTTTGATTGGGAAAAATTTGCAGAAGTTGCTTTAGTTATAAAAAACCAGAGAAATAAAGTTCAATATTGGAAGGCATTCAATGAAAAAGAAATAATAATTGCTGCAGAAATTTTGTTTGGCATGGAAGAAGTTGATGAAGCACTTATTGTTATTGATGAATTGAAAAATCTACGGTTGAACATAACTATTAAAGAAAGTTTTATGCACAGACTAGATAAACAATGTTTAAATTATACCTCTTTCCCTGGCACTTCTTTATGGAACGGGGGTGATGATGTTTTTCTTTTTACTGGAAAAAACCAATTGCCATAAAATTACCTAAAACTAATGCGTAAATAAATTCATGAAACACACACTCCTCACCATATGCCTGATAATATTTGCTTTGCCTAGTTGGGGAGGAATAACTTTTAGTGGCGGAAACATTAGTGGGGGCAATGTATCATCTTCAAAAAGTATGGAAACTGAATATAAAATATTTGATGGTCTTCCATGTAAATTTTTATGGAGCTTCTGGAACTTCGGGCTCAATTCTTTTGGCGATGATTGTTTTATCTCTAATACATCGGATTGAAGCTTCATTAGTGGGTTTGATTTGATAGTCGGTAAAGATGTTTTCACCATAATCAAATCTATAAACTTCATCCCAACCAGAAAGTTTATAAGTAATCATAGTTCCTAAAACTTCAATTATATTTGGTGCAGTTTCTTGAGCAACTTGACCTTCAATTTTCCATCTTAAAATTAAAGTATTTTTTTGAGTATCAATCTCATACTTAATATACTCTCTTTTTTTTACATTATTAATATTTTTACAATCAAATGTTAATATTTCAGCATTTGAATGAAAATTAGTAAACACACAACCAAAAACAAAAGATAATATGGTTAGATATTTCTTCATACACAACCCTACCATCACACCCTCTTCTGTGACAAGTGTGACAAAATGACAGGGTTTCTGGAA
>CAZCWO010000150.1:0-5004 GCA_964502335.1 uncultured Rhodobacterales bacterium | reverse complement strand
AATATGGATGATATTTTTATTACTATAAAGAATGAAGTATTTATAATAGATTACATAGAAAAAATAGTCTAAGGACCCAAAATGATTAGAAAACAAACTTCCGGTAAACTTTTTAAAACTGCTCTAACTGAGAATAAGCCCCTCCAAATTGTTGGTTGTGTTAACGCTTATTGTGCTGTAATGGCTGAGAAAGTTGGACATAAAGCTATTTATTTGTCAGGAGCTGGAGTTGCAAATGCCTCCTTTGGAATTCCTGATTTGGGCATTACTGGCCTTGGTGATGTTGTTGAAGACGCTAAAAGAATTACAGGAGCAACCAATACACCTCTTCTTGTAGATATCGATACAGGCTGGGGAGGAGCGTTTAACATTTCAAGAACAATAAAGGAACTATCGAGATCCGGTGTCGCTGCAATCCACATTGAAGATCAAGTGGGACAAAAAAGATGTGGTCATAGGCCAAATAAAGAAATGGTATCTACACAAGAGATGGTAGACAGGATTAAAGCTTGTGTAGATGCAAAAGAAGATAAGGATTTTTTTATAATAGCAAGAACCGATTCATTTGCAAACGAAGGAATCTTAAGTTCAATTGAAAGATCTATTGCCTATATTGAAGCAGGTGCAGACGGTATTTTTGCGGAAGCAATGACAGATATCAATCATTACCAAGACTTTAAAAATAAAATCAAAGCTCCTATTTTAGCCAACATGACTGAATTTGGTAAAACACCTTTAAGCAATTTAGAAGAACTCTCTTCCGTAGGTGTTGATATGGTTTTATATCCATTAAGTGCTTTTCGAGCGATGAGTAAAGCTGCATTAACTATTTATAAAACGATTAAAAATAATGGCCACCAAAAAGATGTGTTAAAATCCATGCAAACAAGAGATGAGTTGTATGAGTTTCTTAATTATAATGCATATGAAAAAAAACTGGACGAACTCTTTATAAAAGGTAAAAACTCTTATTAGTTTTAATGTTTAAGATGTTAATTGGTTTGATACTAATCTAGACCAAAATCCTGCACCTATAATTAAAGCTTCATCGTTGAAATCATAATCGGATGAATGTAAGGGCTGAGAATTTGCCCCTTCTAAACCATTGCCCATTAGTAGAAAACAGCTTGGTCGTTTAGATGCGAGCTGTGCAAAATCCTCAGAGAAAGACATTGGTGGTCTATCTGATATAATCTTACAACCCAGTCCATTTGCAGCTTTTAGTGCATTTTTGATTGGTGTTCTGGAATTATTTGTCTCTATAAATTCATTTTTGATTTTAGTTTTTATTTTAACGCCATGCAGCTTCGCAACACCATTACAAATTTGTTTTAAAAATTTTTGAACTTTATTTCTATCCTTTATATTATGCGCTCTTATATCTCCCTTTAAAACTGTTTTCCCTGGTAAGACATTTCTTTTTCCATCTGAAATAAACTCTGTAACTGAAACTACTGCGGTTGAACCAGGGTCAAGCTTTCGGGACACTATTGTTTGGATAGATGTTACGAGCTCTGAACCAACTAAAATAGTATCAACTCCTAAATGAGGCATAGATGAATGACCCCCTCTACCTTCAATAATTATCTCAAAAAGGGTTTCACTTGCACATATAACTCCCACTCTGGTTGAAAATTCACCTAACGGGGCACCTGGAAGGTTGTGGATTCCATATATCTCCTTAGCAGGGAATTTTTCAAGCAATCCATCTTCAAGCATAGCTTTTGCGCCCAAGCCATGTTCCTCATTTGGCTGAAAAACAAAGTAAACTGTTCCTGAAAAACAATCGCTATTTGCTAAAAATTTTGCCGCACCTAAAAGCATTGTGGTATGGCCGTCATGGCCACAAGCATGCATTACTCCTGGATTTTTAGAAGTATAATGATGGGAACTCTCTTCATGTATTGGGAGAGCATCCATGTCTGCTCTTAGCATAATATTTTTTGTTCCATGTCCTTTTTTTAGAACGCCGACGACACCAGTTTTCCCAACTTCTGTTGAAACTTCAATACCAGAACTTTTCAACTCCTCTGCAATCTTAAGTGATGTTCTTTTCTCATCAAACCCTAATTCAGGATGCATATGCAAATCCTGTCGAAAATTCTTTAGTTCCTTTTCAAGGTATGCTAAATCTTCAATTAAAATAGTCATTTATTTTGATTGCCCAACAGCTCTTCCTGCACCTACTGGCCAAGGCAAACTAGAATGTTCCTTAGAAAATTTAAGTAAGTTTTTTTCTATTTTTTTACTTGGGAAACATGATGATCTTGTTTTTAAACTTACATACAAGAGCATGTGTTCACCGGTCGCAACAATAACCCCATTGTCAGTTTCCAGAATATGAAATAACCTTAGTTTTTTTTCTTTTCCTTCAAGGACTTGTGTTTTTGCAATAATTTTCATACCTTCTTTTGCTTCATTAAGATGTCGAATATGAGTTTCAACTGTAAAGTAACTTTCATTTGTGGACTTAATAAAGTCTACATCCATCCCAATCATTTCCATAAATTTGTCTGTTGCTTGACTACAAACTTCTAGATAGTTTGATTCGTTCATATGGCCATTCACATCAGTCCATGTTTGAGGAATTTGTCTATTCACTGTCTCAATTAATGCATTCTTAAAAAGAGGGTGTTTATCTATGGAATGATTATGAATATTAATTGTTTTCCCTGCTGCCCGCTCTGTTTTTCTAAGCGCCCTTAAAAGTCCTACCAATGTATCATCTCTACTTTTTTCAAGTTCTTGAATTGATCTGCCTTCTGCTTGATCATCAGATTGGCTTGCTATTTTGTTTACAAATTCATCAGTAAGCTCTGGAACATCCATTAGCTTTGTCCATGGCCATTTAAGGCACGGGCCAAACTGTTTAATAAAGTGGTGCATCCCTTGTTCGCCACCAGCTAGTCTCATATGCTCAAAGACCCCCATCAAAGCATACCTTAGTCCCATTGCATATTTCATCGCATCATCAATTTCAGAAGTAGTGGCAATGTCATCATGAACCAACCAAAGCGCCTCCCTCCAAATAGCTTCTATAAGTCGGTCTGCAATATGAGCATCTATTTCATTCCTTATTAATAAAGGCTTCATTCCAATTTGGTTTAATAGTTTTGAACATTCTTTAACAATTATAGAATCAGTTTTTTTTGAAGGCACAACTTCAACTAGTGGCAACAAATAAACCGGGTTGAAAGGGTGGCAAACAAGTATTTGTTGAGGCCATGTGGCTCCTTGATTCAATTCAGATGGTTTAAATCCAGAAGTAGAAGAAGCGAGAATAGTATTTTTATTACAATATTTTTGAATTTCCTTGTATACCCCTTGTTTTATTTCCAATCTTTCAGGCACACTTTCTTGGATCCATTCAACGTTCTTGACAACTTCTTCAAGATTGTCACAAAAATTCAGTTTTCCTTCATCTGGAAGCTTAAAATCATACAATGAGGGCAAGCTTCTTCTTGCGTTTGAAAGCATGTTTTGCATTTTTCTTTCTGCCTGAGGATCAGGATCAAATACAGATACATCCCAACCATTTAATAAAAATCTTGATGCCCAACCGCCACCTATAACTCCACCACCAATTATAGCTGCCTTCATTTAGGATCTCTCTTAACAAGTTTAAGTTTATTCCTAACTTCAGATGGTCCAATAATTTTAGCTCCTAAATTTTCTATTATTTTACAGGCTCTTTCAACTAGTTGTGCGTTAGAGGCCAAAACTCCTTTGTCTAGAAAAATATTGTCTTCAAGACCAACTCTTACGTTTCCCCCTGCCAAAACTGCTGCAGCAACATAAGGCATTTGATGGCGCCCTAGAGAAAAAGCAGAAAAAGTCCATTCCGGGGGGACATTGTTTACCATTGCCAAAAGTGTATTTAAATCATCTGGAGCACCCCATGGTACATTCATGCAAAGCTGAACCATCACCGGATCTTTTATTAATCCTTCAGTTACGAGCTGTTTTGCAAACCAAAGGTGCCCTGTATCAAAAGCTTCTATTTCTATCCTAACCCCTAAATCTGTCATTAATTTTGCCATCGCTCTAAGCATGCCAGGAGTATTAGTCATGACATAATCAGCTTCTGCAAAGTTCATAGTACCGCAATCTAACGTACAAATTTCAGGAAGGCATTCCACTAAATGCTGAACTCTTTCTGATGCTCCGGCCATATCTGTACCATCTTGAGAGTATGGCAAAGGATTTTGAACCGGACCAAAGACCATATCCCCTCCCATGCCTGCGGTCAGATTTAAAACTACATCTTCCTCAGATTCCCTAATTCTTTCTGTAACTTCTCTATAGTAAGAGAGATTACGAGATGGCACTCCTGTTTCAGGATCTCTTACGTGACAATGAACAACCGCCGCACCTGCTTTGGCTGCTTGAATAGCCGATTCAGCAATTTCCTTTGGACTTCTAGGCACATACTTGCTTCTGTCTTGCGTGCTTCCTGAGCCAGTAACAGCACAGGTAATAAAAACTTCTCTATTCATATTAAGAGGCATGATTTTTCCTACTAAATAATTTAAGTAAACAACAAATAAATTTAATAAAATAATTTAAAATAAAAATTATAACTTTTTACACATAAGAAATCTTATCAAAATCTTTTCCAGATTCCAAATGCGCAATGCAATTAAATAATGACATAGCCATACCATAATGATTTATTTTAATTTTGGAATAGCTTGAATTAAAAATTTGAAAATGGAAATCCAAAAACTGATTTGAAGGTAAACTTAAAATTTGTTTTAAAATCATCGAAATAGTACCGCCTGAAGAAACTACTAAAACACAATTGGAATCAATAGATTGATTTATATGGTTTAAACATTTCTCAGCTCTTATTCCAAATTCTTCCCATGTTTCAGTTAAAGAAAATTTAATTTTATTTTCTGTCCACGCTTTTACTGCATTTCTTAAAAGCTCAAAATGAACTTTTTTATCATATAGTTCTGGTTCTGCTAAATCTCTTCCTCCTACAAACCCCTTTAAGACAGA
>CAZCWO010000149.1:0-5006 GCA_964502335.1 uncultured Rhodobacterales bacterium | reverse complement strand
ACTAACAAGGCTTTTAAAGGAGAATCTATTCTCCCTATTGGTGGTGGTATATCTAAGATAATTTTTTCTAATAATTGGTTAATACCAACACCAGTTTTTGCAGATACTAGAGGAGCATCTATTGCCTCAAGGCCTATAACATCTTCAATTTGATTAGCAACTTTTTTTGGATCTGAAGAAGGCAAGTCTATTTTGTTGAGTGCTATTACTATTTCATTGTCTACATCTAAAGCTTGGTATACATTTGCTAATGTCTGAGCTTCCACTCCCTGAGTGCTATCAACAACTAAAACTGAACCTTCACAAGCAGCCAATGACCTTGAAACCTCATATCCAAAATCGACATGACCAGGAGTGTCCATCAAGTTTAGTGTGTATTCTTTCTGATCTGATGATTTAAAATTAAGCCTAACTGTCTGAGCCTTAATAGTGATGCCCCTCTCTCGTTCAAGCTCCATATTATCTAATACTTGCTCTTTCATTTCTCTATCAGTTAACCCTCCACAAAACTGAATTATCCTATCAGCTAGAGTGGATTTGCCATGATCTATATGAGCAATAATTGAAAAGTTTCTTATCTTTGAGGTATCTATCATTTTTTAATTAATATTTTTCTATATATCTAAATAGTCTTTTAGTCAGTAGTTATCAATATTTTCTTGATTAATAAAAACTAGATTTTTAAGATTAATATAAGCAATAATGTTTAATATAAAATAAAAGTAAGATAGTATAAAAACATGTCAGACTTTAATCCAAAATCCAAATACATGCCATTCGATACCATTAACTTAAAGGAAAGAAAATGGCCTAACCAAATTATTGAGAAAGCACCAACCTGGTGTAGTGTTGATTTACGTGATGGCAATCAATCATTAATAGAGCCAATGGATACTGCTAAAAAATTAAAGTTATTTAATACATTGATTTCTATGGGTTTTAAAGAAATTGAAATCGGTTTTCCATCAGCTTCTGAAACAGATTATAATTTTTGCAGGCATTTAATAAAAAACAATCTTATCCCAAAAACTGTTACAATCCAAGTTCTCACTCAAGCAAGAGAACATCTAATTGATAAAACCTTTGAATCATTAGAGGGATGTCATTCAGCAATAATTCACTTGTATAATTCAGTTTCAACCCTTCAGAGAAAAGTTGTTTTTAAACAAGACAGACAAGGTGTTAAAAATATTGCATTAGATGGGGCAAAGATGATCTTTCAAAGACTTGAAGAGGTGGAAAACAGTAATATCAGACTTCAATACTCACCTGAAAGTTTTACAGGCACTGAACTTGATTATGCTTTAGAAGTATGTGAAGAGGTTCTCGACTGCTGGAAAGCTAAACAAAACAACCCAATTATAATCAATCTGCCTGCAACCGTAGAAATGTCTACTCCTAATATATATGCTGATCAAATTGAATGGATGATTAATAATTTTTCTGACAGAAACAGAGTAATTTTATCTCTTCATCCTCATAATGATAGAGGTACAGGAATTGCGGCAACTGAACTCGCATTAATGGCAGGTGCAGATAGAGTGGAGGGAACTTTATTTGGGAATGGTGAAAGAACAGGCAACGTCGATATTGTCACACTTGGGCTAAATATGTATACACAAGGAATTAATCCTAATTTAGATTTCACTGATATAAATGAACTAATAGAGACTGCAGAATTCTGCACTCAACTTCCCGTTCATCAAAGACACCCTTATGCTGGCTCGTTGGTTCATACAGCTTTTTCAGGCAGTCATCAGGATGCCATTAGAAAGGGCATGGAAGCTATATCAAAAGCTAATAATGAAAAATGGGAAGTTCCTTATTTACCTATAGATCCAAGTGATATTGGAAAAACTTACGAAGCAATCATTAGAGTAAACTCTCAATCTGGCAAAGCAGGATCTGCTTGGTTGCTAGAGCAAGATCATAACATTTATTTGCCTCGTGGCGCGCAAGTTCAATTTAGTAAGTCGGTTCAAAAGATTGCAGATAAAACTGGTAAGGAAATTACATCCGAAACAATCTGGGAAATTTTTACAAAAGAATATCTTGTCGATGGAAAATTTAAATTAATTAACTTTGATAGTAAAAAATTATCTAGAAAAACCAATAAAGAGTTAATCGAAGCAACTATATTGTTTGATGGGAATAATATTGACATATCAGCTTCCGGAAATGGCCCTATTAGTGCTTTTGTTACCGCCATGAGAGAAACCTTTGATTTGTCATTTAGGTTAAGTGACTTTGGTCAAAACACTCGTAGCTCAGGCTCAACAGCAGAAGCAGCTGCATACGTTGAAATTAAGGTTCCTAATGAAGAAGGCAGGAGCGTTTATGGAGTTGGTATAGATACCTCAATAACTCTTGCACCAATTAAAGCCGTAGTAAGCGCTATCAATAGGATCTAATCTCTTAAATAACCACCAAATTTATTTGAAATTATACTAATAATATTTTTAGAAAATTCATCTAGATTTTTTTCTGAAAAAGATTTTTCCTTAGGTTGAAAAATTACAGTCACCCCAAATGACTTTTCATCTTTATTAATTTTTTCACCTTCATATAAATCAAACACTCTAACTTCTTTTATATTATCCTTATCTGATGAGGTGATCATTCTTGTTATTTCTCCTGAGGATATTCTCTTATTTATAATAAATGCAAAATCTCTTGTTACTTCTTGAAGATTGTCAAGAAATAATAGTTTTTTAACTGAACTAGTTTTTTTTGGTAGAGGTACTTTTTCAATATTTATCTCAAAGCCAACTGCATTTGTTTTCAAATTAAAATCTTCTAATAAACTAGGGTGAATTTCGCCAAAGTGAGCAATTTCATTTTTTCCTAGACTAAATACACCACTTCTTCCAGGATGGAACCAGTTAACAGGTGAACTTCTTAGTTGCATTTTAGACGGATCCAATCCGCAAGTCTTCAAGACCGCTTCTATGTCGGCTTTAGCATCTAGCCAGTCATAACTTCTGCCATAGTTAGTCCAGTCTTTATAAGCTGTTTTACCAAATCTTAATCCTCCAATATTAACAATTTGATCTTCAGGTAGTTGTCCTATAAATATAGGTCCAACTTCAAAAATTGAAGCGTGCTCCTCATCCCTTTTAAAATTTCTTGACCCACAAGAAAGGAGGTTAGGAAGGAGTGATGGCCTCATGCAATCCAAATCAGTGCTTATAGGGTTTGAAATTTGTAATTTTTCTATATTTCCTGGAAAAAATATTTTGGCTTCTCTTGAAGATAAAAAAGAATAAGTTACAGTCTCGATTAAACCTCGCCCAGCTAACATGTTTTTAATAGTTATTAATCGTTTATTTTCTCTGGTAATTGCAGACTTAGGGATCACATGTTTGTTGAATAATTTTAATTCAGGTATGTTTTCATATCCATAAATCCTGATTATTTCCTCAACCAAATCGGCGGAGCCATCAATATCATTTCGCCAAGATGGTGGCTTTACAATCCATGTTTTTTTTCCTTTTACAACATCAAAACCTAAATCAGAAAAAATTTGATGAATTGTTTTATTATCTATTCTTACTCCCGTTAATTGAAAAACTTTCTCTGTTTCAAATGTTATTTCTCTTTGCCAATTTTGGCCACTTCCAATCGTTTGAACATGACTTACTTCACCACCACAAATATCTAAAACTAAACCTGATACATAATTATGAACCCATTCAGGTGTTGCTTGATCTAATCCTCTTTCAAATCTATAACGAGCGTCTGAGTGAAGATTTAGCTCTCTTCCTGTTTTAGATACTTGAATTGGATCAAATATAGCTATCTCTAAAAACATTTCTTTAGTTTCATCAGAAACACCGGTCCTCAATCCACCCATAATACCTGCTAAATCATCAGCACCTTTTTTATCAGATATGATTAAGTCATCTTGAGATAAGCAATATTCTTTTTCATTTAATGCTGTTATTTTTTCCCCTTTATTTGGAAATCTGACTTCAAGTTTATCACCAGAGATTTTTTCACCATCATAAGCATGGAGAGGTCTATTTAAATCAAACATTACATAATTAGTTATATCAACCAAGGCTGAAATAGGTCTTTGACCAATAGCTGTTAGCCTTTGTTGCATCCATCTTGGGCTATTGCAATTGTTTAGGTTTTTGAAATATCTACTTGTTAAAACAGGAACTAATTTTTTTTCATTCACTTCTTCTGAAACAGAAAAAATTTTTGGACTTTCAAAAGTACCCTTAATATTCTTTAAATTTAGTGGCTTTAATCGTCCACAGCCTGAAGCTGCCAAGTCCCTGGCAATCCCTCTTACTCCAAGGCAATCTGCCCTATTTGGGGTAATGCCAATGGTAATGATTGGATCGTCCAAGCCTGCCCATTTTGCATAATTTCCTCCAATTTCAACATCACTCTCAAGCTCTATTATGCCGTCATGTTCATCAGAAATTTCTAATTCTCTTTCTGAACACATCATCCCATATGATTTTTCACCTCTTATTTCACCAACTGTTAATTTCAAATTAGTGCCAGGTATATACATTCCTGGCTTTGCGAAGACACCAACAAGATCTTTTGTTGCATTCGGAGCGCCACAAATTACTTGATGTAGATTGCCTGAATTATCATCAACAGATAAGATTTTAAGCCTATCTGCATTTGGGTGAGGCCTCGCATCAATCACTTTAGCGATTAAAAAGTCTTTTAACTTTTCTGATTTGTCATCAATTTCCTCAACTTCTAAACCAATCATTGACAATTTATTAGTAATTTCTTGAAGAGTTTTATCTGTTTCCAAATGATCAAATAACCAATTTAAAGTGAATTTCATTAATTTGCACCATAATGAATAGATGTTACGTCAAAAGGCATAAATCCATAATGTTTCATCCACCTAAGATCAGATTCAAAAAAGGGCCTCAAATCAGGTATACCATACTTTAACATAGCTATTCTTTCAAGGCCCATTCCGAAAGCAAATCCTTGATATTGATCTGGATTAATCCCACAATTCTGAAGTA
>CAZCWO010000148.1:0-5028 GCA_964502335.1 uncultured Rhodobacterales bacterium | reverse complement strand
GTTGCAAAAGCACATGGGGGTTACTCTGTGTTCGCTGGAGTTGGTGAAAGAACAAGAGAAGGTAACGACCTTTATCATGAGATGGTTGAGTCTAATGTTATTATTCCAGATGGTCCGGGATCAAAAGCAGCTTTAGTTTATGGACAAATGAATGAACCTCCTGGTGCAAGAGCAAGAGTCGGTTTAACAGGATTGACATTAGCAGAATATTTTCGTGATGAAGAAGGTCAAGATGTGCTATTTTTTGTAGACAACATATTTAGGTTTACTCAAGCAGGTTCTGAAGTGTCAGCTTTGTTAGGAAGAATACCTTCAGCTGTTGGTTATCAGCCAACCCTTTCCACAGATATGGGTGCCTTACAAGAAAGAATAACAACCACAACAAAGGGTTCAATTACTTCTGTTCAAGCGATTTATGTTCCTGCTGACGACTTAACAGACCCAGCACCAGCAACTTCTTTTGCTCATTTAGACGCGACAACTGTTTTATCAAGACAAATTTCTGAGAAAGGTATTTACCCTGCTGTTGACCCACTAGACTCTACTTCAAGAATGCTTGATCCAAGGGTTGTAGGTGAAGAACACTATCAAACAGCAAGATCTGTCCAAGCTATTCTTCAGCAATATAAAGCTTTACAAGATATAATTGCAATTTTGGGGATGGACGAGCTTTCTGAAGAAGATAAACTCACAGTTGCACGAGCAAGAAAAATTGAACGCTTTCTATCACAACCTTTTCATGTGGCTGAAGTTTTCACAGGATCACCAGGTAAACTAGTATCGCTGGAAGACACTATAAAGGGCTTTAAAGGAATTGTTAGCGGTGAATATGATCATTTACCTGAAGCGGCATTTTACATGGTGGGAACTATAGAAGAAGCAATTGAAAAAGGTGCTAAACTTGAAGCATCTGCAGCTTAAAGAATGAGTGCATTATAAATGGAAAATAAAACCAATTTTGAGCTTATAACTCCTTCTCAAACGGTTATAAACCAAGAAGTTGAAATGGTTGTAGTTCCGGGAAGTGAAGGTCACTTTGGTGTTTTGTCACTTCATGCCCATACTCTATCTACTCTGAACAAAGGTATCGTTAAACTTTATGAAAACGGTCAGTCTATAAATGAAATTATTGTTGATGGTGGAATTGCAGATGTTAGCCCATCTAGTTGCACTCTTTTAGTAGAAAAAGCTGAAAATTTAAAAGATATTGATAAATCTGAAATTGAAAAAAGATACTCTGAATTTAAAAACAAAGAAAATAGCTTTAATAGCCCTGTTGAAGAAAAAGCTAATTCCGAAGAAATAGAGTGGCTTGAATTTGTTTTGGAATCAATTTAATAGATAATTTACATTTTAATTAAACAAATGTGAAAATTCATTAATTATTTTTTTGTATATATCTTTCTTAAAAGGCACTGCCAAGTTAACAAGATTTTTATGTTCTTCCCACTTCCATTCCTTGAATTCTGGATCTTCAGTGTTAATGTTAATTTCATCATCACTTCCCAAGAATTGAAAAGCTAACCATTTTTGGGTTTGTCCTCTGTACTTTCCATTCCATAATTTAGATGAAAGTTTTTGAGGTATATCATAATTTAACCAATTATCTATTTCACCTATCAATTTAACGTTATTTGTTCCGATTTCTTCTTTCATCTCTCTAAGTCCTGCATTTCTAGGGCTTTCACCTTTTTCAATTCCACCTTGAGGCATTTGCCAAGCGTTTAAGTTTGAATCTATCCTTTTCCCAACAAAAACTAGTCTATCTTTGTTTATTACAACCAATCCAACGCAACGCCTATAGGACTTCATTTCATTTACTATAAATAATTAATTTTTTTTAAGATTGCTGAAGACTGAAGCACCTCTAATCAGGTCTAGCGCTCTGGATAATTGAAAGTCTATTTCATCTTGGCTGATTTCTGACGTGTCAATTTCTTTGCCTAATGACGTTTCTTCATTTTCACTTACATCATCTGCCGTAATATCTTCATTTTTATCTAAAGCGCCCCGTATATCTTCTTCTCTAACAATACCAAAATCTATTGGTTCAATTTTTGCCACTTTAACTTCTATATCTGGAGCTATTCCTTTTGCCTGAATAGATATCCCTGAAGGTGTGTAATATCTGGCTGTTGTCAACCTCATTGCACCATGACCAGGTAGCGGAATAACAGTTTGCACTGATCCTTTTCCAAAAGACCTAGTTCCTAAAACAACTGCCCTCTTATGGTCTTTCAATGCCCCAGCCACTATTTCAGAAGCAGATGCAGATCCACTATTGATTAAGACAACTAATGGCAATCCATTTGTAATATCACCCGGCCTAGAATAGTGGTGAGTTGAATCTTTTCCGTCCTTTCCTCTTGTTGATACAATTTCTCCAAGCTCTAAAAAAGAGTCTGAAACCGATATTGCTTCAGATAATAAGCCACCTGGATTATTCCTTAAGTCTAGAACTATTCCTTGAAGTTCATCACCTAATTCTTTTTTGAAACCTTGTACTGCCTTTACAAGGCCCGGCGTAGTTTGTTGGCTAAATGTTGTCAACCTGATATAGCCAATATTATCAAAAATCTCTTTTTTGACTGAAGATATTTTTATTTCATCTCGAATAATTTCTACCTCAAAAGGATCTTTTTTTCCTCTCCTAATGGTTATGATTACAGGATCTCCAATTTTTCCTCTTAATTTTTCTACAGCTTCATCTAATGTGAGGCCATAAACTCCCTCACTATCAATCCCAATTATCAAATCACCAGGTTGAATGTTTGCTTTGTCAGCAGGAGTATCATCAATTGGAGAAACAACCTTTACAAATCCGCCTTCCATAGTTACTTCAATGCCAAGACCGCCAAAAGTACCTTTGGTTTGCACCTGCATATCTTGAAAGTCTTCATCGTCCATAAAGGATGAATGGGGATCCAAATTGGCCAACATACCGTTAATAGCTGATTTAACAAGATCTTTTTCAGATACTTCCTCAACATAAGATTCTCTTACCCTTTGAAAGACGTCACCAAATAGTGTCAGTTGTTTATAGGTTTCAGAATTTTTTGCCTCAACATTTAAAATTAGAGGAGATACGTGCCCTATTCCCACCAGTAGAAAAATAGATAAAAATATTCCGAATATTATTTTTTTTGAAATAAACAATTAATTCTCCATAAACGTTACCAATATCATTATAGCTAACTAGTATTAAAAATTATATTAAATAATCAAACTTATACCTTCCATATCCTTTGGTTTATTTAATTTTAATAAGTCAATGATTGTAGGGGCTATATCTGCAAGATTTCCTGTTCTAAGTTTAAAGTCTATTTTTTCATCCACTAAAATAAAAGGCACTGGATTGCTAGTATGAGCAGTATGTGGTGAATTATTTTCTGAATCCCACATCATTTCACTGTTTCCATGATCAGAGGTTAAAATCATGATCCCTTCATTTTCAGTTACTTGATTAAAAATTTTTCCAATGCATTTATCTATACATTCAATTCCCTTTAAAACAGCTTGATAATTTCCAGTATGTCCAACCATATCTGGATTTGCAAAGTTAGCTATTATAACATCAAAGCTTTTGTTTTTTATTTTTTTAACTATCTCTTTTGTAATTTTATTTGCTCCCATTTGAGGAGCTAGATCATAGGTTTTTACTTTTGGAGAAGGTATCAGAACTCTCTCTTCCCCATCAAATAATTTTTCATGGCCCCCATTAAAGAAAAAAGTGACATGCGGGTATTTTTCAGTTTCCGCAATTCTTAATTGTTTTAAATTTGCATTTGATAAAACTTCTCCTAAAGAGTTTTTAATTATTTTTTCTGGGAATAAACTTGGCATAATCATATCTATTTTTTTTGAATAAGGAACCATGCCCAAAAAGGATGAAAACTCGATCGTTTTTTCTCTATTAAATTGATTAAAATTCTTATCGATTAAAGAGTCAATTATTTGCCTAACTCTATCAGACCTGAAATTTGCTATTACTAGACCATCTCCATTATTTATACCGCCATATTTGCAATTATTTTGATTTTCGAGGATAGTTGGGGAAATAAATTCATCAGTTTCACCTCTATTATAAGCTTCTTGAATTAGATTTTTTAAACATTTTGAATGATATTTTGCCTTTCCTAAAGCAATGGCCTTCCAAGCAACAGAAATTCTTTCCCATCTATAATCTCTGTCCATTGGGTAAAACCTACCCATAACTGTTCCGATAGTTGCGCCAGAAGGAAGTTTTTCATTAAACTTGGCTAAAGTTTTTAAAGCTGTTTTAGGGAGTGTGTCTCTTCCGTCAGTAAAAGCATGAATAATGACTTTTATTTTTCTGTTTACTAGTATCTTTGAAAGCTCAAGAATGTGCGTGTCTTTAGAATGCACCCCACCATCACTAACTAAGCCTAGGAGATGAACTACTCCTTTATTTTCTATAACATCCCCAATAAACTTTTCTATGAGAATATTTTTACTTAGAGTATTATTCTTAATGGCTTCATCTATCCTAAGGAGATCCTGTTTGATAATACGTCCACAACCAATGTTCATATGGCCTACTTCTGAGTTTCCAACTTGCCCTTTGGGCAAACCCACATCCCTTCCCGATGCTAAGAGTTTTGTGGAGGAAAATTTCTTGCTTAAATAGTCAAAATTTGGTGTTTTGGCTTCCAGGATTGCATTTTTAAGTTTATTTTTAGATATCCCCCATCCATCTAAAACACAAAAAGTAATTGGTTTTAAATTTTCTCTCTGTTTGATTTTACAATCTCCATTAAAAATTCGTTGCAATTAAGATCGATGGTATGGGTGTTTAGAAATTATTGCCTCAGCCCTATAGAGTTGTTCAATTAGAATAATACGTGAAAGCATATGAGGGAAAGTCATTTTTGAAAAACTTAATACTAAATCAACATTATTTTTGAACTTTTCCTCCACTCCTTCGGCACCACCAATAAAAAAATTTACTCTATAAATTCCTTCATTCTTCCATTTTGATAATACTAAAGAAAATTCATCTGAAGATAA
>CAZCWO010000147.1:0-5039 GCA_964502335.1 uncultured Rhodobacterales bacterium | reverse complement strand
GTTCGAGGCCATCTTTTCCTGATTCATTGCCTTGTTTAGGGGAAATCCCTTCTTTACCAGGAGTTTTTGCAGCGTTTGGCCACTCACATTATGGGTTAAGCATGGCTCCTAATACTGGAAAAATAATAGCTGATTGTGTGACTCATAAGAAAACAGATATTTCACTTGAACCTTATAGAATTGACAGATTTAAATGATTAAATCATATGACTATATAATTGTTGGCGGTGGATTAATTGGTTTTTCAATTGGGTATGGATTATCAAAACTAGGCAGAAAATGTTTAATTTTAGATGCCCATGATAACAGTTTTAAAGCTGCTCAAGGTAATTTTGGTTTAATATGGGTTCAAGGAAAAGGAACAGGTTTCCCATCATATGCAGATTGGACCTTGCGATCTTCAGAACTGTGGAAAGAGTTTTGCACAGAGCTTGAAGATAACACTAAAATAAACCTTGGCATTCAAAGAACTGGAGGAATACACATTTGTTTAGATGAAGAAGAATTTAATGATAGAAAGAACAAATTAGACCTTCTCAGAAGTCACCAAAACGGAAAGTTTGATTATCAAATGTTAGATAACAAAGATTTATCTCAATTAATGCCAGGACTTGGCCCAGAGGTTATAGGTGGTTCTTTTTCAAAACATGACGGGCATATCAACCCATTATATTTGATGAAATCTCTTCACAGTGCATTCCTAAAAAATCATGGGCAATTTATAAATGATGAGGAAGTAAGGGATATAGAAAGTTCGGGGAAAGGCTATTTAATTAAAACAAAAAAGGAACGTTACTCTTCGAGCAAAGTAATCTTAGCTGCAGGGCTAGGAAATAAAAATTTGGCTCCAATGGTAGGCCTTGAGCAACCAGTAAAACCTATAAAAGGTCAAATTTTAGTAACTCAAAAACTTGATAAACATTTTAAATATCCTTCAACCTTACTAAGGCAAACTCAAGAGGGTTCAATCATGATAGGTGATAGCCATGAAGATATAGGTGAAGATATTACTTCAAATCCAATGGTAATTTCAAAGATTGCAAAAAGAGCAATTAAAACTTTACCTGAAATAGAAAACAAACAAATTGTTAGGTCATGGGCTGCATTAAGGGTTATGTCGCCTGATGGATATCCCATTTATGATCAGTCTGAAACACATCCGGGTGCTTTTGCAGTTTCTTGTCACAGTGGTGTCACCCTTGCTGCATCTCATGCAAATGATTTATCTAGATACATAGATGATGGAGTATTAGGTAATGAATTGATTTCTTTTTCTCATAGGAGATTTAATGTTTCGTGAATTAAAAGAGGGCTCAAAAAAAGAAGTGGTTTTTTTCTTTGAAGGAAAAAAATTATCAGCATTTGATGGCGAAACACTAGCTTCAGCATTGTTGCGTTCAGGCGAAATATTTTTTCGAGAATCAAAAAATAATAATTTTAGGGGACCTTATTGCATGATCGGTATTTGTTTTGAATGCTTGGTCGACGTTGACCAAATGCAATCTCTTCAATCCTGCCAAGTTATTGTAAAAAATAATATGCAAGTTAAAAGGCACAAGGCTTCAGATTTATCATTATGAAAGCGTTATGAAAGATATTTTTGATATTATTGTTATTGGCAGTGGCCCAGCTGGATTAAGCGCCTCATTAACTGCAAATGAACTTGGTTTAAAAGTATTAGTTATAGATGAACAAAGTCAAGTTGGCGGTCAAATTTATAAATCAATAGGGAAGAACCTTGATGGAAAGAAAAATTTCCTTGGTAAAGATTATTTAAAAGGTCAACATCTGTACAAAAGGTTTATTTCAAGTGGGATAGAACATTGGTTGGAAACAAGCGTATGGCAAATAACTGAAAATAAGGAGGTTTGCTTTAAAAGAAATGGATTGACAGGTATTATAAAATCAAAATTTATTGTCATATGTGGTGGTGCATATGAAAGGGCGATGCCAATAACTGGTTGGACTTTACCAGGTGTTATGTCAGTTGGAGCAGCACAAACTTTACTAAAATCATCTTCTGTAGGTGCTGATAATTGTGTGTTTGTTGGCTGTGGGCCATTGTTATATCTGACCGTTTATCAATATTTAAGGGCTGGCTTCAAAGTAAAAGCTGTATTAGACACTTCAAGACTTAAGCAAATTTTTTATTCTATTCCCTATTTTTTTCTTGCCATAATAAATTTCAATTTATTATGGCAGGGCTTGCGTTGGATTAGGCATATTTCAAAACACACTAAAGTTTATAGAAGAGTTAAAAATATATCCATTTTAGGCATGGATAAGGCTCAAGGTCTAGAAATCACTCTCTCAAATGGAGACAACTTAAAAATTGACACACAAAATATATTCTTGCACCAAGGTATAGTTCCAAATATCAATCTGACAATGGCTACAGGCATAAAACATCATTGGAGCCAATTTCAATACTGTTGGCTTCCAACATTATCTTTCAGTGGAGAGACTTCGATTAAAGGGATTTATGTAGCTGGTGATAATGGTGGAGTTGGAGGGGTAAATACATCGATAACAACAGGCCAAATAGCAGCGTTTGATATTGGGAAAAAAATTCATAAAACAACAAATTTTGCAAAAATTTTTGTTTGGTTTAAATTTTTAAAAGACAAAAGCTTGCGACCATTCCTTGATATTTTATTTCAACAAGATGTAAATTTTTTAGTCCCAAATAATAAAAATGAAATTGTTTGTCGATGTGAAAATGTTAATAAATCTGAAATTGAAAATTCAATTAAATTAGGTATAAGTGGACCCAACCAATTGAAATCTTATTGCCGTGCAGGAATGGGTAATTGCCAAGGAAGACTTTGCGGGTTAACTGTTCAAACTATGATTGCATTGCAACAAAATAGAAAACTAAATGAAGTTGGTTATTATCGTTTAAGGCCACCTGTAAAACCTATTACACTTAAAGAATTATCGTCTTTTGAGGAATATTCACCGGATGAAAAGCAATAAATTATACTTTGATTTTCTTATAATTGGCGGGGGTATTCAAGGTTGTTCAGCTGGATTTTTTCTTAGCAAAAGAAAACAAAAGGTTGCTTTAATTGAAAAAGATGTGATCGGAAGGCATGCATCTGGCGCAAATGCTGGCGGAGTAAGAACCTTAGGTAGAGATACCTCTGAGATACCGTTGTCAATTGCCTCTATGGATTGGTGGAATGAAATAGAAACATTACTAAGTATAAAAAATTCTTTTTTTAAATCCCGATATATTAAAGTAGCACAAAACAATGATGATGTTAGCAAGGCTCAAAATAGGATACTTGATCTGAATAAAAAAGGTTTCACTCATGAGAAATGGCTAGATAAAAGTGAGCTTAAGGTCTTATTACCAAAAGTTTCCAACCACTGCATCGGTGGAATTTCAGTGGAAGGCGATGGTTGGACTTACCCATGGAAAATCGTTAGGGGACTTGCTAGCAAATCACTTACCCAAGGATTGCAAATCTTTGAAAAGACTTTTGCAAAAACTTTTGTAAAGGAAAAGGACTATTGGGAAGTAACAACAACAACTGGTAAATTTTATGCGCAAAACATATTAAACTGTAGTGGTGCATGGGGAGGAGAATTAGCTAAAATTCTCGGCGAGCAGAAATTACCCATCAAATCTTATGCCCCTATGCTAGCTATCACTGACCCTCAACCTAAATTTTTAAATTCTGTTATAGGAATTTTAAATGCCCCGCTATCATTAAAACAAATCGATACAGGTCAATTAATAATTGGCGGAGGCATCAAAGGAAAGGCGTCAATAGAAAACAATGAAACCAAAATTAATCCTTACGGTTTAAAGAATACCATTCAAAATGCTATTTCAGTTTTTCCACATATTGACAATGTTAGAATTATCAGGAGTTGGTCTGGGATAGAGGGTTACTTTCCTGACAACCTTCCAGTTATTGGCCCCGGATCAAAAGAAGGAGTGGTTCATGCATTTGGATTTTCTGCTCATGGTTTTCAATTAGGCCTGGCAGTAGGTGAGGCATTAGCAGATATGTCTATGAAAATGCAAACAAAAATAAAATTAGATGCTTTTTCTATCAGAAGGTTTAAATAATTTTAATTTATTTAGATGTTGAAAAAAATTTATCTCTTAATCTGTAATAATTGATAGCCAAAGGCAAAAACCAAGGGGTTCCATTATAAAAAGGGATGGTTTTAAATGGCTCATCAGAAAAAACAGTTTCACTGTCTTTCCCCAAGATCATCCCCGCAGCTTTCTGTCCCAACCACCTTGCCCAAACAGTTCCTGATCCACAAAATCCCACTGGGTAAATAACGCCATCATTAACGGCTAACTTTGGTAATTGATCAAATGGAAATGCGACATAGCCTGACCAGTGATTTGAAATTTTTACTTTATCCAATTGAGGAAAAATTTCATTAAGTCCATTTCTTAATCTTTCAGTTGCCTTTAAAGGATTGTTACTTAGCCTTCGACCTCCCAATAAAATTCTTTTGCCATCTGGGGAGGGCCTGTAATAATATCCGAGCTGCAGACTTTCTCCGTACATGCTGCTTTTTGGCATCAAGTGCTTAACTAAGTTGTCGCCTAGGTCTTCTGTTGAAATCATTTCAGAAATCACTGGAACCAGTCGTCTTTTGAGCCAATGAAATTCTCTTCCAGTATAAGCATTCGTAGCAAAGATAACATGTTCCGCTGTTATTTTTCCTTTTGATGTTGTAATTTCAAATTGTTTATCTTTTTGCTGTATGTTATTTGCAGCCGTATTAGAATATATATAAGCTCCCAAATTCTTAGCTATTTTCATCATTCCATGTAATAATTTACCTGGATGAATACCTCCTATATCCTCTCTAAAGATTCCAACTTCATATTTAATTGTATCAACGTAATCTCTAATTTCTGAACCTTTTATTAGACTAAAGTTCAGATTAAGTTTCCTGAAGAAATAGTCAGCGTCTTTTTTTAATGTTTCTGAAGAATTTTTTGTTGGGACACCTAAAAACCTTCCCGTTAATTTAAAGTCACAATCTATATTTTCATTAATTAT
>CAZCWO010000146.1:0-5074 GCA_964502335.1 uncultured Rhodobacterales bacterium | reverse complement strand
TGCGCCTGGGAAAAAGCGCACAGAAAGAGAAAATGAGGCTATTGAATCTGCAAAAGCACCTGCTGCTGAGGCTCCTGCTGAAGAAGCCCCCGCCACAGAAACTCCTGCTGAAGAAGCACCTGCTGCTGAGACTCCTGCTGAAGAAGCACCTGCTGAGGAGAAAAAGAATAAATAATTATTCAATTTAAAGATGAAAGAAACAGATTTAATTTGTGTAGGTATAATTTCTTCTCCACACGGGATTAATGGCCATATTAAAATTAAGTATTACACTGAAAACCCAAAAGGTATTATTTCATATGGCACAGTATATAATAAAGACAGGGAAATAGTTAACCTAAAATATAAAGGCATATCAAACAAACTTGCAATTTATGAAGTAGAGAACATTTCAGATCGTAATGAAGCTAATCTGCTAAAGGGTGAATACTTATTTGTAAAAAGAAAAGCTTTGCCAAAGTTAAATAATGACGAAATATATCACATAGATTTAATTGGTTTAAAAGCTTTAAATAAGAAGAGTCAAATTATTGGAACAATTGAAAACGTTTCAAATTATGGTGCCGGAGATATTCTTGAAATTAAAAATAAGGAGAAGAACTTCCTTGTTCCTCTAATTTCAAAAAATCTAGATAGCATTAACTTAAAGAAAAAAACAATTTGTTTATCTAATTTAGATCAATGGCTTAATATTAGTGAAGAAAAAAATTAGGATTTGAAATTGAAAAAAAATATTGAAAATGCATATAAAGTTTCGATTTTAACTTTGTTTCCAGAAATTTTCCCTGGGCCACTAGGTGTTTCATTAATCGGAAAAGCCTTAAACAATAAAATATGGGATTTAAATTTGATTAATATTCGTGATTTTGCAATTAATAAACACAAAAGTGTTGACGATACTCCATATGGTGGTGGTGCTGGAATGGTTATGAGGCCTGACATTATTGCATTAGCACTTAATTCTATCTCGCATTTTCCCGGCCCACGCATATGCTTAACTCCAAGAGGGAAAAAACTTACTCAAGCAAAAGTTAAAAAACTTTCACATAATGAAGGTTTAGTCTTGCTCTGCGGTCGATATGAGGGTATTGATCAACGCGTAATAGATTATTATAATTTTGAAGAAATTAGTATTGGGGACTATGTTATAACTGGCGGTGAGAGTGCTGCCATTGTTTTATTAGAAAGTGTATTAAGATTGATACCGAATGTTTTAGGTGGTATTGACACCTTAGAAGAAGAGAGTTTTTCAGACAATACCTTGCTAGAATACCCTCAGTATACAAAACCAAAGGAATGGAATGGTTTAAATGTCCCGGAAGTCTTAACCTCTGGAGATCATGGAAAAATTAAAAGCTGGAGAGATAAGAAAAGAGTTGAAATAACAAAAATTAGAAAACTCGATTCATAGTACAAAATTAAAGTTAGATGATCGTTAGGAGACTTTTATGAATATCATTGATAAGATTGAAAAACAACAAATGGAAAAGGTTTTAGCTGAAAGGTCAATTCCTGATTTTGGTGCAGGTGACACTTTGCGAGTTAATGTTAAGGTTGTTGAGGGTACGAGAGAGCGTGTTCAAGCCTTTGAAGGAGTATGCATTGCCAGAAAGAATGCTGGCGTAAGATCCTCGTTTACTGTCAGAAAAATTTCATACGGAGAAGGTGTTGAAAGAATTTTCCCCCTATATTCTCCAAGAATTTCTGGAATAGAGGTAGTTAGGAAAGGGAAAGTTAGAAGAGCAAAGCTCTATTACCTTAGAGAGAGACAAGGAAAGTCAGCTCGAATTGCTGAACGTTCTTCAGGCCGTTCAACAGAATCTGATGACAATAAAACAACTGAAAAAGAGCAAATTAAAGACAAAAAAATACCTGCTGAAAAAATAGAAATAAAAGACAATAACAGTTAATTATATTAGACAATAATTGTTTTTTAAATATTGTTATATTTGGTTTTTATTAATTGTTAAGCTTATGGAGCTATTAAAATGACAAAGCCTCGTACTTTATTCGACAAAATATGGGATGCGCATTTAGTTCACTCAGATCCTAATGCAGCTAGCATCATTTATATTGATAGGCATCTAGTGCATGAGGTAACTAGCCCTCAAGCTTTTGAAGGGTTAAGAAATTCAAATAGAGTTGTTAGGTCACCAGAAAGAACTTTGGCGGTTGCAGATCATAATATTCCAACTTCCGATAGAGATAAAGGCATTACGGATCAAGAATCGAAACTGCAGGTTGAAACCCTTGCAAAAAATGCCAGCGATTTTTCTATACCATATTTTAAAATGGAGGATATTAGACAAGGTATTGTTCATGTGATTGGCCCTGAGCAAGGCTTTACTCAACCCGGAATGACAATTGTGTGTGGAGATTCGCATACTGCGACACATGGAGCCTTTGGCGCTTTAGCTTTTGGAATTGGAACATCAGAAGTTGAACATGTACTTGCAACGCAGACTTTAATTCAAAAACCAGCAAAAAATATGCTAGTGGAAGTAAACGGGGTGCTACCAAAAGGCGTAACAGCCAAAGATACAATTCTTGAAATAATTGGAAGAATAGGAACAGCCGGAGGTACAGGTTATGTAATTGAATATGCTGGGTCTACTATAAAAAACTTATCGATGGAAGGACGAATGACTATTTGCAACATGTCAATCGAAGCTGGTGCTCGGGCTGGAATGATCGCTCCTGATGAAAAAACTTTTTCCTATTTGAAGGGAAGACCGATGGCCCCTGAAGGAAACAATTGGGATAAAGCATTAGAATGGTGGAAAAGTTTACCTTCAGATAAAAATGCATTTTATGATAAAAAAATATCAATTAATGCTGGAGAATTAGTTCCAACTGTTACTTGGGGCACTAGTCCTGAGGATACTGCTCCAATAAATGGAAAAGTTCCTGACCCAAAAATTATAAAAGATGAAGCGGTTCGTTCTAAATTAGAAAGAGCTATATCTTACATGGATCTCAAACCAGGACAGAAAATTACAGATATCAAAATTGATACTGTTTTTATTGGATCATGTACAAACTCAAGAATAGAAGACTTAAGAGCAGCTTCTAATATTATTAAAGGGAAAAAAGTTTCGGAAGAAATAAGGGCAATGATAGTACCTGGGTCAGGGCTAGTAAAAGAGCAAGCTGAAAAAGAAGGTCTTGATATAATCTTTAAAGAAGCAGGTTTTGATTGGAGAGAGCCAGGTTGTTCTATGTGTCTTGCCATGAACGCAGATAGACTGTCTCCAGGAGAGAGAGCTGCTTCAACATCAAATAGAAACTTTGAGGGAAGGCAAGGCAGATTAGGCCGCACACATTTAGTCAGCCCCGAAATGGCAGCAGCAGCAGCAATTACTGGTTTCTTAACAGATGTTAGAGAAATCTAATTTAATTGATTTGTTTTTATGTTTTTTTGAAACTAGGAGAGAAAAATGGAAAAATTTAAAACCCTAAAGGGTATTGCTGCTCCATTAGATATATTAAATATAGACACTGACATGATTATCCCTAAGCAGTTTTTAAAAACAATTAAACGGTCTGGATTAGGTAAAAACTTATTTGACGAAATGAGATATTCCCCTGATGGCTCAGTAATTAAAGAGTTTGTTTTAAACAATGAACCTTGGAAAGAGGCAAAGATACTAATTGCAGGAGATAATTTTGGATGTGGTTCTAGCCGCGAGCATGCTCCTTGGGCCCTACTTGATTTTGGTATTCGTTGTATTATTTCTACCAATTTTGCTGATATTTTTTATAATAATTGTTTTAAAAATGGCATCTTGCCTATAAAAGTTTCTGAAGACGAAAGACAAGCTTTGTTAGCTGATTCAAAAGACAAGGAAAACCCTGTTTTAAATATCGATTTACCTAACCAAACTATTAATAGACCAAATGGGGTTTCTGTTAAATTTGACTTAGATCCATTTAGAAAAAAATGTTTACTGGAAGGTTTAGATGATATTTCCTTGACACTAGAAAAGAAAAATCAAATAGAAAGTTATGAAAGCTATAGAAACGATAATCATCCGTGGCTTTAATCAAATAATTAGGAGTTAAAATGACTTCCAATAGAAAGCTTATGATTATGCCAGGTGATGGCATCGGTCCAGAAGTAATGAAAGAAACTTTAAGGCTGGTAGATTGGTTAGCTAAAAACAAGAATTTGAATTTTGAAACGATAGAAAAAGATGTTGGTGGAAAATCATTTGATCTTTACGGAACACCACTTACGGATGAAGCTCTAAGTGATGCTTTAGAATGTGACGCTGTTTTGTTTGGTGCAGTAGGTGGTCCTAAATATGATGATCTACCATTTGAACAGAAGCCTGAAAGAGGGTTGTTGACTTTAAGAAAAGAATTAGACTTATTTGCAAATTTGAGACCTGCAATAGTTTTTCCCCCTTTGGTTGAAGCTTCTACCCTTAAGCCTGAAATAGTTAGAGGTCTAGATATAATGATCCTTCGTGAGCTCACCGGTGGAGTATATTTTGCTGAACCAAGGGGTATTGATGTTTTGCCTGATGGAACCAAAAAAGGTTATGATACAAACCTATATACAACACCAGAAATAGAGAGAATCGGTAGAGTGGCATTTGACCTTGCGAGGAAAAGAAATGGAAAAGTAACTTCCGTTGAAAAAGCAAACGTTATGCTTTCAGGTGTCTTATGGAGAGAAGTAATTACCGATCTTCACAAAACAGAAGGTGCTGGAATTGATCTTCAACATATGTTTGCTGATAACTGTGCAATGCAATTAGTTAGAGCACCTAAACAATTTGATGTTATTGTTTGTGACAATTTATTTGGTGACATGCTTTCTGATTGTGCTGCTATGCTAACAGGATCTTTAGGGATGTTACCATCAGCATCACTTGGTTCTCCAAATAAAGACGGCATTAGAAAAGCAATGTATGAACCCGTTCACGGCTCAGCACCTGATATTACTGGGAAAGGTGTTGCAAACCCTCTTGCACAAGTTTTAAGTTTTACAATGATGCTGAGATATTCGTTTGAACATTCAGATGAAGCAGATTTAATTGAATCAGCTGTATCTGATGCTCTTTCTTCA
>CAZCWO010000145.1:0-5111 GCA_964502335.1 uncultured Rhodobacterales bacterium | reverse complement strand
GTTTATCGGTGCAACAGGCCTATGGTCGGTTGGAATGTTCTCGATGGCGCAGATACTGGTATCTATTGTTCTGTGTATGGTAATCGGGATACCGCTGGGCATACTTGCTGCCGTGAACAATACGTTCGAAGCTATCATCAGACCGATACTAGATGCGATGCAGACACTGCCCGCATTTTGTTATCTCATACCTGTGCTGATGTTTTTTGGAGGCAACGTGGTCTCAGCTGTGATAGCCATAATGATTTACGCGTTGCCTCCAGTTATAAGACTAACAAACCTGGGGATCCGCGAAGTATCGACTGAGGCTATAGAGGCAGCAACCTCGTTCGGGTCAACATTCTCGCAAACATTATTGAAAGTGAAAATCCCGCTGGCTTTGCCTTCAATTATGATGGGCGTTAATCAATCCGTAATGATGGCGCTAGCGATGCTGATCAAAACGCCATTGATTGGCGGTGGTGGTATTGGACGGGAAGTCTTTGTTGGACTCTCCCAAGCGGATACCGGCCAGGCCCTACAGGCTGGACTGGGTATCGTGTTCTTCGCGGTCGTACTTGATCGACTGACACAGGCCATGAGCGTACGCAAACAAAAAGCATTGGGACTCAATATAGGAACACACTAGCTGAATCTACTTTAACGAGGTGGTAGCCCGCACTCTAATTGGATATTTTCTTTATTTACAACGTTTTGTGAGCATTGAAAATCATGTGATCTATCCACCCCAAACAGTCACCAATTAAATTATACTTTCAAGACATAGTTCGGCTTATTAACGATTAGGCCGACTTGATATACCACTAACTGGAGGCAGTTAATGAACATTTCTAAAATTTTAAGGCATTTTGCCGTAACTCTTGTAGTTGCTCTAGGAATGGCATTCATCCCCGCCGCATCCTATGCAGCAAAAGGCGTTGTTAAAATCTGGGAAGCTGACTGGACTGGAAACCTGGTCTTTGGACAGCTAGCAGAGATTATTCTTGAAGAGCACATGGACTACAAAGTCAAACAGATCTTCATGGCCGGCACGGCGGGCTGGGAAGCTATGGCGGCTGGCGATCTGGATATTGGCCTAGAGGTTTGGCCGAGCTACAACGCAGATGCCAAGGCCAGATATTTTGCTGAATACGGAGGTGATGGTTCTGTAATATACGTAACTGAATCGGGTGTAATCGGCGCCAGTGACTACTACGTTCCGCGCTACGTGTGTGAGGGTGATAGCGCTCGGGGCATCAAGGCCACGGCACCGGATCTTTGTATGCATGCGAAAGGACAATGCGACAATTGTGGCTTGGAAAAGCTCAATCAGTATGCTGATGTTTTTGCGACACCTGAAACCGCTCCAAAAGGACGACTTGTTGGTTGCCCAGTTGCCGGTTGGGGTTGTGAAGACCAAAAACGACTTGACCTCAATGGCGTTGATTTCACAGCTGTCGAACTAGGAACAGACACCGCCCAATGGGCCGAACTCACGGCTGCTTTTAAGCGCGGTGACCCTATATTGGTATATGCCTGGGAGCCGCTGTGGATCTTTGCAGCATACGACCTAGTCGGAATTGGCAAACCTAAAAATGAAGACGGCAGTTGCTGGCCAGCATGCGGTTGGCCAGAAGATGTGACCTTCCAATCTGCGAACCCAGACTTCGCCAAGAAGCATCCTGATGTGATTCAGATGCTCAAGAACATGAAACTTTCCAATGCACAACAGGCCCCGATGATTTTTGATGTTGATGTTGACAAGATGACTGTTGAAGATGCGGTTCGAAAGTGGATGACATCTAATGAAGACACGTGGAAGGCCTGGATACCGGAATAAGTTGTCGCTGTAAAAAATTTCGATTGACTAAAACCCCCGGCATAGCCGGGGGTTTCTTTATCCGGCCACCATTAACTCACCTGGTCGTACAAACCTGACCCAATTTTTCAAAGAGCAAGATCACCCTCGTTTGAATTCCAGCCTCGGACTGGGAATACGGGTGGACCAGAATCTACAACCAACCGATGCGTTAAGACTCGAACCCATAAATGCCTGCCTTGTACAAGTGCGATACAAGGGACTTTGCACCCGAGACTGCCGCAACAGGGTAACTATTGGTGCTTTCCCCCACATCCATACACTTGTAGATGCTTCTGCCAAACCAGAATATGATAGCGGGATGAAACGCCTGTTTGCCTTTGTTCTATCTCTTTTGATGTTGGCCGGAGTTTTTGCCGATGCTGTTGCTGTAAATAATGATGACCTAGACAAACTTCGGAAAACTAAAGAATGTTCGAAATGCGATCTCACTGGTGCAGACTTACGTGGCGTGAATCTTTCTGATGCAAATCTGAAATGGACAAAAATGACTGGGGCAAATCTAGCTGGTTCAAATCTGAGTGGCGTGAATATGTATGGCGCACATGCCGGTCACGTAATTCTGACTGATGCGAATCTGACTGGAGCAGATTTGCGTGGAGTAACTCTGAAATGGGCAAAAATGACTGCGACAAATCTGACCAAAGCAAATCTGAGCGAGTCAGATCTGCTTCTAGCAGATCTGACTGATGCGAATCTGGTCGGGACTATTCTGACCAGGGCAAATCTGATGCGGGCAAATTTGAAAAGGGCAAATCTGACTGCAGCAATTATGATTCGATCTAATTTGATAGGGGCAAAACTGGTTGAGGCAAAAATGACTGAGGCAAATCTGACAAAAGCAAATCTGAGCGAAGCTGATCTGACGCTGGCAGATCTAACTAGGGCAAATCTAACTGACGCAAGTCTTTGGGGTGCAGAACTACCTGAGGCAAATCTTTCTGATACAAATCTCACTGGGGCAAATCTAAAAGGTGCAAATCTAAAGGAGACTAAATTTTGTAGAACGACAATGCCCGACGGAAAAAACAACAACTCGGGATGCTAGTTTCTGCCGTCGGGATTCTAAAAACTCGAGACGCTTACTCTAACCCAGTCGTGGCGAAAAACAGAGCAAGCCTGACTTCTTTTCGCCACAGTTCTGATTCCTGGGCGACGCTGAGGATTTATGAAAGCAATCACTACAATGTGTTTAGGAAAGATGCTTAAGTGCGCCAAGGGAATCGTTTCAGCAGTAATTTGCATGATGTTCCTGTTGGTTTGGTCAGGACTAGCTGCTTCTGAGGGGCAACAAAAATCGTTGGGTTGTTCGACAGGAGATTCGGGTGTTGTACCGCCCTTCCCCTTCGATGTAGGTGATGGCAACGATTACGGTCAGCGCAGGCTCGAACTCACTGTGCCTTCCAGGTGCCGATGTGGTGGCAAGGATTGCACACCGTGTGCGATTGTTGTGGGCTATCACGGGTATAGCGAAACTGGCACCAGTAACCATAGCTGGAAGAGCCGGTTGGAACCCAAAGGCGAAGCAGTCGGTTTTATCAGTTTGTATCCGACTGGGGACCTAACCGAGACCAACTATTTCAACTGGGGTGCATTGAAAAAGCGCCGCAGCAGGTTGCGTCAAAACTGGGCAGTACCCTCGTGCCAGGATCCTGGGGACGGCTGCTTACTGATGGATGGTATCCCCTGCGATTGGTGTGGTTCGAATACGGAAGACGATGCAATATCAACCCGGAGGGAAATAGACTTTACCCGTGCGATTATCAAATGGACGATGAAAAACCATTGTGTGGATCCGGAACAGATTTTTGGCACTGGATTCTCAAACGGAGGGTTGTTGGCTCATCTTCTGGCACGACATCCAGACACATCCGGACTGTTCAAAGCTTTATTACCGGTCGGTGGCGTGGATCATGCGGGCAGAAAAGACCATTTGAAGTGGATCGATGCACCACAGAATGGGGATTCGCCATGGATTCTGCATGCCAACGAAATATTCGACCGGTTTGAGCCTTATGATGGTCGAGCCTATACCGAATACGCCGGTAACGCCGGCGGCGGTTGGAACTCGGTGTGGCTTTATCCCCCGGTGCTGCAGATCTTTGCCAGATATGCAGTAGAGAACGACGGTTATTCAGACTGTGGTTTTGGTGCAACCGACGTCGGCGACCGATTCGGTATCCTGGGCGTTGGTGGTGTGGTTCCCGAAGGTTATCGCCGACTCTCGGATCTTGAGGGTGAAGGCCAGGAGACATTCCACTGTTTTACTAAAGATACCGAGGGCAAGACGTGTCGGAAACTCGCCATTTGTCTATGGGATGGTGGTGAACGCGGCGATGATTGGGTCACTGTTGGGATAGGTGCGACTCATGAACGTTCTGGACGGGAGTGGATTGGTGGTGCGGATCCCGCAACGGATGGCACTGGTCCGATGGACATTATGTGGCGTTTCTTTCAATGGTCAGTGGGTGATAAGTAATGGCATATTTCATTGGCCGTCAGGGGGAGCCCTGGTAGGGGTCAGTGGGCTTGAATCAGCGGATGGATAAGCGGATTCAGGTTACTCCACTTCATTACAATCCCTATCATTCGACTAACGAGGAGCGTATCCGAACTCATGTCCTGTTTCTCATGGAGAACGAGATCAACCGAGAGAACGCGATATTGCTTACCGGTGGCGCGGTGGTCGACGTTTGCACCATGAGTTTTAATGAGCGGATGCGGATGGCCTCGACTGTGATCGAGGAAGCCGGAGACATTCCTGCCGCGGTTGGAACGAACCAGCAGTACCCTCGGATTAGAACAGCTATCCAGGCAGCTGCTCTGGCTGCTTCTTCTTCCCAAGTGTCCTGCCCTGTTCGCATTTACTTCTGCGAATAGAAATTCAGGTGAACCCGAATCCACAACAAACTTAGACGGTCCCACTAGAGATTAAAGATGCCGGTACTGCCCGACAGACGCTCTGAAAACATCGCCAAAGTAGCCTGTACTGTAGCCGGTGCGGTATGGGGACTATATTGGATTCCTGTACGAGCCCTACACGATGCAGGTATTCAAGGGCTCTGGGCAACTGCGGTGTTTTATTTTGTGCCCTTTGTACTGATGCTCCCAATCGGCTTGTTGCGCTGGCGGCAGATAATCTCTGCGGGTTGGATGATGCAAGGGATCGCTATCATTGGTGGCCTTTGCTTGGTTTTGTATTCGACCGCATTTCTCTATACGGATGTGATTCATGCAACCCTTCTGTATTACC
>CAZCWO010000144.1:1750-5157 GCA_964502335.1 uncultured Rhodobacterales bacterium | reverse complement strand
ATTTATATTTTTTTAATAACAATGTTTATATATAAGGGAAATAACTTATGACTGAGATTGTTACAAAAAATTATAAAGTGGGTGAAATTATATATAATATTAATGACCCTGCTGATAAAATTTACCTGATCCATAATGGTAAGGTTAGAATTAAATCCAAACTTGGTTTAAACCTTGGAATTCTCGTTGAGGGTGAAATGTTTGGAGAAGTTGGTCCTATTATTGAAGAAACAAGAACTGTAACTGTATTAGCTGAAACGAATTGCACATTAAGAGAAATTCACCATTCAACTTTACATAAAAAATTAGATGATGCAGACCCCGTATTAGTTGGAATAATCAGAGGACTCTCTTTAAGAATAGGTGACGCTAATAAGTTGGCTGAAAAGTATTGGCAAGAACTATCTGTTTATAAGTCATTAGAATAATAACTCGAAGATATAAAATAAACTTTCTATTTAAGGGTTGGTAAAATGTATTTAATTATCTCAGGAATTTTAATATTTACTTTTGGGCATATGTTTAAAAGACTAGTTCCGTCTGGAAGGAATTTTGTTGATCAAAAATTAGGAGAAAAGCTAAGCAAAAAACTTATGAGTCTCATTTTATTTATAGGCTTTTTTCTAGTTACAATTGGCTATCATCAAAAAGAATATGATATATATTTCTATATTGCACCCACTTGGCTTACGGCCATAACTCATGCATTAATGTTAGTATCTGTTGCACTACTAAGTGTTGGGCACCGAATATTTGGTCATGCGAGTAGATTACAAAAACATATCAAACACCCTATGTTAACAGCTGCAGTAGTGTGGTGTGTAGCACATCTTTTAATCAACGGTACATTAATGGCATTTATTCTATTTGGCTCAATAGGGGTATGGGCCGCCATCCAGATTTTTCTTTTACAAAAAAATAAAGTTAAAATAGAAAGACATCAAGGATCATTAATCGGAGATTTAATTCTACTAGGTTTTGTTGCTTTTATTTATATCATTATAGTTATTGTCCACCTTTACTTAGGCGGCAACATGTATCCATTTTTATGATAATGCAAATCAATTAAATTTTCTTCTTTTTCTTGATGATTTCTCTCCATGTAATGACTAAACAAGAAAGAATAGTTATAACCGAGCCAATTATTTCTAATACACTGGGGACCTCAAACCAAATTATCAAACCAACAAAAATTGCACCTGGAACAGATAAATACCTTATGGGCGCTAAAACAACTGCCTCGCCAAATTTAAATGCGTACGTAAATGTTAACTGCAAACATGAACCTGCTATACCTATAACAACCAAAAACAAGATTAGTTTTAAATTAATAACCGGAAACTCTGGTGGATAAATTAAAAGGGTCAATGTAAAGAAAATAAATCCAATTGTATTATGCCATAAGGCAACCGAAACAGGCTCATCAGTGTTACCTAATTTTCTCAAAATAATCGACAAAATAGCGCCATTAATTCCACTGGCTAAGGCCAGATAAATACCTATTGACATAGCCTCTTCAAATGGATTTGTAACCAAACAAATACCTGCTAGACCGGAAACAATTGCACTGATTCTCCAAATACCAATTTTTTCTGATAAAAAAAACGGCGCAAAAAGAGCTACAAAAACTGCTGATGATTGGCTTAATGCAGTAACTTGCCCAAAATCTCCTGTCTGTACCGCTGAAAGCCATAAACAAACACCTAATAATCCTATCGAAACTCTTCCAAATAGAGTTTTCTTTGAATTAATTTTAAGAAGTTTTGTTCCTCTGACGTACCACCCAAAAGCATATAAAATCGGTAATGAAAAAATGAACCTTCCAACTAACATCAATCTAAAGTCGATATCATTTCCAATAGCCTTAACAAATCCTGTTAATACAAGACCAGCTATAACCATTGTCATCATCAAAAAAATACCAATGACATTTCCAGAAATATTAGAAAATGTAAGAAATTTCATTTTAATTTTCCATTTTTAATAACGATAATCCCTGCTAAAACTATCAAACAGCTTCCAAAATAAGCAAATAGTGTGGGGCTTTCATTAAAAATTAAGATCCCCAAAATTATAGAACTTGGTATCTGGATGTAAGTCATTACTCCGGTTCTAGCAAAATGACCTTTAGCCAGAGAATAACCATATGTCACAAAAATAAACGCTACAGAACCCAAAATGCCACAAAGTGCAATTAATGAGATTTGGTATATACTTGGAACTTGCATTCCAAAGTAAGTCCAAATAATTAAACCAATTAAACCATTTACAATAAATAAAATTAACGCATATGAAAGAGGTTTGGCATCGTCAGATCTTTTCGTAATAATATAATTCATCAAAGCATTTACTATAGCAACAATTATAGGGAAGATTAAAAATTTATTGATGCCTTCAAAACTAGGGTTTACAATAAATATAATTCCTATCATTCCTAATAATACTGAAATTAAAGTAATAAAATTAGGCTTTTCCTGGTAAGAAAAAAAAGCTATAATTGACATCCAAATTGGTGTTGTTTGAATTAACATAGTAGTTAAAGACAATGGTAAGTTTTTTAATGACATAAATATTGAAGCTATGGCTATAATACCCAGAAAACCTCTTAAAATAGGGAACAAAAGCCTTCTCGGCATTAATTCATCGTAACATTTCTGTTTGTCAAAATTATTAGAAATTCCTGTTATTAATAAAATCACTAAAATTTCAAATGGAACGCCAAACACTAAAAAATCCCACCAGAAAATTCCTAATGACGTAAGAATTTTAAAAATAACATCGCCAATTGAAAATATCACCACCCCGGTACCTACGAGTGCCAGTGGCAAAACATTGTGTTTATCATTCATGTTAATTTTGATGCCTAACTGTAAATAACTTCAATGGCTTAAAAGTTTTTTATATTCTGGTTTAACATTTTTAAGCATTTCTTCTGCTTTTTGAATGGTTTGTTGGGTTGACCACATATCAGCATATAACCCCTTTTTACGCAGTAGCTGTTTATGAGTTCCAGTCTCAACAATTTTTCCCTTATCTATAACCAGGATATTATTTGCTCCTACCACCGTGGAAAGTCTATGTGCTATAATTATAGTTGTCCTTTTTTGTGCTAAGCTACTCAGAGATTCTTTAATTTCTCTTTCAGTTAACGTATCTAAAGCACTTGTTGCCTCATCTAAAACTAAAATAGGTGGGTTTTTCAAAAGAGTTCTTGCGATAGCTACCCTTTGTTTTTCCCCTCCAGAAAGTTTTAACCCTCTTTCTCCAACCAGAGTATTCATCCCTTCTGGAAAAGACTTTATTAACTTGCTCAATTGAGCTCTATCAGCTACATCCCATATTTCATCTTCACTAGAACTGATTTTTCCATATTTTAGATTATATAAAATTGTGTCATTAAATAAAAC
>CAZCWO010000144.1:0-1650 GCA_964502335.1 uncultured Rhodobacterales bacterium | reverse complement strand
AAGTGCATCACTTTTGTCAGTAATTTCGGGTTTAATTTTTAATATTGAAAACAAAGATTTTATATCTGTTATACCCTGAGAAATTTCCCTGTAAATAAAACCAAAGAAGTTCAAGGGAATTGCCAGTTGCATAAGTAATGCATTAATTAAAACAAAGTCTCCAATTGTTTGTTCTCCCGACATAACTTCATAACCAGACAACACCATACACAAAGTAAGCCCAATTGTAAAAATTGCAGTTTGTCCAAAATTCAGAAATGATAATGAAGTCAATGTTTTAATTGATGCCTGTTCATATCCAGACATTGACTCGTCAAAACGTTTTTCCTCTATTTTTTCATTATTAAAATGTTTAACAGTTTCATAATTCAGCAACGAGTCCAGTGATTTGTTATTTGCATCTTCATCATTAGAGTTCATTCTTTTTCTATAAACTATTCTTAAACTTGAATACTTAATTGTAAAAAATGTATAAACAATAATAGTAATAGTAACTATTAATAGATACCGCCAATCAAATTGAATTAGAAGAATAAGTCCCACAAAAATAAATTCAAAAATTGTTGGTACAGTGTTTAAAATTGCAAGCCTTACAATACTTTCAATACCCTTTATACCTCTTTCAACAACTCTATTTAAGGCGCCAGTTCTTCTATCTAGATGAAACCTAAGTGACAAATTGTGTAAATGACTGAAGCTTAGCCTACCAAGTTGTCTTACTGCATTTTGACCAACTTTAGCAAAGACCGCATCTCTAAGCTGGTTAAAAGCAACCATAAGTATTCTTCCCATACCAAACGCTATGATCAGCATAATAGGTGTCAAAATAGCGATTGGAATTAGAGGTGGTACTGTATTATCACCAACTAAAGCATCAGTGGCCCACTTGTAACTATAAGGAACAAGGACAGTCAGTATTTTTGCAAAAACAAGAATTATAAACGCTAATACAATTCTACTTTTTATATCCACCCTGCCTTTTGGCCAAATATAAGGGAAAAATTCGTTTATTAGATTAATCATCTTTTAAAATATAGTTCTAATGTTTTAACTCAATCAAATTTCTGTAAAGTTCCAAAGCTTCAGGGTTAGACAATGCTTCAGAATTTTTTATTTCTTTTCCATGAATAATATCTCTAACAGCCAATTCAGTAATTTTACCAGATCTTGTTCTAGGAATATCGTGAATGGAAATTATTTTTGCAGGAACATGGCGAGGACTTACTTGAGTTTTCAGAGTGTATTTTATTTTTGATTTAAGCTCCTTGCTTAAAATACTGCCTTCAGAAAGTTTTATGAACAGAATAACTCTAACATCATTCTCCCAATTTTGCCCTACAACAATTGCTTCTAAAACTTCATCAAAATTTTCAACAACTTTATAAATTTCCGAAGTTCCAATTCTAACACCGCCAGGATTTAATGTAGCGTCTGATCTTCCATAAATCACCATCGTGCCGCGATTGGTAATTTTTACCCAATCACCATGTCTCCAAATATTTTTATAATATTTAAAATACGCATTTTTATATTTTTGACCGTCAGGATCATTCCAAAACATAATGGGCATAGACGGAAAGGGTTTGGTGCATACCAGCTCACCAGGTGTATCTATTATTGAGTTTCCCTTCTCATCAAAAACCTCTACTG
>CAZCWO010000143.1:0-5195 GCA_964502335.1 uncultured Rhodobacterales bacterium | reverse complement strand
ATAGCTAATCCTATTCACGCTTTATCCCATGTGATTGCATCAATGAAAGATTTGGATGGCAAAATTAAAATAGAAGGCTTTTATGATGATGTCGTTGACTTAACAATTGAAGATAGGAATGCCATTGCCAGAGTGCCTTTTGATGATCAAAAGTATTATACTGATTTTGGGGCCCCAGAAAGTTTTGGAGAGATTGGGTATTCGACCCCGGAAAGGCTTTGGGCTCGTCCAACGCTTGAATTGAATGGGATTTGGGGTGGATATCAAGGTAAAGGCAGCAAGACTGTTCTCCCTTCAAAAGCACACGCAAAAATTACTTGTCGGCTTGTCGCAAACCAAGAACCCATGAAAATATATGAACTCATCAAATCACATGTAGAAGCAAATATACCCTCTGGTGTAACCATCGATATTGAAGCATTACCCGGTAGCGCCAATCCATTATTGATTCCCAATGGTCACAATTCTAGTGAGATTGCCGGAAAAGTACTAAGGGAGCTATATGGAAAAGAACCATATCAAATTCGTGTCGGGGGTTCTATTCCTGTAATGTCCATTTTTCTAGAAGAGTTGGGAGTTCACCCAACGATGTTTGCTTTTGGCTTGGAGGATGAACAAGTTCACGCTCCCAATGAGTTTTTTCGCTTGTCAAGTTTTAAGAAAGGCCAAGTGGCTTACTGCATGTTACTCGAGGAATTTGGTAAAGCTTAACGAAATTTCTGCACAACCAGAAACATTGAATTTTAGTTATTTAGCAATATTTGCGGAATGCCAAACGTTTTTAATCGTCATATAATTCTCCAATCCTTCTGTGCCGCCCTCGCGGCCATGGCCACTGGATTTCACACCACCAAAGGGAGTTTCAGGCATAGACGCTTCAAGAGTGTTAATCGAAAGGTTTCCAACCTCGACCTCATCAACAAGGCGATCAATATAATCTGCGCGGTTGGTAAAAGCGTATCCAGCAAGACCGTAAGGAACAAAATTGGCTTGCGCGATTGCGTCATCCAAGGATTTAATAGGATTGATTGCGGCGATGGGACCAAAGGGTTCTTCCTGCATGATGCGCGCGGTTTGAGGAACGTTTAAGAGAACAGTGGGTTGAAAGAAATACCCTTGGTGCCCGTGACGACCACCACCAGTGGCAACTGTTGCTCCCTTGGCGCGTGCATCTTCGACCAGTTCGATCAGAATAGGTATACGGCGTTCATTGGCCGTTGGGCCCATTTCCACACCTGGCTTCATCCCATTGCCAACGACTGTAGAGGCAGCACGTTCGACAAAAGAGGCAGCGTATTCGTCAAAAATGCTTTCATGAACAAAAAATCGAGTGGGCGAGGTGCAAACCTGACCCGCATTTCGCATCTTACGAATAGCACAGGAAATTGCGGAAGTTTTTACATCCGTATCTTCACAGATAATCACTGGGGCATGTCCGCCTAGTTCCATAAGCACATTCGTCATGTTCTGCGCAGCAAGAGTTGATAAATGACGTCCCACCAACGTAGATCCTGTAAAGGCCACAAGTTTCACTGGTTCTTGGGGGATCAAATGGTTCGAGATTTCTGCAGGTTGACCGAACACAAGATTCAGAACCCCCGCGGGCAATCCCGCATCCTCAAACGTCTTAGCGATATGTATAGCACCAGCCGGGGTTTCTTCCGCTGCCTTCAGGATAATTGAACAGCCTGAAGCCAGTGCTCCTGCAATCTTTCTAGCGGGTTGGCTCATCGGAAAGTTCCAAGGTGAAAATGCCGCAACGACGCCGATGGGTTGGTGATGAACGGCTAATTTATGGCCAATGGCTGCCGGGATGATCCGCCCATAGGTGCGCATTGCCTCACCTGCATCCCATTCAAAAAACTCGGCCCCCCGAATAACCTCTAACCTTGCCTGTCCCAACGGTTTTCCGTGTTCCAGTGTTATCGATTGTGCAATCTCTTCCTGACGTTTCCGCATCAATGCGGCGGCACGTAGTATCGTATCGGCGCGTTCACGTGGTGATGTTTTGCGCCAAATCTCAAACCCTTTGACTGCTGCCTCAAGCGCCTCATCCAGATCCTTTATCGAAGCACAAGGGAGACGACCAAGCTCTTCCTCGGTCGCCGGATTGATGACGGGCATATCTTCGTCCGTTTTGCGCCATTTACCTGCGATAAACAAATTTAAGTCTGGATACATATGCCGATTCCTTCCAATTACCCACTAGTGTCAATGATATGACCAAGTTCGTTTGCGGCGATTCATAAATATTGTCTCATCGCAACTTTAACAATCAAAACAACCTTCATGAGGACTCCATACAGATAACCTTATAAAACCATAATTAACAAGCGTTGGATATAGAAATAAATTAACGTCAACTTCCCTGTTTCCCATTAGAACGTTTTCGTAGATTAGGATGCTTACTTTGGTAATTATTTCTCGATTGCAGGAAATAGAATAAATAAAATCAATAATTTAATTCTTAATTAACTGCAATAAATGTTACTTATCCTTTAATAATTGGTTGACGTGGCGCATGTGTAATGATTTCCGGAGCACCATCCGTGATTATTGCTTGTTCGGCTACAGCCATAGACAACCCTGAGTTCCGATCATTCATGATCATATGTGTAAAAAAGGTCATATTCTCTTGGAGAACCGTCTCATTGCCCTCAAAAATTAGTGGTTGCTCCATCCAAGTTGGTGGCCATAGCGCGCCCATAGTGTAACCGCATACCGTTAAAACAGAATTTTTCTCTCCATGATCTACCAGCGTTTTTCTGTATGCATCATATAGGTCGCCAACGGTTGAACCAACAATCATCTTTGCCTGGACTGCTCCAAGGGCGGCTAAACTAACAGAATGCATTTTGAGGTGTCTTGAATCAATATCTGGACCTGTTAAGACTACACACATACAGGCCACGTGATAGCGACGATAAGCAAGTCCAAGCTCTAGGGTTACTTGGTCGTTCTCACCAACATGCTTTCGCCCAGATGTGTAACGTAAGTTCAGTGCTGAATCACCGCTTCCAAACGGAGGAATGTGTGCTGGAAGATCGGCATCAAGACGGAAAAGAGTATCATAAAACGTGGCGTATATATCTCCCTCAAAAGCTCCAGGGTATGTGGCCTCGATAACCTTATCCATCACAATATCCATAATGCTGCCTGCTTTGCGGAAGTACTGTAATTCGCGGGGACTTTTAACTAAACGTAGTACTCGAATAAAGTCTGGTGCAATAACAAGATCACACCAATCATCCAGCTTATTTTGTATTTCAAGAAACATTCGCGGAGTTAACCCCATAGTATCTACTTGAATACCAATTCGCCTCCCTTGCATTCCATGAGATACAAGCATATCTTTTATATGCTCAGAACGTGGCGAATGCTCAGAATCCTCAGAAATTCGGACATCCTTGCAAATTGAAGAATAAGAAATGTTCCCCAAATCCGCTGGCCTTGCTAGATGGGTTAATTCTCCCTTCAAACCAATAAACATGCAGCTGAAAATACAAAAGCCATCTGATTCATATCCACATAACCAGAACATATCTTCAATCTTGAAAAGCAACATCCCGTCCAACTCATGTTCTCGCAACTTTTCTCGAACACGCCTTTGCCGTTCCTGAAATTCATCATAGCTAAAATGAATGTAAGGTTTTGGCATTCTCAAGCACTCCATATTTTTCTGCCGTATGAGTTGATTGTTTCTAAGAAACAACATTACGTTATTAATTGTGGTGTTGACAAAACTCAATAAGAAAGTGAATTGGTATAATCAAAATGACAGAACGGGCATTATGTTTTTATTTCAATCAAGGCGCTAGTTAGTTGAAAAAAGACTCATTTTGCATTATCATTGCCATTAAATTCTTCGCCATTCATATGTTAGTAGAGCCTATGAATGTTTTTATTAAATGAATAGAAATCAAATAAAACTAAAGATTGCCGTTATCCAGGTTGACAATGTTGTTGGTTGCAGCAAACATATGGAAAATTATGAGAATGATACGATGAAGAGTTTTCGATCTTCTAAGAAAAATCTCCCCCCCTAGAATGCTCGCCTTTTAATAATTAATAAACTTGATAATTTAAGGTTTCTACTCAATAGATAGGTTACCAGAGATAATATAAAAAGAACTGATGATGAATTTCAAATTTTGGCAGAGCATTCTGGAAGAGCATTGGGGCGTGAAATCCAAACTTAGCTCATTAGATAGTGAGTTTGATTTAAATATTTTAGTAAGATCAACTGATGATAATAATGATTATGTGCTCAAAATAATGAGAGAGGATTGTTTGCAAGATTTTGTAGACATGCAAATTAAAGCGATAAATCAGTTAAAATCACAAGAGCCAGAATTACCCTTACCTGAAATAGTCGGCACCCTTTCGGGTAAGAAATTTATTCAATGTATAGATGAAGCTGGAAATGACCGCTTGCTATGGTTAATCAAAAAATTACCAGGTCAAAAATATGTAGAGTATAAAAGAAAGAATTTAAACTTAATTCATACACTGGGTCAGATGATTGCTAAATGCGATAGTGCGATAGTATCATTTGAGCATAGTTTCTTAGATCGAGACTTAAAATGGAATTTGATTGAAGCTGGTTGGATTGAAGATTACCTTGATTTGATTGAGGATCCTTCACGAAAAATAATCGTCGAAAAAATTATAAAAGATTACAAAAACATCTTACCAAAACTGCAAGCTCAACCAACTCAAGCAATACATGGTGATCTTAACGACCACAATATCTTAGTAGACGGATGTTTGAAGGAACATCCGAACATTTCAGGAATTCTAGACTTTGGGGACATGTGTTTGTGTCCTCGGGTTTGTAATGTGGCTATTGCTGGAGCATACATTGTTCTAGATCATGACCAGCCAGAGGTAGCGTTGACTACTTTAATTCATGGTTATCATATGAATTCCCCTTTTTCATCAGATGAATTAGATTTGATCTGGCCTTTATTGAGGATGCGATTAGCCGTTAGCGTTATCAATTCTTCATTAATGTCCCAAAATGATCCGGAAGATCCATATATTACGGTTTCGCAAGCACCAGCTTGGAGGTTTTTGGAGCGTAAGATTGAAAATTCAAAATTTATTGCTGCACGGCTTCGAAGTAAGTGCGCTAAGCCCGTAGCCGAAGGTGCAGAGCGTATAATAAGATATTTAGACCAGAAACGCGGTTCTTT
>CAZCWO010000142.1:0-5249 GCA_964502335.1 uncultured Rhodobacterales bacterium | reverse complement strand
ACCTAATAATAAAGATAGTTTAAGGAATTATTTTTCACAAACCTCACTCATTGATCATGGCGTAGGTAAAATTATTAATGAGCTGAAAAACTTAAAGCTTTTTGATAACACAATAATTATTTACACATCAGACCATGGTTTTTCTCTTGGTAACCACGGAATTTGGGGTCATGGAATGGCTGCATGGCCTTCATCAATTCATAGGCCAAGTTTTAATATTCCCCTTATATTTTCAGGACCAGGTGTTAAAGAAGGAAAATCTAAAGCTTTGGTAAGCCAATTAGATATAGCAAACACAATTCTTAGTCTAACAAAATCTTCAAAATTGGAAGGGGAAAGAGTAGACAGCCTTTCACTTGTTTTATCAAATGAAAGTCATAAAAATAGAGATAAGGTATTTATGGAACAGGAAGAAAGTAGGGCGGTAAGGACCAAAAAATGGCTTTTCATAAATCGTTTCAACAAGGAAGGAATGGATCTGTTAAGCTCAGAATTATATGATTTAGAAAAAGATCCGGATGAACAAAATAATATATCTGACGAAAAAAAATTGATTCATATTATTCAAATGCTAGATAAAGATTTGATGGAGTATTTTAAAAAGCATTCTGATCCTTCATATGATCTTTGGAGGGGTGGAAGTGCAAAATCTAATGTTTCAAATCCAAATTTTTGGAAACAAGCATGGGGGTCTGATTGGCAAACTACCTTTTAATCCTCTTCAAATTTTATATTATTAAGTTTGCGTAAAATTCACAATTAGCTAATGATATTTACTTAGCAATTATTGTTGGAAATTTAATGCCTCAAAATATCCAAATAACTAAATATGATGGAATAATCGAAGTAAAACTTAACAAACCAAAAGTTAATGCAATTGACCATGAGATGAGCAGAGAGTTAGCTAATGCATTCTCTGAATTGAGAGACAGCGATGATTTAAAAGTAGGAATTATAACGGCAGAAGGACATAAAATTTTTTCAGCTGGTTGGGACTTAAAAGCTCTCAACAAAGGAGAAATTAAGTTAGATAATTGGTGGGAAGATGGGGATTATGGAGATGGAGGTTTTGCAGGATTAACAGAAAATTGGACATTAAACAAACCTGTTATAGCAGCATTAAATGGACTTGTAATTGGCGGTGGATTTGAAATAGCAATGTCTTGTGATTTACTAATTGCATCAGATCATGTTGAATTTGGTTTGCCTGAAATACCTTTGGGCATAGTACCTGATGCGGGGGCTCTTCAAAGATTGCCTAAATTAGTTCCATACAACATTGCCATGGAAATGTTTCTTTTAGGCAGACGGCTATCTTCTCAAGAAGCGCTTAACTTTGGATTAGTCAATAAAGTGGTTCCCCATGAAGAGTTAATGTCGACTGCAAAAGACTGGGCAAAAAAACTTTCTCATTCAGCACCACTTGCTTTGCAGTCTATCAAGGAAGTTTTAAGAAATACGGATGGCATGGGAGTTGAGGATAAATTCAAAAAAATGAGAAATGGAAAGCTTGAGGTATATAACAAGATGCTGAAATCAGAAGACGCAGAGGAAGGGGTTCGTGCATGGGTAGAAAAGAGGGAACCTTTATTTAAAGGAAAATAATAAATCAATGAAGTTTTATAATTTAAACGAAGTAAGGAATGTAACAAGTATTGGAGGTGGTCCAATTGGAGGTGGTTGGACAGCCTTTTACTTATCCAGAGGCTATAGAGTAAAATCTTACTTACACGATCCTTTAGAAGAAAAAATGTTTATGAAAATTGTTAATGCAGCTTGGGTAAGTTTAGAAAAGTTGGGGTTAGCTAAAAATTCATCTTTAAAAAATCTATCAATATCTTCTGACCTAAAAGAATGCTTACGAGAAGCTCATTTTGTTCAAGAAAGTGCACCAGAGATTTTGGATTTAAAGCAAAATCTTTATAGAGAACTTGGTGACATTATCCCCCAAAACGTAGTTATAGCATCCAGTACTTCAGGATTTATGATGTCAGATATTCAAAAAAAATGCTCAACTCCAGGGAGAACAGTAGTTGGTCACCCATTTAACCCACCATATATTCTGCCGTTGGTTGAAATCGTTGGAGGTAAAAAAACAGATGTGGAAGCTATAGATTGGGCATATGAGTTTTATAAATTTTCAGGAAAAGCTCCCTTGATATTAAAAAAAGAAATTCCTGGATTTATTGCTACAAGATTGCAAGAGGCTCTTTGGAGAGAGGCCTTGCATATGGTTGCTAATGGAGAAGCGAGTGTCGAAGATATTGATGCTGCCCTCATAAATGGTCCAGCACCAAGAATGGTGGTTCAAGGACAGTGTATGGCCTTTCACGTGGCTTGTGGAGAGGGTGGGATGGCAACAAATCTAGATCAGTTTGGGCCAGCTCTTAAACTTCCTTGGACACGCTTAAAGGCGCCAGAGCTTTCGAAAGAGTTGAGAAATAGAATGGTTGATGGTTGCAACGAAATGGCGGGAGAGGAACATTTTGAAAACCTTGTTTCAAATCGTGATGATGCAATAGTAAGAGTTTTAAATGCGTTGAAAAACAAATCTTAATTAATATGAGAGGCAAAAATGAATAATGAAGTTATAGTTACATGCGCTGTTACAGGCGCAGGGGATACATTAAGTAAACATCCAGATGTACCAGTTACACCCAAACAAATTGCTGATGCAGCTGTTGAAGCAGCAAAAGCTGGCGCTACAGTTGCACATATTCACGCTAGGGATCCAGAAACAGGTTTAGGTTCCAGAGACCTTAATTTATTCAAAGAAATTGTTGATAGAGTAAGACAAAGTAATACGGATGTAGTTTTGAATTTGACTGCTGGCATGGGAGGTGATTGGGTTCCAAGTGATGATAATCCTTCAATGCCGGGTCCTGGAACGGACATGATAGGTCCGAAAGAAAGATTGGCTCATGTGGAAGAGTTAATGCCAGAAATTTGCAGTTTGGATTGCGGGACAATGAACTTCGGAAACGGAAATGAAATTTATATTTCACCAGCTGGATATTTGAGAGAAATGGCCACAATGATAAAAGGATGGGGCGTAAAACCTGAATTAGAAGTTTTTGAGTTAGGTCAAATCAGATTCGCTAAACAAATGATTAAAGAAGGCTTGATTGAAGAACCTGCAATGTTTCAAATTTGTTTGGGAATTCCTTGGGGTGCTGAACAAACTGTAGATTCAATGAAAGTCATGAAAGACGAACTTCCTGCCGATTCAAGTTGGGCAAGTTTTGGTATTGGCCGCATGCAGATGCCTATGGCAGCAGCAGCAGTCGCTATGGGCGGAAATGTAAGGGTAGGTTTAGAGGATAATTTATATTTAGAGAGAGGTGTGCTCGCGTCAAACGCTCAATTGGTTGAGCGTGTTATACAAATTATTGATAGAATGGGAACTAAAATCTTAACACCGCAAGAAGCAAGGAAAAAGCTAAAATTAAAGAAAAGATAGCAGTAATATTGATTGAAAGTTTAGAAAATAGAATCCATGAAAAATTTTTCAAAGAAAACTAAAATAACCGGTTTAAGAAAAATTTATGACAAAGATGGGTATCTTTCACCAATTGATATAATAACTAAAGATGAAGCAAAAAATCACAGAAATAGACTAGAACTTGCAGAAAATAAAATAGGGTCATTACATTATAAATCCAAAGTTCATACAATTATTAAATCGGCATATGAATTAGCAACAAACAGAAAAATGCTTGATATAGTAGAAAAGATATTAGGACCAAATATTCTTCTTTATAATGTCACCTATATAATTAAAGAACCGAAGACTATGTCTCAAGTAAGTTGGCACCAAGATTTAACATATTGGGGTTTTAGTCATGATGATCAAGTTTCAGCTTGGTTGGCTCTTTCTGAAGCAAGTGAGTTGAGCGGCGCAATGAAAATGATGCCTGGAAGTCATAAACAGGGGAAGAAAAATCATGAGATTACTCATGACAAAAACAATGTTTTATTGCAAGGGCAAACAGTAAAAAATGTTGATGAAAAACTTTCTGTTTTATGTCCACTTAAACCTGGCCAAGCTTCATTTCATCATGGTTGGACTTTGCACACATCAAAATCTAATAATAGTAGTGACAGAAGAATAGGATTAAATATTCAATATATAGCAACTCAAATGAGACAAATGAAAAATGATACGGATACTGCTATTTGTGTTCGTGGGGAAGATAAATTTAATTTTTACCAAAAAGATGAACCCGCTCGAATTGATTTGGACATTGAAGCATTAGATAAGTTTAAAAGGCTTGATGAGCAATATAAAAAAACTGCCAGTTAAATATTAGATATAAAAATAATTTCACTGATAACTTTATAATCTAAATTTACCCAAGAATAATTTGTTTAAAATTCAATCTATATCTTCAGAGATAAAGGGAATTTTATTAACATTAAATACTTCCTTGTGTTCCAATCCATTGTCTATTTTCAAAATAATTTCATTTTCTGCTATAATTTTTTCTTTTGATTTAGTTAATATTTTATCACTTATATCTAATGGAATTACAGCTATTCCGTCATCATCGCCAATCACTATATCTCCAGGCTTGACTGAAACATTTCCACAACTGATTGGAATATCAATTTTTCCTCCTCCGCCTTTGGTTGGTCCAGCTGGAGTGTAGCCTGCAGCAAAGACCGGTAATGACATTTTTCTTAATTCAGAAATGTCCCTTACTGAGCCATCAATGATAACGCCTCCTAGACTTAGAGAAATTGAAGAACGGTTCATCAACTCACCCCATACGGCTCTGTCTAAAAATCCACCACCCTCAACAACTAACACATCTCCTTTTTCTATCAATGTAAGGGCAGCATGGATAGCCGAATTATCACCCTGTGTGATAGATACTGTTCTAGCTTGTCCACAGAGAGGGGTATCATTTTTAATAGAGGAAATTCTTTCAGCCATTATATTTTGTCTGTTCATGCAATCACCAGCGATACATGTTGGTATATGAGTCCACTCCATTATTTCTTCTGGATTTAATCTCTTAAAATTAACTTTTGCTCTCGAAATGATCATTTTGGATTTATCAAGTTAAATTAATCTGCGGCAAAACCAGAACCTGGTTTTTTATATTCATTTCTGGGAGGAGAAAATATATCAAAAATCACCGCGCCTTTCGAACCTCCTATAATGCCATGATTTACCCCTCCAGGAGTACACCAAAAGTCACCTTTGCTGACAGATATTTTTTCATTACCCTGAATTCTAGTTGCAC
>CAZCWO010000141.1:0-5318 GCA_964502335.1 uncultured Rhodobacterales bacterium | reverse complement strand
AGCCATTATTTCTCTTACTTCTGTTGCTATAAAAGTAAAAAAGTTTACTACGTGCTCTGGCAATCCATTAAAATTCTTTCTAAGCTCCGGATCCTGAGTAGCCACTCCAACAGGGCAAGTATTTAAATGGCACTTCCTCATCATAATGCATCCTTGTGAAATCAAGGCTGAGGTTGCAAAGCCAAATTCGTCTGCGCCTAAAAGAGCGCCAATAATTACATCTCGACCTGTTCTTAATCCCCCATCAACTTGTACTGCTATTCTGCCTCGAAGATTATTCATCAAAAGAGTTTGATGAGTTTCTGCTAACCCTAATTCCCATGGGCCTCCTGCATTTAACACTGATGTCAATGGACTCGCTCCTGTTCCTCCATCATGTCCAGAAATTGTTACATGATCAGAATGTGCTTTACTAACTCCAGCAGCTACGGTGCCCACTCCAAATTCAGAAACTAATTTCACTGATATTCTCGCTTTAGGGTTAACGTTTTTTAGATCAAATATCAATTGTGCTAGATCTTCTATAGAATAAATATCATGATGAGGAGGAGGTGATATTAAACCCACTCCAGGAGTTGAATGCCTGATACTGGCAATGTATTTATCAACTTTGTGCCCAGGTAATTGCCCTCCTTCTCCTGGTTTAGCACCTTGAGCCATTTTAATTTGAATATCATCTGCATTTGCTAGATATTCTGTCGTAACTCCAAACCTACCTGAAGCTACTTGTTTAATTTTAGAACGCATAGTGTCGCCATTTTCAAGAGTTTCATACCTTACAGGGTCTTCTCCTCCTTCACCTGTATTAGAACGCCCGCCTAACCTGTTCATAGCTATTGCAAGGGTTGTATGAGCCTCAGAAGAAATAGAACCAAGAGACATAGCTCCAGTAGAAAATCTTTTTACAATTTGAGAGACAGGTTCAACATCATCTAATTTAATCGAATTATTTGATTTTCTAATGTTTAGTAACCCTCTTAAATTTTTTAGTTTTTTTGTTTGATCGTTGACTTTACTTGAATAATTTTTAAATAACTTATAATCAGCACTTCTAACTGAATGTTGAAGCAATGAAATCGTTTCAGGTGTCCATACATGTTCTTCTCCAGAAACTCTATAGGCAAGGTCACCTCCTACATCTAAAGTTTTATATTCAGCAATATTTTCATTGAAAGCAGATAAGTGTCTTTTGGCAATTTCTTTTTCTATCTCATTTAATGAAACACCTTCAATTTTATTTGCAGTTCCTCTAAAATATTTTTCAACCACTTTGCCTGAAAGACCAACAGCATCGAATACTTGAGAACCACAATAAGATTGATAGGTTGAAATTCCCATCTTTGACATAACTTTCAGTATTCCTTTACAAATTGATTTAATATATTTTTTGTGAGCCTCTTTCTCTGAAATTTTATAATTGTTAGTTTTAATTAAGTTTGAAATAGTACTAAAACCTAGATAAGGATTGACAACTTCAGCTCCATAGCCAGCCAAAAGACAAACATCGTGAACTCGTCGCGCTTCTCCAGTTTCTATAACTAACCCCACTTTTGTCCTTAGTCCTTTTTCAATTAAATGATGATGAATAGAACTTGTAGCCAAAAGAATTGGTATTCCAAAGTGTTTTTTATTGACGCCTCTGTCAGATAAAATTAAAATGTTTGTACCTTTTTGGAGAATTACGTTTTCAGCTTCTTTGCAAATCTTTTGAATGGCTTTTTCAAGTAAAAATTGATCTTTTTCCTTAGCATAACAAACATCCAAAACGTATGATTTAAACAAGCCCTGTGTATAGTTTTGAATCATTTTGATTTTATTGATATCTTGATTTGATATAATGGGTTCTTCAATTTCTATAAGCTTCTGATGATCGTTTGTTTGGAAATCAAAAGTATTTGGCTTCGGCCCTAAATAACTTTTGAGAGACATAACGAGCTCTTCCCTTATTGGGTCTATTGGCGGGTTGGTCACTTGAGCAAATTTTTGAAAAAAATAGTCAAACAACGACCTAGATTTATCTGATAATGAAGCAAGAGGAATATCTCTGCCCATCGAACCAACTGGATCTTGGCCTTCCATCATCATAGGCTCTAAGAAAAATTTTATGTCCTCCCTAGAATATCCAAAACTCTTTTGAAGTTGAAATAAATTATTATCAGTAATTTTAATCACATTTTTTTCGTTAGGAAGATTTGATAATAATACTCGTGAGTTTTTAATCCATTTCTTAAATGGGAATTCTAATGAAAGCTTTTCTTTTAATTCTTCGTCAGAGACTATTCTTTTTTCTTCTAAATCAACTAAGAGCATTTTCCCAGGTTGGAGTCTCCACTTCGTTTTTATTTTTTCATCTTTAATGGATGGGAGAACACCTACCTCAGAGGCCATTATTATTGTATCATCATCTGTAACGATATATCTAGCTGGCCTAAGACCGTTTCGGTCAAGTGTGGCTGCAATTTGACGACCATCTGTAAATGCCATAGCAGCTGGGCCATCCCAAGGCTCCATAATAGCTGCAAAAAACTCATAAAAAGCCTTTCTTTCAACTTTCATATGATTATTATTATTCCATGATTCAGGAATCATGAGCATCATTGCATGAGTTAATGAATACCCCCCCATTAAAAGAAATTCTAATGCATTATCAAATGCGGAAGAATCAGAAGGATTCTGTTCAATTACTGGCCATATCTTTTTAAGATCATCTCCCAAAGAGCTTGATGTTAAGTTTTGTTTTCTCGAATTTAACCAATTAATATTCCCATTCACCGTATTTATCTCCCCATTGTGACATAAATATCTAAAAGGCTGAGCTAATTTCCAGGATGGGAATGTATTTGTTGAAAATCTTTGATGAAACATAGCCATCGCTGTTTTAAAAGAATTTTCTTGAAAGTCCAAATAGTACTTTGCTAGATTTGGCGCTAGAACCATGCCTTTATAAACAATAGTTCTAGTGGACAAAGAAGGAATATAAAAATCATCCCACTCTTCTTTAGTGTTTCTTAATTCAAAATTTATGACTTTCCTAATAACATAAAGTTTTTTTTCAAAATCATACTCATTTATAATTTTTTTTCCTTTTTCAATGAACACTTGTTTTATTACGGGTTCATTAGATTTAACTGTTTTACCTAAAACAGTATTATCAACAGGAACATCTCTCCAACAAATTAATTTTTGCCCTTCCTTTATGATTATTTTCTCAATTAATTCAATTAGTGTCTCTCTTCTTTTCTTGTGTTTTGGAAGAAAAATCATTCCGACACCATAACATCCAATTGAAGGCAACAATTTTGAGTCTATCTTTAAAAGATTCCTAAAAAATTCATGGGGGATTTGAATTAAAATACCCGCACCATCACCAGCAAGTGGATCAGCTCCAATTGCCCCTCTATGGTCAAGATTTTGAACGATTTCTAAAGCCTGGTGTACGATCTCATGTTTAGGAATATTATTAATATTAGCTATAAACCCAAAACCACATGCATCTTTTTCAAACTTTGGATTATATAACCCTTGAGAACGTGGAAAACCCAGTAAACCAGCTTTTTCATTTATATTATTTTTCATAAAATTAATAACTATTTTTTTTTAGCTAAAAACAAAGGTCAAAATGAATTCCTATGTAATTTATTCAAAAAAACTATATATTAAATTGCTATGCATTTTTTGCATATAACATATTTTAGTATTTAATGTTAATACGTATTATAATTTCAATAAATTTTTATTTAATTGATCGATACAATCATAAATTGTAAAAAACAATTGTTATGATTTCTTTTCAAAATATATTTTTGTTATCATTTATTCAAGGTGCAACTGAATTTTTACCTGTTTCATCATCCGCCCACCTGATTTTATTACCTAATCTCACTAACAATCCTGACCAAGGCAGAGTTTTTGATGTAGCTGTACATTTTGGGTCTTTACTTGCGGTAGTAGTATATTTGTGGAAAGATTTATTTAATATGCTAATTGGAGTGCTATCTCTTGGTAATAAATCAAAAAAAGGATTTAAGTTATTTTATATAGTCTTAATAGCGACTTTACCATTAGTAATATTTGGATATTACATTCAAAAGAACAATCTCTTAATACTTAGGTCTATAGAACTGATTGCTTGGTGCACCCTAATTTTTGGGATACTTCTTTTTATGGTGGATAGGTTCTTTTTGAAAGTTAAAAAAATTGATGACTTAACCCTAATGTCTGGTTTATTTATTGGTTTTTTGCAAATTTTAGCCTTTTTACCTGGGACAAGTAGGTCTGGCATTACAATAACAGCAAGCAGATTCCTTGGCTTTGAAAGGAGTTCTGCTGCAAAAATTTCTCTTCTATTATCGATACCAGCGATTTTAGGAGCGACTACTTTAGAAGTTTATGATTTATATAAGTTAAATAGTTATGATTTAAATTTTAAAATTATAATTGCATCCATGGTTTCTTTTATTTTTTCAATGGTTTCTATTTCATTTATGATGCGATGGATTTCCCACTCTACTTTTACTCCATTTGTAATATACAGGACCACATTAGGAGTAGTATTATTATTAGCTATATATTTCTGGTAAAATTAATTTAAGAAAAATTAAAAATTCTTAAGATATTTTTGCATTTCAATTTCAAGAGAAGATGGCTTTATATCCAAATCCTGTAAACTCATAGTATTTGTTCTTTGCATTATACATATTTTAAATCTTCTTAATTGATCTAAAGTAATTAATGGATTAGGTAAAAATCCAAAAAAGAAAGCTGGAATAGATAAAAGAGGTATTGGAATTGATATTAAAAAAATTTTTGTTTTTATATTTTTAGAAAAATATAGCATCAATTCTTTCCATGTATACGATTTTGGTCCAAAAAGTTCAAAGGTATTGAAATGAAATTTTTTGTTCAAAATAATTTTCTCAATAGCTTTTACAACATCTTTTACAAATACTGGTTGAAAAATAGCTTTGCTTTTTGATGGAAGAGGGATGATTGGCAAAAATTTGATTATTTTAGAAAACCTAAAAAATAGTCCATCATTTTTACCAAACAACACATCAAGTCTTATAATTGTTACATTACAAAAAACTTCTTTAACTAATTTTTCAGCCACGCCCCTACTTTTAGAGCTTTTACTAAAAGAGTTTTCATCTGCCCATCTATCTGAAATATGTATAAGATGGGTTACATTATGTTTTTTTGAAAGTTTTGCAATTTTTAATGGCGCATCAATGTGAATGTTTTGAAAGTTTTGTTCACCAAATTCAAAAAATATAGCAACAAGATTAACTATTATGTCACAACCTTTGATAAATTTATTG
>CAZCWO010000140.1:0-5373 GCA_964502335.1 uncultured Rhodobacterales bacterium | reverse complement strand
TCCATATAATTCCAGTGTTAATGATTGGTTTTATAATCTTCAGTGAAATACCAACATTTCAAACTATGCTTGGTGCTTTAATAATTATTTTATCTTTAATTTGTTTACTGATTTGGGAAAAAAATAGATATTAATAGTTTTAAAGAATTCATATTGGAGATTTTAAATGTTTTACCTTCATACAATGGTCAGAATAAGCAATGTTGATAATTCACTTAAGTTTTATTGTGACATTTTAGGATTAAAGTTAACTAGAAAAGTGGATAGTGAAAAGGGTAGATATACAAATTTTTTTCTTTGTGCACCGCAAGACGAAATAGATTACAACTCTAAGAATGGACCTGCTCTTGAATTAACCTACAATTGGGATCCTGAAGTTTACTCAGGAGGAAGAAACTTTGGCCACTTAGCCTACAGAGTAAGTAATATATATAATTTTTGCCAAAAACTTATTGACAGTGGTATAATAATTAATAGACCGCCAAGAGATGGCAATATGGCATTTATAAAATCTCCAGATGGTATTTCTATAGAATTGCTGCAGGAAGGAGAGCCCCTTGAAATCAAGGAGCCCTGGGCATCAATGAAAAATGAAGGGAGTTGGTAATTTTACTATATTTAGTTAAAAGTTGTTTTTTACTTTAATTACAATACGTTATTATTATGCTTTATCATTTAATAGGAGATAAAAGTTGAAAGAATTTGTTAGAACTATAGAAGATTACCCTATTAAAGGGATTGAATTTAGAGATATCACGACTCTCCTTCAGCGGGCCGATTTGTACAAGAAGTTAATAGATGAAATGACAGAACCATGGGCAAAAACTCAAATTGATGCGATAGTCAGTATTGAATCAAGAGGTTTTATCATGGCTGGAGCAATCGCTTATAAACTAGATACAGCTTTTATCCCTATGAGAAAGCCAGATAAACTACCAGGAGAAACATTTAAAGTAAAGTTTGATCTGGAATACGGCTCCACAGAAATGCATCTTCACAAGGATTCACTCAATGACCATAAGAATATACTTATTATAGATGACCTTTTAGCTACAGGTGGCACTGCTTTAGCAGCAGTTAAATTAATTCAAATGTTCAAAAATAAAAATATAGTTGGTGCAGGCTTCATAATAAATCTCCCAACTTTAGGTGGAGAAAATTTATTAAATAATATGAAGATTAAAACACATTCTTTAATGGAGTTTTAAATTTTGGCTATAGAAAAATCTTTATGGTAAAGTCTATGTAACTCTAAAGCTAATTCCATAGCTGGGTGATCAGCCCTTACAGAGGCTTGCCCTAACAGACCACTAATTGCATCCTGTTCTGTCATGCCCATTGAAACTAAATCGGAAATAGCTACTGCAAAAACGTCTAAAATGGCTTGAGCATGGTTTTGTGATAAATGCATATTAATGGATCCTTTTATATTTTGATTGATTGAAGCCAACTCAGCAAAATTAATGCCATTAAATTATGGTTTAAAAATTATTTTACACTGTTTAATTTTTGCCGTCACAAATTTAATTAGTTTCAATTCATTTCCAATTGAAAATCCATAAAAATACCTACCAAAATATTTTAAAGGTCTTTATTACTCTTAATAATATTAGAAACTTGTGTACAACCCACTAGTCGAAGTCTGAAGATTTTCTCATCCCCAGAGAATCCAGTTACAACGAGTGCATAAAATGAATCAAATGCTGTTTAAGTCCTAAATTCTTCTGGGTTAGTTTTTGTTTTTTTGCAAATTTAATATGAGTTACTGTAGTCTTAGAATTGACAGTCGATAGTTTGAGATGACAGTAATTGTGATCAATTACCATCAAACACAACTTCTAAGAACTAACGTTATCTTATTTGATTAATTATATAATGCTTCTTCAATAGCCATTATTAATTTTGGATTTTCAGGACTTGTCATGGATGAAAAATAAGTGACTGGCTTTCCATTTTTGTTAATTATATATTTATAAAAATTCCACTTAGGCGCACTCTTCAACCCTAAAGATGTTGTCAAATATTTAAATAGTGGATGGGCATTTTCACCTCTTGTTTTGCTGGTTTCAGTCATTAAAAAATCAACATTAAAGTTCATGCTACAGAAATTTTTTACTTCTGAGTTAGTTTTTGCCTCCTGGCCAAAATCATTCGAAGGTATCCCTATAACAATTAAACCATCGCTTTTATATTTTCTCCAAATATTTTGAATTCCTTTAAACTGTCCTGTAAAACCACAAAAGGAAGCTGTATTAACTACTAAGATCACATTATTTCTGTAGTTGGATAGAAATATTTTATCACCTTCAATTGAGTTAAAGCTGATAGCATAAAAATCTTTTGAGAAAGAAATATTATTAAAACCCAAAGCCAAAATCACAAAATAAAAAAATAAAAAGATGTTAGCAAAGATTTTCATAAAATATAACTTTTACTCTAATAATAGAAGTATGGGTTTAATATATTTTTTTGAAAAAAATTAATTCTTAATTATTCTTTTTTCGTAAACTCTGTGATTTTCTTGAAGCCAAATGATTTTCACGTTTTGCTATCATAGCATCTCTTTGGCCAGCAGCTAAACAGTCCGGGCATAGACAACTATCAGCCAAATCCCAATTCTCAAGTAAATTTGGAGAGTTTTGGCACCAACAACTACCTGGAGGACCAGAAGTGCAAATAAAATCAGCCCCACACCCACTACATTTTAACTTTTTATTGCGAACTTTAATATTACTTTTAAGCCCTTCAATCATTTTCAATAATCCTATTTAACCTTTTCAAGGTTTCTCCAAATTTCTATTACCCAACTTCTAATTTTTAACGCTTCTTCCCACCTGTTTGACAACTCTTTTCCGTCTTTATCAGTCATTGCGTATTCTGGTGGACCTAGCTCACATAAAAAATAACAATTCCCTTTTGGATTTCTTGACCTCCAACTAGCTATTCCTTCCCTCCACCAGTCTTTAAAAAGATTAACCCATTTTTGGTGTTGAGGAAAGTCAATTTGAAGTTGGATTTGCTGCCTACTAGCAACACGGCCTTGAAAGCTATCAGATCTTTCAAGAATTCTGGAAATCATCCCCAAGTCCCGATCTGACAAAGGGAACCAAAACTCTCTGTCAACAACATAATGGGATAGATCTGAGCACATTCTCATCTCAGGAATAGCATCCAATAACTGAAGTGTGGAATAAAGGTCGTTAGTTATACAATTTCTATGTGTTTCAAATTGTATAGGTATATTTATCTTGTCTGCCATTTCTATCCAAGTTCTGATCACTGGTATCATTCCATCCACAGAAATTGGCATGACTTGGCCAATTACATTGATGAAAGGCGAGCCAAAATCTTTTGCCATTTTCATGGTTTCACTAAGTGATTCAACAGATTTGGGGAAAGCAACAATTAATGGAGTTAGGCCAACTCTTTCCATTAAAGGTCTAAGTTCAAATGCTTTTTTTACATCTGATGCGCCTAAATCTATTGCCATTCCATTATAGCCTGCTTCAGATACCATTTCACAAATTTGTTCGTCTGGTAATTTTCTTCCTGACTGATCATGCGGAGACATAGACCAATAGGAGGTAAATATTTTAAGTTTTTGCGGCAATTTATTCTGCTGGCACTCTTAGCTGAGTGCCATCCTTTCTAGATACTATCCAAACCTCATTCATAGGCCATTGACTTTCATCTTTCTGCCAAAGACGCTTAAAGACTTCAATTTGAAATTCAATATAACCCATACTGTAAACCTTTCCTGATTTTCGCTCTATTTTCGAATTTAAATCTTTTAATTTCCAAAAGGGGACAGAAGGAAAAATATGGTGTGCAGTGTGATAAGGCATTTGCCAGCACAACCATCTTAGTAAAGCATTTGTCTTTGTAGACCGAGTATTTTGTAAAATATCTTTTTTATGTGACAACCCAAGATGTTCAATTGTATTTTGCATCTGATGGATGGGCTTAGTTAATAATATTGGAAGCAACCAAAAGTTCAATGCAGCCCATGTTTCAAAATATAATGAAGCAAATAGAATTAATAGATACCCAATTACATGGATTCTAGACTCTCTAATCACTTTAGAGTTTTCAGACGCCTTGATATAAGGCTCTATAATATTACCTTGTGCTCTTCTGATTATTCCAGAAATTCTATTATACCAATAAGTTACACCCCAAAACCATAGAAGGTAAGTTTTAAGTGTGAACGGCTCCCTTACTAATTCACCATCTTTTTCCCAATCTTGTGTCCATTTGTGGTGGGCAAAATGCATAATTTGATCAAAATCTCTTGGAAAAAGCATAAAGAAGCCAATTATTCGTCCAAATACTTCATTTAATTTTGCAGTTTTAAAAACTGTAGAATGGCTTAGCTCATGCTGAGCGGCATAAAGAAAGTTAATGAGAGTACCAAGTACAAAACCTGTTAATATTACCCACCATGATCCCATTGCAACGTAATGCAACAAAATTAAAAAAGATATAGAAACTAAGTGGCTACCAAGTTGCAAAAATCCCATAGCATCCGATTTTTCATTAAATGCTTTTAGCTCAATTGGTTCTAATAACTTTCTTCTTGAAAAATTTTCTTCCAATTCTCAAGCCCATAAACTAAAAATTAAAATAATTATCATATGTTTATATACTTTATTATTTTTTGATACAATGCCTTCTCAGAAACACCATTATGCAAAAAAGCCACTAAAAGGAAAATTCTATTTTTAAAACAACAGTCATTTCAACAATATCACTAATCATTTTAGGATCTATTATTTATTTAAATATTTCCAAACTACCCGAAAAACAAACTTTTTCCATTGGAGAACCTTTCAGCCTGATCTCTCATAAAGGTGAAACAATAACAGAAAAAATATTTTCTGCTAAGCCTACAATCCTTTTCTTTGGTTTTACTAATTGCCCAGAAGTATGCCCAACAACTCTATATGAAATTTCTTCATGGATTGAAGAATTGAATTTATCAAGCAAAGACATCCAAACTATATTTATTACATTAGATCCTCAAAGAGACACAGTTAATTTGATGAATGAATATTTGTCAAACTTTAATGAAATTTTTCTAGGTTTAACTGGGGATGAAAATGATATCATACAATTATCAAAATCTTGGGGAATTTATAGAAAAATTGTCCCTACCAGCAAACAAGATTACTCCATAGACCACACCTCGACTATATTTTTAATTAATAAAGACAGCTCTCTTGGAGGAACTATTGCCTTCAGAGAAGCGTCTGAAGTAGCCATCGCTAAAATCAAAAACCTAATTGAAAGAAATTCATAGATTTATTTTATAATTTCTCAGATCTTTCTTTAATACATTTATATGCTAAATGAACGTCCTCTTCTTTCAATTCA
>CAZCWO010000139.1:0-5395 GCA_964502335.1 uncultured Rhodobacterales bacterium | reverse complement strand
GAACTGATAGTGTGCAACTCTCAAAAGAAAGTATTAACGAACTTCGTAAAATGATTAAAAGTGAGTATGGAGAAAAGTTTTGCCCTGCAAAAGAAAGATTCTATAAATCAAAAGTCGCTAATTCTCAAGAAGCTCACGAAGCAATCCGCCCAACTTCTGTAAGCAGATTCCCAATAAAAATAAAGCCCTATTTAGATGATGATGGATATAAATTATATAATTTAATTTGGAAAAGAACAGTATCATCCCAAATGTCATCAGCAATTATTAATAAAACAATAATAGACATTGAAAATTCAGACAAAAATGATTTAGAAAATCAAGTGTCTTTAAGATCAAATGGTTCAACAATTTTATTTGAGGGGTTTCTAAAAATTTATAATGAAGGTTTAGATGACAATAAATCAAGTGAACTAGATGAAAATTTGCTTCCCTTAGTTAAAATTGATGAAAGACTTTCAATTGGAAAAAATACTAATGAGCAGCATTTTACGCAACCATTACCTAGATATACTGACGCAAGTATAATAAAAAGGCTTGAAGAATTAGGCATTGGAAGACCTTCTACATACGCAAGTATTTTAGATAAGATTCAAGACAGAGGCTATGTTTATAAGGACGGTTCAAGATATTTTGCAGATGATCGCGGTAGAATCGTTACAAGTTTTTTAGAACATTACTTTGAAAAATATGTAGAGTATTCCTTTACTTCAAATTTAGAAAAAAAATTAGATCTTGTATCAGAGGGTAAATTAGACTGGAAAGAGTTACTTAACGAATTTTGGAAAGATTTTAAACTAGCCATAGATAAGACTTCAGATATTAAAAGAACTCAAGTAATTGAAAAAATAGATGAAGCACTTGAAAAGCATTTTTTTGAAATCAATAACGATGGCAGTATTAATAGAAAATGTCCTACATGTAATAATGGATCTCTTTCTTTAAAGATAGGTAAATTTGGTTCTTTTATTGCCTGCTCAAACTATCCAGATTGCAAGTATACTCGAAAACTTTCAGAAACTAATAATGAAGATGCTAATGGCAATTCTAACTTTGAAAGTGATAAATCATTTGGAATTGATCCAGACACTAACGAAGAAGTGTTTCTTAAAAAAGGACCTTATGGCATTTACCTTCAATTGGGTGATAGTAAAAAACCAAAACGAACAAGCATCCCAAAACTTATAAATATTGATGAATTAAATATAGATATTGCTCTTTCTTTATTACAACTTCCTAGGGATCTTGGCCAACCTCCAGGTGAAGATAAGTCAATATATGCTGGTATTGGTAAATTTGGACCATATTTAAGGTATGGAACAACCTATGTTTCACTTCCTCAAGATAATACAGTGATTACTATAGGCCTAAATCATGCGAATGATTTAATTCAAGAAAAATTAAGTAAATCTCCACCAATAATAAGCTTAGGAAATCATCCTGATGGTGGTATTATAGAAATTAAATCAGGACGTTTTGGGTCTTACATTCAACATAAAAACCTAAGAGCTAGCATCCCCAAAAAACAAGTCATTGATGAAATAACTTTAGAAATGGGAATTCAACTAATTGAAGAAAAGGGGAAAGAACCTAAAGTTAAAAAAACTTTCTCTAAGTCAAAAAAGAAATAAACATTTTTGTAATAACTTGACTTAAATTTAATTTTATAAGATATAAAATGAAATTTTGGAGAATTAAATGGCAAAACCCGCAACAATACAAATAAAATTACTTTCTACTGCTGACACTGGTGTTTTTTATGTAACGAAAAAAAATCCGAGAACAAAGCCAGAAAAATTAGAACTCAAAAAGTATGATCCAAAAGTTCGTAAGCATGTAATATTTAAAGAGGCAAAAATAAAATAAAACATGATTGAACAGGACATTAAACTTGGAATCGATTTAGGCGGCACCAAGATTGAATTAATAGCCTTAAATACTAAAAATAATAAAATTTTATATAGAAAAAGAGTTCTTACTCCTCAAAATAATTACCAAGATACACTCAATGCAATTGCAACTTTAATTTTAGAGGCTGAATCTAAATTAAATTTGAATTGTCAAGTAGGCATTGGAATACCTGGCTCTATTTCACCTAAAACAGGTATGGTTAGGAATGCAAACTCAGTATGGTTAAATGGCATGCCTTTATCAAGAGATTTAAATAAAATATTGAAAAAAAACATTGTCATTGAAAACGATGCAAATTGTTTTGCAATATCTGAAGCAATGGATGGAGCGGGTAAAGCTTACTCTAAAGTTTTTGGCGTTATTTTAGGAACTGGAGTTGGTAGTGGTATAGTAATTGATAAAAAAGTTATAAACGGTGCCAACGGAATATCTGGAGAGTGGGGTCACAACCCTCTACCATGGCAAGAGGAAAATGAAATAAAAACAAGGAATTGTTGGTGTGGAAAATCTAACTGTATTGAAAAATTTATTTCCGGACCGGCAATTGAAAAAGAATTTGAAGATTTATTCGGAAAAAAAATGCCACTTAAGAATATAGTCAAAAATTGCACCAAAAATAATTCAAATTGTAATTTTATCTTAAATATTTTAATTAATAGAATTGCTAGATGTTTTGCTTCAATCATTAATGTTCTTGATCCTGACGTAATAATAATAGGCGGAGGGTTATCTAATATAGAACAAATATATATAGAAGTACCAAAAATTTGGAATCAGTGGATATTTTCTGATAAAATATCAACAAAAGTAAAAAAAGCAATTTATGGTGATTCTAGTGGTGTTCGTGGCGCTGCTTGGTTGAAATAAGAATTATTTGCACTTATTAATATTAATTTGATTTAAATCGTTTAATTCTGAATTTACTGAAAATTCTCCATAATCAACAACATATCCAATTATTACTCCATTTTGTTGAAGTTTGGCTGAAATTGTAAATTCTGGCTTATCTAATTCTTTGCCTGGATTGTAATATGCAAGATTTACAGGCCAGTAAAACTTTTGGAATAAGTTATTTTTAAAATTATATTTTTCATTTGCCTTTTTTCTTCCTATTATAGCGGTAACAATTTTATTACTGTCAGAAAGTTCTGAGCCCAAAAAAAGGTTAGAGCTATATATTTTTTTATTGTTTTGCGCGGCCAAAATTAGATTTTTTAAATGAGTGATTGGAAATTCTATATTTTCACCTAATGACACTTCATACTCTTTATCCGAAAAGTATTTTGCATTTGAAATGTTTGTAGATATATTTGAAAATCCAATGAAGTTATTGGTTTCTTTCCCATTAATATTTTCAGTCATATTAAATTGATATGATTGGCCAGAAAAAGTCTCAAAAGTCGACCAAACAGATAATAAATTAGTTTCAATGCTATTTTTTAGTTTAAAGGATAACAATATTTTTTCGGAAGTATTCCAACCATGACATTCTTCTTTAAGTATATAATTTGATTTGCCTTGAATGTCTTTTATACCGGTTTCCAAAGAGTTACCAAAAAGTGATAATCTATATTCAGCTTTGTGAGATTCAATGGCCCAACAATCGCAAGAAATTATTATAAAAATAAGTAAAAAAAATCTAAACATGGTTATCTTTCAAAATTTATAATATGTATAGTCTAAAATAAAAATTATAAAAGTTACAAATAAATGAATGTGATAATAGATAATGTCAAAGATTTAGATAGTATTATAAAAGTTATTCAAGATGAAGATTTTTTGGCTATTGATACTGAGTTTATGCGAGAAACAACATATTTTTCTAAACTTTGTTTAATCCAAATTGCCACCAAAAAAATAAGTTTTATTATTGATCCATTGAGCAATGATATAAATTTAGAACCATTATGGGAGATTCTAAACAAAAATCAAATAATAAAAGTAATGCATTCTGGCAGGCAAGATATGGAAATTTTTTATAAGGCAACTGGAATGCTTCCTTCACCAGTTTACGATACACAAGTTGCAGCAATGGTATGTGGGTTTGGGGATCAAGTTAGTTATGAGAACCTAGTTAAAAATTTATTAAAAATTGAAATTGATAAATCATCCAGAGTTTCTGATTGGTCATTTAGACCTTTAAGTAATAAGCAAATTTCATATGCTTTAGCTGACGTCACATACTTAATTAAAATTTATGAAATTATAAAAAAACAAATTTCTAAAAATAAAAGAAATACATGGATCAAAGAGGAAATGTATAACTTTACAAATATAAAAAATTACGAAATTAAACCTGATGAGGCATGGAAGAAAATAAAGCTAAAATCAACTAAAAAAGATTTTTTGAACAGGGTGAAGTTTTTAGCAGAATGGAGGGAACTTTATTCAATCAAAAAGGATGTACCTAAAAACAGAACAATGAGAGATGATACATTATTGGATATCGCATCAAACAACCCTAAAAATATTCAAGGTTTTCAAAGGGTAAGAGGCTTAAACAAAAACTTAAAAAATGAAATCTTAACTGATTTATTAGAAGTTTTAAAAACCGCAAATAAAGTTCCAGGAAATCTTTGGCCAGAGAAAAATGTATTTAACAAAAGTAAATCATCCTCACCAGCAACATTAGAATTACTAAAAGTAATTTTAAAGCACGTGTCAGAAGAACAAAAAGTTGCCCCAAAACTTCTTGCCTCTCAAAAGGATTTGGAGTTGATTTCTGACGGATCTGTAAATAACTTATTGACTTTTAAAGGTTGGCGACATGAAATATTTGGAAAATTAGCCTTAGATCTTAGCGCTGGTAAATTGGCAATAAAAGTCCATAATAAAAAAATTCAGTTAATTAAAATCGGTTAACTCTTGTAACTAAGAATTGAGAGTGCTTCTTTGACTATTGATAAACTAACTGGCTTCTTATATTTTAATGTTAATTCGTCAATTAAGTTTACAATATTATTGATAGCTAAATATGACCTTTCTATCCTGAACGATATATATTCAATTAATTTTTTCTCTATAGAAAATTGTCTATCAGAAAACTGCTTAACAAGAATTTTTTTAATTAAATTATCATCTGGCAATTTTATTTCTATGTTGACAAACGAAGAAAATCTTGAAATTAGATCTTTTAAATTCCACTTGATCTTATTTGGATGCCCCTTACAAGTAATCAATAAATAATTTTCAGACAATTTAATTTCATTGATAAACTCAAATAATAAGTTTTCTGGCCAATATATATTAGAATTGATGTCTTCAAAAACTAAAGGTGTATTATTTTCATAGATATTATTCAAGGTAAGATTACTAATTTTATTTAATACTTTAGCATTAGATTTTTTCTTCCAAACTCTAGCAATATGTGTTTTTCCTGATCCAGTCGCCCCAAAAATACATACAATTCGATTGTCTAAAGACCAATTTGGCCATTTTTCAATAAAATTTATAGCTATATTATTACACGAGCTCTTCATTAAAT
>CAZCWO010000138.1:0-5437 GCA_964502335.1 uncultured Rhodobacterales bacterium | reverse complement strand
GCCAAGTCCAATTGAGACAGTTTTACTTCCACAAGTGACTAGTGTTAACAGGATTGATATTGGTTTCAGGTCCCTTGAAGGAAACTCTAATGCAAGACGTGATGTTGCCAGTGAATCTAAAATGATAACTGGTGATGAAAATATTGTTGATATAGATTTTAGAATTATGTGGAAAATTTCCATGGCTGAAAATTTTTTATTTAATCTTCAAGACCCAGAAGAAACAGTTAAAGTTGCTGCAGAGTCAGTGATGAGAGGTATTATAGGCCAAACAAAAATTGAAAGCGCACTTACTGATGCTAAGGAGTCTATCCAATCACAAGCCAAAACAAAACTTCAAGAATTAGTTGATGAATATGGCGCAGGAATAGAAATAAGAGATGTGCAATTATTAAGTGTTAATCCTCCAAGTGAAGATGTTATAGATGCATTTAATGATGTTCAAAGAGCAAGACAAGAAAGAGACAAGTTAATTAATGAAGCAGAAGCATTTTACAATGATGTTGTTCCTCGTGCCAGAGGAGAATCAGCTCAATTAGTAGCTCAAGCTGAAGCTTATTCTGAGGAGATAGTCAATAGAGCCAAGGGTGACGCTTCTAGATTCAATGATATATATAAAAGTTATTTATTATCAAAAGATGTCACTGTTAGAAGAATATATTTAGAAACATTTGAAGAAATTTTAGGTAATGTTAATAAAGTGATAATAGATACTGAAGTTAGTCAATCAGGAGTTTTGCCGTTTCTTCCTCTTCCAGAGTTGAATAATAAAAACCGCACTATTAGAAGTGGAGGTAACTAATGAGTAGATTTAGTATTATTTTATTAATTATGCTAGTTGCAATTGCTGGTATAATATCGAGTTCTCTTTTTATAGTGAATGAGACACAGCAAGCACTTGTCGTGCAATTTGGTGAGCCAAAAAGAACAGTGAGTGAACCTGGATTAAAATTTAAATACCCTTTTATCCAAGATGTTATATTTTTTGAGAAAAGAGTTTTGAGTTTCATTCCTGATGAAGGTGAGGAAGCAATTTTAAAAGATCAGAAAAGACTTAAAGTGGATACATACGCAAGATTTAAAATTGTTAATCCATTGAGATTTTATCAGTCAGTTAGAAATGAAGTAGAAGCTAGAAAACAATTAGATACTATAGTTGACTCCGCTTTAAGAGAAGAGCTAGGGCTTAGAGGGTTAAAAGAAATTTTATCTGAGCAAAGGAATTTGGTAACAAAAAACATTAGAGATCAAGTAAATATAAAAGCCAGAACATTGGGCATGGAAATAATAGACGTTCAAATCAGAAGAGCTGATTATCCTGAAGTCACAAGTCAAGCCATTTATGCAAGAATGATTTCTGAGAGAGAAAGAATAGCAAGGGAATTTAGGGCTACAGGCGAGGAGGAAGCGCAAAAAATTAGAGCAACAGCTGAGAAACAAAGAGTTGTTACCGTAGCAGAGGGAGCTAGAAAATCTCAAGAAATTAGAGGATCTGGGGACGCACAGGCAATAAGAATTTATGCTGAAGCATTTGGTCAAGATGCTGATTTTTTTAGTTTTTATAGATCTATGGAAGCTTATAAAAAGTCATTTGGTCAAGATGATACTATGGTCATTAATCCTACTGGAGATTTCTTTAAGTATTTTGAACTGCCACCACAATAGATCAATTTATTTTTATTCAATCAACTATAAAGCTATAGTTAAAAGGTGAGTATTTAAAAGGATTTAAATTAAGGAGTAAATATGAAATTTAATAAACTGAAAAAGATATGTAGAAAAAATCTCGCAGACTTCAGTTTTAATTTCATCTTGATTTCTTTCTTTATTTTTGTTTTTGATAATAATGCATATTCAAAAGCACCACCAGAAAGCTTTGCTGATTTATCAGATCAAGTATCTCCAGCTGTTGTTAATATAGCCACTAGCGTATCAGTAAAAGATACTACTACAAGAGATCTGCCAACTTTTCCTCCTGGGTCCCCGTTTGAAGAATTTTTTAAAGACTTTAATGATAGGGGTCCCTCAAGAAGACCATCCACATCATTGGGATCTGGTTTTATCATAGGAGATAATGGGTTAATTGTCACAAATAATCATGTAATAGAAGGAGCAGAAGAAATTACTGTTTTCCTTCCAGATGAAAGGGAATTTAGTGCCGTTCTTATTGGTCGTGACACTAAAACTGATCTAGCTGTTCTTAAGGTAGAAGCTGATGATGAAAAACTACCATTTGTTAAATTTGGAGATTCTGATGGTTTGAGAGTTGGTGATTGGGTCTTAGCAGTTGGCAATCCATTTGGTCTTGGAGGAACAGTTACAGCTGGCATAGTTTCAGCCAGAGGGAGAGAAATAGGTCAAGGCCAGTATGATGATTTTATCCAAACTGATGCATCTATTAATAGAGGTAATTCTGGTGGACCATTGTTTAATATGGATGGAGAGGTCATAGGAGTAAATACAGCTATATTTTCTCAATCAGGAGGGTCTGTTGGGATAGGTTTTGCGATTTCATCAAATCTAGCTAATACGGTTGTAAACCAATTAATCGAGTTCGGAAGAACTCGACGAGGTTGGCTTGGTGTTTACATTCAAGATGTTACAGAAGAAATCGCAAACTCTTTGGATTTCGATGAAGTTCGTGGAGCTTTAGTGAGCTCAGTTAGGTCAGGAAGTCCTGCAGAAACTGCAAAAATTAAAGCAGGCGACATAGTGCTTTCTTTCAATGGCAAGAGAGTTGAAAAAATGAAAGAGCTTCCAAGAATTGTAGCAGAAACCGAAGTTGGTTCTAAGGTAAGTGTTGAAGTATGGAGAGAAGGACAAATAAAAAAACTTACTGTTATTCTAGGAGAGCTTGAAGTTGCTGAGAATAGTGGCGAATTAGAAGATGGTTTAGTTAAAAATGAAAAAGTTAGAATTGCTGCATTAGGAGTGACAATCGCTAGAATGAATGCAGAAATTGCTTCAAAATTTCAAATTGATGAAGATATAGGAAATATTGTAATAGTGGATGTTGAAAATGATGGCCCTGCATTTAGAAAAGATATAACACCGGGAACTGTCATCAAAAGAGCTGATAGACAAGATGTTGAGGAAGTGTCGGATGTTTTAGAGGCACTCAAGGAAGTAAGAAATAGAGGCTCAAAAGCTTTATTATTATTATTATCTAACGGCAAAAGAGAAAGATTTGTTGCGTTAAATATTAAGGAATAGCTATTTAGAAATTTCCTTTTTTGTGAAACCTTGTAAAAATAATAGCCCTGTTAAATCAGAATGATCTAGAATAAATTTTGCTCTGCTTTTTAGTGTTTTTTTACCTTTAAAACTTACTCCCATAGAAGATGCGGTTACCATTTTTATGTCATTTGCTCCGTCTCCAATTGCACATGTTTGTTGTAAACTTAAGTTATGCTTTTTAGTCAGAAAATTTAAAAAATCTAATTTTGAATCTTCGTTAAGGATTGGATATAATAGTTCCCCAGTTATAGTGTTATTGATTATTTCCAATGTGTTGGCTTGAACGTAATCAAATCCTAACTCACTTTTGACACTTTCAGCTATATTGTAAAAACCTCCCGTGCTTAATGCACATATGCAGTTATTTTTTTTCATTGTTGAAATTAATTCTTTAGCTCCTTTTTGAAATGATATACTTTTTATTATTTTTTCTAAAAATTTTAATTTCGTCCCTTTGAGCAGTTCAACTCTTTGGATCAAAGAGTCAATAAAGTTAATTTTCCCATCCATAGCTAATTTTGTAATTTTTGTTATTTCTGTTTCTTGTCCTATCATTTGTGCAAGATCATCAAGGGTTTCTGAGTCAACGATTGTACCATCCATATCTGCGATTAGAAGCTTTTTCTTTCTTTCATTTTCTGAGTTAAAGTAAACTATATTAAAATCCAGTTCTTTTTTTATAAATACTCTTTTAAGTTTATTTAAATCATTATTTAAAAAGCTTTGATCTAAAGGAAACTCTGCGGCAACATTGTCCCATAAGATTTTTCCTTTGGAATTTGTCATTTCAGAAACTTTTATTAAAACACTTTTCTGTAATAAGTTCTTTTCTCTAGAAGATGAAACTACTAATGTTTTTTTATTGTGATGCATTTTAATAATTTATTTATGAAAAATTGAACATGATTAATAGCCCTATACCTACTATAATTATTGCGGGACCAACAGCAAGCGGTAAAACAAAGCTATCAATAAATTTGGCTAAAAAAATTAATGGTGAAATTATTAACGCAGATTCTATGCAAATTTTTGAAGGGTTTGAAATATTGAAAGCAATGCCTACAAAGGAAGAAAGATGTGAAATTGAGCATCACTTATTTGGGTTTGTCCCCATAAAGGGCAAATATTCTGTAGCAAGATGGCTAAATGACGCAAACACGAAAATCATTGAAGTTCAAAATAGAAATAAAGTTCCTATCTTCGTTGGGGGTTCAGGTATGTATTTAAACGCAGCTACAAAAGGATTATCAACCATTCCTTCTATTAGCCCACAGACAAGGATGAAAGTCACTGATCTATATCAAAGAAAAGGATTTGATTATATTTATAAAATACTAACTGCTCTCGATAATGAAGGAGGTTTAAAGATTAATATTAACGACAGACAAAGATTAATTAGAGCTTATGAGGTTTATTTGGAAACAGGAAAGTCAATTTGGTGGTGGCAATCCAGACCTAACCTCAAGCCTATAATTAATAGTTCACTAAAGATTTTAATTTTACCACCAAAAGATAAACTTTATCCTAAGATAAATGAAAGAGTTGATAATATGGTTAATGATGGTTTGCTTCTAGAGGTAAAAAATGTTTTTTCTAATAATTTATCCACAGACCTTCAGTCTTTAAAGGCTATTGGTATTAATTATTTCTTTGATTGTTTGAAAGGTAAAACTTCCTTAGAAGAAGCAATTAAAAAAACTAAACAAGAAAGTAGAAGGTATGCAAAAAGACAGATGACTTGGTTTAAAAACTCTTTTATTTCTGACTTGCTTCATTCTGATTTATATATAGATAACGATGAGTTAGTTGACACTGTAATTAAGGCATTTAATTTGCTATATAATAAAAAATGTTAATAATAATGAATTTATCTATATTTTTTATTAGAAAATACTTCTAAAAGGGTGCATATAGTTTAACTGTAGATTTAAAAGAGATGAATATGGAAGGCAACACTGAAACAAAACTAAAATTAAATGGTGCTGACGCGATACTTAAAGTTCTTGATGAGCAAGGAGTAGAAGTTATTTTTGGTTATCCTGGGGGTGCTGTTTTACCAATTTATGATGCTCTATTTAAATCTAATAGCATAAAACATATTTTAGTCAGGCATGAGCAGGCGGCTGTCCATGCAGCAGAGGGATATGCTAGATCAACTGGGAAAGTTGGAGTTGTTCTAGTAACTTCTGGTCCAGGAGCT
>CAZCWO010000137.1:0-5463 GCA_964502335.1 uncultured Rhodobacterales bacterium | reverse complement strand
ATTCAGAATTTGCTCATATGAGACAACTAATTTTAAAGCAAACTAAAAGGGAGAAAAATAATGGCTAAACTTTTCATAAATAGAAGAGAGTTTTCGATTGGCGCTACAGCATTATTAGCTACGCTATCTAACTTTCCTTCTTTTGCTGGAAATAAGATTAAAGTAGCTGGCATCTACACTCAACCAATTCAACAAAAATGGGATGCAAGATTACACTTAGCTCTTGATGCAGCTCAAACAAGCGGTGAAATTGATTATGTATTTTCAGAAAAAGTATCGAATACCGACTACGTAAGAGTACTAAGAGAATACTGTGAAAGTGGTGTTCAGCTAATTGTAGGAGAAGCCTTTGGGATCAGTAAGGAAGCAAGAAAAGTAGCAGACGATTATCCAAATATTGCTTTTTTAATGGGCGATCCTTTTAAACCTCATGGAAACAATTTTTCAGTTTTTGATAATTACATCCATGAACCATGCTATTTAATGGGAATCATTGCCGGCAACATGACCAAAACTAACAAAATAGGAATGGTAGGCGGTTACGCTATTGGCGAAGTAAACAGATTATTCCATGCCTTTATGAATGGCGCTAGATCTGTTAAGTCTGATATTCAATTTAAAGTCACTTACATTGGATCTTGGTATGACCCACCTAAGGCTAAAGAAGCCGCATTCGCTCAAATTGAATCAGGTGTAGACATAATGTATGCTGAAAGAGCTGGTGTTGTTGATGCCTGTAGAGAGAAAGGAATTTTAGCATTTGGAAATGTTAATGACATGAATAAAGAAGAAAATGGAACGGATGTAGTTGTCACTTCAGCTCTTTGGCATATGGAATCAGCAATCAATCATGCTATCAGCTTAACTAAAGCAGGTAATTTCAAAGCTGAAGAATATCATCATTGGACAATGATGGCAAAAGGAGGAGCTTCACTTGCACCTTATTATGAGTTTGAAGATAAAATTCCAAGCTCAGTTAAGGCTCAAGTAGCCAAACTAGCAGACGATATCAAAGGTGGTAATTTTACTGTTGAAATTATTGACGATGAACCAAAATCGACTTTTTAAAGTTAAATAAAGTTTTAGCCACTCTTTCGATTAATTTGGAGTGGCTAAAAACATCTTAAATGAACCAAATTTTAGAAGTAAAATCTGTTTCCAAGTCCTTTGGAAATTTAGTTGCAAACAAAGACATAAGTTTCAATGTAAATAAAGGTGAAGTTTTAGCAATACTTGGTGAAAACGGAGCTGGCAAGACTACCTTAATGAACATATTATTTGGTCACTACATGCCAGATAATGGTGAAATCTTTTTTAAAAAACAATCAATTAAATTTGGCAATACAGGGAATTCTATTTCTATGGGGATAGGAATGGTTCACCAACACTTTACGCTTGCAGACAATCTAACTGTATTAGAAAATATTATAATAGGGCAAAACTCATTATTTAATATTACTTTGTCTAAGAAGGAATCTAAAGAAAAATTAAACACCTTAATTGAGAAATTTGGCCTCCCTATTAATCCTGATGCGATGGTTTCAGATTTATCTGTAAGTCAAAAACAAAGACTTGAAATCTTAAAAACTTTATATCAAAACTGTGAACTATTAATTCTTGATGAGCCAACAGCTGCTCTCACTCCTCAAGAAACAGAGAGTCTATTCAAAACGGTTAGAAAAATGGTTAAAGAGGGATTGTCAGTCATTCTAATTTCTCACAAACTCAATGAAGTTCTTTCCATTAGCAATAGAATTATAGTTCTAAGAAATGGAAAAATTGTAGGTGAGAAAATTACAAATCATGCAGATTATAAATCCTTAGCCTCACTGATCGTGGGGAAGGAAGTCTCTTATCCTAAAAAGAAAAAAAATATACCTAAAGGAGAATTCTTAAGAATAGAAAATATTTTTTACCGAACTGAAATTGATCTTGACGTGAAAATCAAAAACTTAAACTTAAATTTATTTGGAGGTGAAATTTTAGGTATTGCTGGAGTTGCTGGAAATGGACAACAAAATCTAGCTAAACTTTTGGCTGGTCATGTAAAACCAACTGAAGGAAAAATTTTTATGGAAGAAAATGAAATAAATTTTTTCACACCAAAAAATTTCATGGACTTAGGAATTGCTTACATCCCGGAAGATAGAAATAAAGACGGTTTAATTGGAGACATGAGTATCTGGGAAAATACTATTATGACTGAAATTGAAAATCAAAAAATTAGCAATAAATTTGGTTTTATCAACGATACAATTAGCAAACAAAAGGCTAAAAAAATATGTGAAATTAATGATGTTAGACTCCAATCAATCAATCAACCAGCAAGGTTATTGTCAGGAGGCAATGTTCAAAAATTATTAATTGGTAGATGGTTAAATAGAAATCCAAAAATAATAATTGCATGCCAACCCACGAGAGGTCTTGATGAAGGTGCTATCGCAGCAGTTCATAAAATGCTCTTAGATGCTAGAGAAAATGGAAACGCCATTTTAATTATAGGTGAAGACTTGGATGAATTAATTTCTCTTTCAGACAAAATAAGTGTCATGTACAATGGTCAGCTTTCAGCGCCATTATATACTGATAATTTAGATAAATTAAAAATTGGAATGATGATGTCAGGAGAAGGTTTCGCCAATGATTAATTTTAGGCTTGAGAAAAGAGAAAATAGAAGCTTTTGGATGAATGTTATTGCTCCTTTTATTGCCGTTTTTATTGCTTTATTAATATCGTGTTTCTTAATTTTATTAGCAGGTGTAAGTCCATTAGAATCATATAAAGAACTGTTGATAGGATCGTTCGGTTCTAGAAATGCAATTGCAGAGACACTATCAAGAGCTACACCATTAATTCTTACTGGCCTTGCAGCAAGCATAGCCTTCAAAGCTAAATTTTGGAATATTGGTGCAGAGGGGCAGTTATATGCTGGAGCCTTAGCGGTAACATTTTTTGGAACTGGTTTGATTGAGTTGCCAACTATATTAATGATACCATTTCTTTTTCTTGTTGGCGCAGTTGCTGGAGGGCTTCTTCTTCTTCCTTTAGTACTGTTGAAAAATTATTATAAAGTTGACGAAGTCGTGACAACACTTTTAACTAATTTTATAGTAATTTTACTTGTAAGTTATTTACTGGAAGGACCATGGAAAGACCCTATGTCACTCGGTTGGCCACAAGGTGCTTCTGTAATAGATCAAGGGGTTCTTCCTCAAATAGTTGCAAGAACAAGACTTCATTTAGGTTTTATTTTTTCAATATTTTTTGCAGTACTCATTTGGATTTTACTTTCAAGACATATTATAGGATATCAGATTAAAGCTGTGGGCTTTAATCCCTCAGCAGCAAGTCATTCAGGATTACCTGTTTTGAAAACTATTTTAATTGTTGCTCTTTTGAGTGGTGGAATGGCTGGAATGGCTGGAGTTACTGAAACAGCTGGGTTAAAAGGTTACTTAACATTAGATTTGTCACCAGGCTTTGGTTATGCTGGAATTGCTGTTGCAATGCTTGCAGGACTTCATCCACTAGGTGTAATAGCCTCAGGAATATTTTTAGCGTCTATTTACGTAGGCGCTGATGCTATGAGCAGGTCGATGAACGTTCCGAGTTACCTTGCAGATGTTATAGTGGCGATTACAGTTTTATGCGTTCTTGTAAGTTTAGTATTCATTCAGTTTAAAGTTAAGTTATTGGGTTCAAGTAAATGATTTTTGATTTTATTGAAATACTCTTTACAGCTGGATTTTGGGCAGCAACCATTAGAATTGCTTGTCCACTAATTTTCGCAACTTTAGGCGAAGTAATCTGCGAAAGATCAGGAGTTTTAAATTTAGGTATTGAGGGTATCATGTCACTTGGAGCGATGGTAGGCTGGATGTCTGTATATCTAGGCGCTGATCTTTATTCGGGCGTTCTGTTGGCAGCTATAATTGGTGCACTCTTTGGTTTCCTTCACGCAATTTTTACTGTTTATTTAGGTGCTTCACAGCATGTTACAGGGATTGGTATTACCATGCTTGCTTCTTCAATAGGCTTTTTTTCATTTAGACTTATTTTGCCAAGTTCAACTACTCCTCCAAAAATAATACCATTTGAAAAAATCAATATACCCTATTTATCAGATATTCCTTTTTTTGGAGAGGCTTTGTTTCAACACACACCATTTACTTATATTGCCTTTATTTCGGTAATAATTATTTTTTGGCTTTTAAATTCAACTCCTTTTGGTTTGTCAATTAAAATGGCGGGGGAAAATCCTATGGCTTTAGAAGCTCAAGGAATTGACGTCTTACTCGTAAGAACAGTTTCTGTTATTATTGGCAGTGCATTGATGGCAGTTGGAGGAGCTTATTTAACAATGTCTGCTTTTGATGCTTTTTACTTTGGAATGATTAACGGAAGAGGTTGGATAGCAATAGCATTAGTAATCTTTGCTGCTTGGAAACCAGAAAGAGCTTTATTAGGAGCTATTTTGTTTGCAGGATTAGATGCCTACCAAGTTCGTGCTCAACAGTTAGCAGGAGCATTTATTCCTTATCAATTTTTCTTAATGCTTCCCTTTATTTTAAGTATAGTAGCAATGATCATTGCCTCAAAAAGAACAAGGTACCCAAAAGCACTTCTTATTCCGTTTCGCAGGGGCGAAAGACACTAAAGAGGAAAAATTATGTCAGATTTACTAATCAAAAACTGCAACTTAGGTGATAAACAAAATACCGATATTTTGATTAAAAATGGAGTAATTGCTGAGATAAGTGACAACTTACCTCAAAACGGTTGCCCAGAGTTAGATGCAAATGGTTATTTTGTTACTTCACCTTTTATAGACAGCCATTTCCATATGGATGCAACTTTAAGTTATGGTTTGCCTAGAATCAATAAATCAGGAACTTTACTTGAAGGTATTCAATTATGGGGAGAATTAAAACCATCCCTAACAAAAGAAGCTATCAAAGCGCGAGCTAAAGAGCTTTGTAAATGGTCTATCGCAAGAGGGACTTTATCAATAAGGTCGCATGTTGACGTTTCTAGCGAAAATTTACTTGCCGTTGAATCATTACTTGAAATTAGAGAGGAAATGAAAGAATACATAAATCTTCAATTAGTTGCCTTTCCTCAAGATGGTTTGCTTAGGGCCAACTGTCTAGATAATTTAATTAAATCACTTGACATGGGCGTAGATGTTATCGGAGGAATACCTCACTTTGAAAGAACAATGGCAGATGGAACAGAATCAATAAAAATCCTGTGCGAATTAGCCGAAAAAAGAAATCTATTGGTTGATATGCATTGTGATGAAAGTGATGATCCTCTTTCAAGGCATGTCGAAATGCTCACTTATCACACTAATAGATTACGACTAAATGGAAGAGTGGCAGGATCACATTTAACATCTATGCATTCGATGGATAACTATTATTTTTCTAAGTTAATAGCACTTATGTTAGAGGCGGATCTAA
>CAZCWO010000136.1:0-5494 GCA_964502335.1 uncultured Rhodobacterales bacterium | reverse complement strand
TATTATATCTGGCAGGAAAATTTCCTGACAAATCATCAGAAAATTCATTTTTTAAATCATTCAAATTAGATGACAGTGTAAATCTTCCGCACATAAACTTTCCATGCTTTTATTTGTTAAATATATTATAAAATAATAAATAAATACTTAACAATGATTTAATATGTCAAAAATTTTAATTAATAATAATATACAATTTTATTCTGAAGATATTTTATCAACAGCAGTAGATCTTCTATCAAATAATGATTTGGTCGCTTTCCCTACAGAAACTGTTTACGGTTTAGGAGCTGACGCAACATCAGACACTGCGGTTTCTCAAATTTATAAATTAAAAAAAAGGCCTTTCATCAATCCTTTAATTTCACATGTATCAAATATAGATATGGCTTATAATTTTTGCAAAGAAACTCATTTATCAAATCTTTTATCAGAAGCTTTTTGGCCAGGTCCCTTAACCATAGTAATGGATCAAAAAAGAAATAACAGTATATCTAAATTTTCTACAGCTAATTTAGATAGTATTGCTATAAGGGTTCCTAGAAGTACAATTTTACAAGACATTATCTCAAAATTAAATAAGCCAATTGCAGCACCTAGTGCTAATAAATCTGGGATGGTTAGTCCAACTTCTGCAGAACATGTATTCGAAGAGTTTGGTGAGAAAATAAAGCTAATAATTGATAATGGCCCAACAGAAAAAGGTATCGAGTCTACTGTAGTTGATGCAAGAGGAAATTACCCCGTTATACTAAGACCAGGACCTATCACGTTAGAGATGATTCAAAAAGCAACCAATTGTCAAGCCAAACTAAATATCAGTTCAGAATTAATTGAAAGTCCTGGTCAGCTACTTAAACATTATTCAACTCAAAAAAGTTTAATTTTAAATTCAACAAATTGTTCTACTGATTGTGCATATTTAGGCTTCAAAAATTTGATGCCTGATAATAAATTTGATGGAGTTTCTCTAAATTTAAGTAAGAGCGGAAATCTCAATGAAGCCGCAAAAAACCTATTTAGCATGCTTCGCACACTTGATAAGAGTAATGCAAAGAATATAATGGTTGCACCAATTCCAAATAAGGGCATTGGAGTGGCTATAAACGATAGACTTAAAAGGGCAGCATTGTAGTTTCATGACCTTAAATAAAAATAAAATTGATGAGTTTCAATCACTAGTTAACAATCAAATTCTTGTTAGTGAAAATGATCAGTTCCTTTCAGATTGGAGGGGTGTTTTTAAAGGTAAAACTAACTTTGTAATATTTCCTGAATCAACAAAAGAAGTATCCAGTGTAGTTAAACTTGCTTCTAAAAATGGAATTCCAATAGTTCCTCAAGGGGGCAACACTGGATTATGCGGTGGAGCAACTCCAGATCAAACTGGTAATTCTATTCTAATGAATTTAACAAAATTAAATAAAATTAGATCAATAGATTTAACAGGAAATACTATTACTGTTGAAGCAGGGTGCATACTCGAAAGCATCCACAATGAAGTGGATAAAAAGAATAAAGTTTTTCCTATTAACTTAGCTGCAAAGGGTAGTTGCACTATTGGTGGAAATTTAGCAACCAATGCTGGGGGAAATAATGTACTGAAATATGGTTCTACAAGAGATCTAGTTTTAGGTATAGAAGCCGTACTTGCTGATGGTAAAATTATTAACACTTTAACAGCTCTTCATAAAGATAATACTGGTTATGCACTACATAAATTATTAATAGGTTCTGAGGGAACCCTTGCTATTATAACTGCTGCCACCATTAAGTTATTTCAAAAACCAAAGTTAAAATTATCATCATTTATGAAAGTAAGGGATATATTTAAATCGATTGAATTGCTTCAGTACTTGAAATCAGTTACTGGAAACGATATAGAAGCATTTGAAATAATGACAAAGCCAATTTTGGAAATTGTTCATAGACAATTTCCACATTACAATAAACCTTTTTATAATATACCTGAAATGGCCGCTCTAGTTGAATTTTCCACAACATCTGATTTAGACTTAAAAACAAATGAAACAGGTGAAACTATTTTTAAAAATAAAGTTTTAGAAATAATGGCAAATACAATTGAAAAAGAACTGATTGAAGATGCTGTTATTTCACAATCAAATCAACAGAATAAAGAATTATGGGAAATAAGGGAAAACGCTAATATTGCTCAAATGCAAGAAGGATTTCAACTAAAATTAGATATTTCTATTCCTCTAAGTAGAATGGCAGAATTTTGGAACAGCACATCTAAAGATTTAAATAAATATCACAGCAGAGTAAAGGTTTGTGTCTTCGGACATTTAGGAGATGGAAATTTACATTATAATCTTATGGACATCAGCAAAGATCATCCTTACGTATTTCAAAATCAAAGTAAGCTTAAAGATTTAGTTTATGCAAAGGTTAAAAAATTTGACGGTTCCTTTAGTGCAGAACATGGCATTGGACAGTTAAAAATAAAAGAACTCAAAAAATATAAAGATAAAACATCACTGGAGTTGATGAAAAAAATTAAATTATCACTAGATCCTAAAAATATTTTAAACCCTGGCAAATTGTTTATTTAAATTTAACAATCTTTAAGTTTTTTTGAAAAACAATCCAAAGACATTTTTTGACCAGTTTTTATCTCCACATTAGTCAAAGTCTTCATTAATTCATCCCTTTCTTCCATACCTTTTTTATAACCCTGTGAAGCTGCAATATTAAGCCACATAAAGGACTTGATTTTATTTTTCTCAACCCCCCATCCTTTCAAATACAGTTTTGCAAGTTTATACTGAGACATATTAAAACCATTTACTGATGATTTATAAAAATATTCAAAAGCTTTAGAAAAATTTTGAACAACACCAACTCCCTCAAAGTATATTGTTGCTAAGTTATATTGTGCTTCAGGAACTCCTTGCTCAGCAGCCAAAGAAAACCACTTCAAAGAAGTTAAGGTATGCTCATAAATCGACTTTTCATTTAAAAAAATTACACCAAGATTATATTGAGCTCTTTTATGCTTTTGTTCTGCAGCCAATTCGTACCAATGAATAGCTTGATTTAAGTTTTTCTCAACACCAATGCCATTATTATACATCCACCCTAAACCATTCTGACAATCTGAAATACCTTCATCAGCCCCTAATGTATATAATTTTAATGCTTCATTATAATTTTGAGGAACCCCCATACCTTCTAAGTATAATAAAGCAAGATTACAATGTGCTTCAGGAATATTATTTTCAGAAGCTAATTTAAAATAGCTTAAAGAAGAATTAATATCTTTTTCAACTTTGAGAGCGTTCAAGTATATAAGACCCAAGTAATAGTTAGAACCAAGTACATTGTCTATATTAGATAAAAGAAATAACTCTCTAGCAGATGTATAATCTTGTTTTACTCCTAATCCATTATAATAAAAAAGTGCAAGATTATAGTGTGCTTCGGGCACTCCATTTGATGATGCAGTCTTTAATAAATTAAATGCTTTTGCATAGCTTTGTTCAACCCCTAATCCATGTTTATATAAGAGCGCAAGATTCAATTGGGAGTATAAATCACCATTTTCAGAACTTTCTGACCAAAATTTAAAGGCTAAAATATAATTTTTTTCATTAAAAGCTTCAACACCCTTTAAAAAATCTGCTTTTACTGTATATGAAATCACTATAAGAGAAAAACAGATTATAAATATTCTAAATTTAGTTTTCATTTAACTTAACTTTTAAATTTAAAAATTTTATTTTTTAGACTAAATTATAAACTATAGTTTATAATTTTTTTAGCTATAATATTAATATTTTTCTAAAAACTTTTATGCGCTTTGCTTTTATTTTTTTACTATTGACCTCACCAGCTTTTGCAGAATCTAATTTAGATCATAAAAGTCAAACTAAAGATATATTTCATACCGATGAAATAATCAAATTTATCAGTAATTATGATAATAGTAATAATTTTATTATAAAAAAAATTTCTGAAGATTTGAGCCCTAAACAAAGTTCTAATATAATTGAGGTTGAAAGCACTGAACTCACAAACAAAGTTCCTGAAGATTTGTACCAAAAACAAAGCTCTAATATAATTGAGGCTGAAAGCACTCAAAAATTAATTAACAATGATGAAGCAATGTTTAGCGCAGATTCAGTTACTTTAGACCACAATCAAAATACTTTAACTGCTATAGGTAATGTATCTATTATTTTCAAAAAAATGAAATTATCTAGTGATAAAATTATATATTATAAATCATTGGATGAAATTCATGCTAAAGGGAAAGTTTCTTTAGTTGAAAAAGAGGGAGGGTTTCATAATGGTGAAAATTTAATCATTAAAAATAGCCTTTCAAATATCTTTATGAAAAATTTATATTCAAAATTATCATCTGACGGTAGTCAAATGACTGCAAGAAATTTATTTATAAAAAATAAAAATTTGGCAATTTATGAAGGCACTAAATATACGCCCTGCAATTGTGATTTAGAAAATAAAGAAATTCCTTTATGGCACTTCAGCGCTAGAACAACGAAAATAAATAAAAATACTCATACTATTCATCATGATGGTGTGACAATGCATTTATTTAATCTGCCAATTTTATACATACCTACATTTGCTCATCCTGATTGGACTGTAAAAAGGAAAAGTGGGTTTTTGTCCCCTAATATCAGTATAGGCAAAGATACTGGCATAACTATTAAACAACCGTATTTTATTAATAAATCTCAAAGCAAGGACTATACAATAACACCTATAGTATTGTCAAAGGCTGGCATTTTGACTGATTTTGAATATAGGAATGTTACAAAATCATCAAACCTCAAGGCTAATTTTATTGGCGGAAAAGTTGATACAGTTAATAAGAATGATGAAGAAGTAATCTCTGGATTTATCAACTATAAATCTATGATGAAAGATAATTGGAAAACAAATATTGTTCTTCAGGATTCAAGTGAAGATAGTTTTTTGAGGAAATACAAACTAACAAATGATACAATTCTAAAATCAAGCTTATCATCTGAAAAGTTTACTAACGATAGTTATACATCAGTCGAGCTTTACAAAATAGGCAGCCTCTCAAGAAAAACTGAGAACAATAACTCTCCTTTAGTTTTACCTTCTATCAAATATGAAAAGGAATTTACTCCTCCTTATGAAAACTCTTTTGGTAAGGTTCAGATGAGCATTTTAGATCTTAAAGAAGATGAAGGTTACGACCTTTCAAGGTATTCTAATACAATCTCAACCCAAAGAAACTTCTTACTTTCTAAGGGTTTGGGGTTTTTGGAAGCTTCATTTTCTGCTAGCTTATACGATATTTCGAAAAGCAAAGATGAAGATACTAAAATTGGCAACATAAATGCTTTTAATAGCTATTTATCTTTTGGATGGGAAGATTTTATTCCAACAAGAATTTTGAATAATCAAGCAATTATTAAACCACAGATACAAACTGTTTTGATCAATGGTTCAGATCACGTTAACGTTATACCTAATA
>CAZCWO010000135.1:0-5560 GCA_964502335.1 uncultured Rhodobacterales bacterium | reverse complement strand
ATTAAAGAATTTTATTGAGGTATAATCATGGATATAGCGTCTCTTATAGGAATAGTCGGAGCAATTGGAATGATTGTTTTCGCGATGGTTTCAGGAGGAGGGGTTGGCCCCTTTATTGATGTTCCGTCTATATTGATTGTTTTTGGGGGTACATTTTTTGCAGTTATGTACACCTGTCCTTTACCAACATTTCTTGGAAGTTTCGGCGCAATGTCAAAGGCTTTTCTTCCACCAGTTAAAGCTCCGGATGAGTTAATCACGAGAATGGTTGAGTTAGCTGGCATAGCAAGAAAAGATGGTATGATGGCACTTGAAGGACAAGAAGTTCCAGATAAGTTTTGGGCGAAAGGTATGCAAATGCTTGTAGATGGAGCTGATGAAAAAAAATTAACTACTCAGATGAAGACTGAAATTGGCGCGATGAAAACAAGACATGAAGCTATGCAGGGAGTTGTAGGGGCATGGGTTGATATCGCTCCGGCGATGGGAATGATTGGCACACTTGTTGGTTTGGTATTGATGTTAGGAAATATGGCTGATCCAAAAGCCATTGGGCCTGCAATGGCCGTTGCTCTTTTAACAACATTATACGGAGCTTTTATAGCTAACGTTCTGTTTATGCCTATGAGGACTGTTTTAGAAAATTATACTGCAGCTGAAATAGTTTATCGTGGAATGGTAATCACGGGTTTGCAGAATATTGCAAGGGGTGAATCTCCTAGAAACATTCAAGATGAATTAGTAGCTAATTTAGCACCTGCGGCGCAGGCGAAGCTTGAAGCTGCTGCATAATCAATTAAATCTAGAAAGAGTTTGAAATGGCTGAAGAAGCTATAGAAGAAGAAGAAGAGGAAGAGGAAGAATGTCCTAAATGCCCGCCTGTTGGAGCGCCAGCTTGGATGGCGACATTTGCGGACATGGCCACTCTTTTAATGGCTTTCTTTGTTCTGATTTTATCTTTTGCTGAGTTTAATGTTCCTAAATTTAAACAGATTTCAGGTTCTCTGAAGAATGCCTTTGGTGTTCAAAGGGTAATTCCCGTTGTTGAACAGCCAAAGGGTACAACAATACTATCTCTTAACTTTAGTCCGTCTCCTTCCCCCTCTGTGACAGACACAATGCAACAGCAGACAACTAAAGTCGAGCAGCCAGATGTTGAGTTACAAAACAAGACTAAAGATGATGAAGGAAAAGCAGGTGAAACAGAACAGTCTGCTGAAGAACTTGCCAAAGCCCTTGAAGATGCAGTTGCTAGAGGTGACATTGAAATAGAAGTTTTAGGAGAAAAAATGGTTGTGAATTTTACTCCTACAGAGCAAGAGGAAAAAAATCTCCCACAATTATTGCAGGAGACACTAAATGCCTTAGAAAAAGCTAAAGCCTCTGGCGGTGGAAAATCTGAAACTGAGGTTTTGTTTGGAGGATTAGAAGGTGAATTACAAAAGCTAGCTGCGTCTGCAACTGAAGCTGCAAAATCTGGCGGGGGAACAGCTGATGGTGACGGCGACGGATCTGAAGGAGATTCAAAAGCTTCTGAAAATGAAGCAGCTAAAGCTGAAGAAGAACTTAAGATCGCATTAGCAGAGCAGATTGACAAAGGATTGTTGAATGTTGAAAGAGAAGGTGACAAAGTTATAGTGACAGTAGGTTCAGCGGGATCCTTCCCTTCAGGATCAGCTACTTTAACACCACAAGCCAGAGATATAATGAAAAAAATTGCTGATGCCAGTGAAGATAGTAAGGGAGTAGTTACTGTTTCAGGTCATACTGATGATGTGCCATTAGTTTTTGGAGGTAGATACAGAGATAATTGGGATTTGGCTGCTGCACGTTCTGCAAGTGTTGTCCAAGAGTTATCGAGTTCTGGAAAAATTCAAGAACAAAACCTTCAGGCAATTAGTTACGGGGAAAGTCGCCCAGTAGCATCTAATGATACCGAAGAGGGCAAGGCAAAAAATAGAAGAATTGAGATTGAAATTAATTATTAAAACTTAATAAAAGTATTACTCATCTGAAGCCCCCTCAGAAATAAAAATTAATACCCTGCTTTCATTGTTTACATCTAATAATTTATTTTTAATACAATAAATTAATCCCGCGAAACCTGCTCCTCCAGAAGGAGATGTTTGTAGATTAAATTTTTCTAGTACTTTTATTTCATTGGATACAAATTCATCACTTAAACTCATCAAGTAATCAGCTTCTTTTGCCAAACATTTTAATGCAACATGAGATGACATTTTACAATCGAGCCTTCCCATATTTGATGCAGGTCCAGATGTATGGACAGGTTTTCCTTTAATAATGCTTTCCTGAATAGCCGGAGCGGCTGTAGGTTCAACAGTACAGATTATAAAATTATCACCCCATGTTTTCCTTAAATATGAAGTCACAGCCGCAGCTAATCCCCCACATCCAGTTTGCAAGAAAACGTGAGTTGGATACTCTCCCTTCCAATCTTTAACTGCTTCGTGAGGCATTACAAGATATCCTTCCATTACATCAATTCCACCTTCATATCCATTCCAAGTAACATCTGATAGTAAGGTCCAACCGTTTTTCTCAGAGGCAATTTGTGCGGCATCCATACTTCTTTCGTAGTCTTTTCCCTCAATTATAACAGTTGCTCCATATCCCTTTAGTCTTTTTACAAATTCACTTGGAACTGAAATAGATAGGTATATTACTGCTTTTGCTCCGAAAATTCTGGCTCCGGCAGCTACTGATAGTCCATGGTTGCCTGCACTTGCAGTCACATAAGTAGAGCCGGTTAAAGCTTTTTTAGCTAATTCTGGAATTTTTATTTTCTCTCCTATCTTCTTATAAGCTGCTTTTGCAATGACGTATGCACCCCCCAAAGCTTTGAAACTTCCAAGTCCCATGCGTCTTCGTTCATCTTTAAAAGCAATTCTTTTTAACCTTAATAATTTTGTTAATTTATTATTTTCAATTAATGGTGTTTCTTTTGAGATTGGACAATATTGTAATAAATTTATTACTGAAGAAGGATCGTCCTTTATGTTCCCTTTGCAAATTCCTCTTTGGATTTGCAGACCTGTTCCCCTGATTGGATTTTTTATAACTTCCATTAATATGTTCTTCCACAAAATTAAAATGATACTAATTGTTAGATGATTTTATTTCTCTCCAGTAAATTATCATGCCTGCAAATACAATAAAAAATATGCCTGGAAGTAATTCGTCGAAAGGTGCTTCTTGAAAAATAACCAACCTAATGCAAAGGAGAAAATAATACTAAAATAATGAAAAGGGCCTAAATTAATATGATTTGTCATCCTGTAGGACGCCATCATTAAGTAAACGCCTGTCCCACCAAGAAACCCCATGCTAAATACCAATATTAAATCTTGAAAATTTAATATTTGAACATATTGAAACGTTAGTAATAAAAACTATAAAGAAAAGAATATAGAGCTGACCTGACTATGCCACTGAATGATAATTGTAGGAATTTCCTTAGGAAATAACCTTACTAAGACTAAGTTCATTCCGTATCCAAAAGAAGCTCCTAAAGGAAGTAAAGCATATATACTAAATATTTCATTAGATGGACTAATAATAACTATAGCACCAGAAAAACCATTAATTATAGCAATCCACTTCCAAAAATCTATTTTAGTTCCTAACATCGGAATAGAAAAAATAGCTACTATAAAAGGTGTTAATAAAGTTAAGGAAGTTGCTGTGGCAAACTTGAGAAAGATTAATGAAGTAAAAAAGCAAAATTGAGCGAAAGCCATGAAAAATCCTCTGAGAATAGAAACCCAAAGTTTGGTATTCTCTTAATCAAATCATATTTGTGTGTGTTTTTTGAAAAATAAAAAAATAATAAAATAGGTATAAGACCAAAGATATTGCGATACAAAGAAAGTTGAATTGATGGATAGGATGATCCTATGAGCTTTATAACTATACCCATTAATTGAAGAAAAAAAACTCCGCAAAGAAAAGTCAAAACGCCAAGAGTAAAGTTTTTTGTTTTTTGAGCATTTACCTTCTCAGTTAAAGAGGTTAGTTTACTTTTTCATCTTAGAGAATATTTAAAGATATTAATTAGCAAAGAGAAAACAGATCATTAAAGTTAAATCAATTTATAAGGGCGAAATCAATTAAAATTCTAGAAATAAATGATTTATATAAGTTAGCTAAAAAACGTGTTCCAAAAATGTTTTTTGAGTATGTTGACACAGGGTCCTGGACTTCTTCAACTTATAAAAGTAATGAAAATGATTTTAGAAGTATAAAATTTAGACAGCGCGTTGCTAGAGACATGACAGGGCGCAGTTTAAATATTAAAACTCTTGGCCAAAAAGTAAGTATGCCTATAGCCTTATCTCCCATAGGAATTTGTGGACTTCAATACGCCAATGGAGAGATTTTAGCTGCCAAGGCAGCGGAGAAAATGGGCGTTCCATTTACGCTTTCTACTATGAGCATTTGTTCCATTGAGGATGTTGCGCAAAATGTATCAAAGCCCTTTTGGTTCCAACTATACATGATGAAAGACAGAGTTTTTATGGATGGATTAATTAGGAGGGCAAAATCAGCAAAGTGTTCCGCTTTAATTGTTACACTTGATTTGCAAGTTATGGGTCAAAGACATAACGATGTGAGAAATCATTTAACAGCTCCACCAAAAATAAATTTAAATACAATCCAGCAATTTATTTCTAAACCATCATGGTGTTTAAATATGCTAACTGCAAAAAGATATAATTTTGGAAACATCATGGGTCATGTCAATGATGTCACTAATCTTTCTTCTTTAGCATCTTGGACAGCTGACCAATTTGATCCTGCTTTGACTTGGAAAGATATAGATTGGATACGTGAAAGATGGCCAGGAAAACTGATTTTAAAGGGTATTATGGATAAAGAAGATGCAAAATTAGCATCTCGCACTGGTGCTGATGCCATAATTGTTTCTAACCATGGTGGAAGGCAATTAGATGGGGCTCCCTCATCCATTTCAGTTTTGCCGGAAATAGTCGCTGAGGTTAAAAATAAATTAGAAGTTCATTTTGATGGCGGCATAAGATCTGGCCAGGATGTTTTTAAAGCCTTATCACTAGGTGCCAATTTTACATATATAGGTCGACCATATATTTATGGATTAGGGGCAAGGGGGCAAGAAGGAGTTGAAATTGCACTTAAAATTATTCAAAAGGAACTTGATTTAACCATGGCTATGTGTGGGGAAACAGATATTTCTAACGCAGGAATGCACAATTTACATCATAATCCATTTAAATAAATTTAAATATGATAAATAACATACAAATTACTTACATATTGACGTTTATAAAGTTAGTTTGTTAGCTTAAGTTAAAAATAGACTTAGAATTTGAAAATTAAAAATTGAGTAGATTTGTAAAGAATGAAGAAATTATTTATTTTTTTGATTGTTATTTTTATTCCGGTTCAAGTTTTTGGAGAAGGCAGAACGTATACTGGTTCTGGCCAAGGGCATTGTACAGAATGGTCAAATAAACTCCTTAAATGGCCCCAAACATCGGTTGGACGAGAGACCTCTAAATGC
>CAZCWO010000134.1:0-5608 GCA_964502335.1 uncultured Rhodobacterales bacterium | reverse complement strand
ACAATATTTTAATAACTTTTCCATACCTCAAATTTTAACACAAATTTAAATACCAACAAATAGGAGATATTCCCATGTGGATACAAACTTTTTATATATCTATTTCTATGTTTTATTTCATTTAGTCGGATACCTGAACTTCAATTCGTTTAGTTCTGAAATTTTCATAACAAAGAAAAGTATGAGTTTCTTCTGTTGAATATGTTGATACTGCGTTAGATGAAACCAATTTTATTCCTTTTCCGTATGATGAACAATGTCTTATTGCCATATCAATTTCTTCAGCAATTACACTTGGTACATAATTATACGCACTAAATTTTATGGATATAGTGTTCTCACTAGCATAATGCACTATTGGCTTATTAGGAGAACAACCATAAAGACCTAAAGAAAGTAAAATTAATAAGAGGAGTTTTTTTTATCATTCTTTAAAAATCATTTAGTGATTTTATTATTTAATTTGGAAAAATAAAGTTGGAATATGTATTTACACTCTCAGTTAAAAAATATAAAAAAGTCAGGTGATGGCCGGATGGCAGAGTGGTTGATGTTCGGGACTGCAAATCCCGCTACCCCGGTTCGATTCCGGGTCCGGCCTCCAACGCAGACTTATTGCAATTAAAAAACATTACTCACTGCTAATAAATTAAATGAATTTTAATAACTCATTAATTGATAAAGCTCCAGTTGCTCATGATTTGGTTCTCGTTGGAGGAGGTCATTCACACATTGCTGTTTTGAAACATTTTGGAATGAAATCAATTCCAGGATTAAGAATAACCATGATTAATAACTTCATTTCTTCGTCTTATAGTGGAATGTTGCCAGGTTATATAGCAGGCACTTTTACTAAAGAAGACACCCAAATAGACCTTCTTAAATTATGCAGTTTTGCAAATTCTAGATTAATTATTGACAGAGTTATTGGTTTAAACTCAGAAAAAAAATACATTTCTCTTCAAAACAGAACACCTATTTATTATGACACTTTGTCTATAAATACAGGTGGCGAACCTGAATTGAATTCGATTGTTGGAGCTAAAAAATACGGCGTTCCTATTAAACCAATATCTAATCTAATTCAGGTTTTTGAAAATATGAAAAGTAAAATCAATAAATATAAAAATATTAATTTTGTAATAATTGGAGGTGGAGCTGGAGGAATTGAAATAGCTTTATCTATTAAAAATTATTTAAATAATCAAAAAACTTTAATTGAAAAACAAGTCACCTTAATTTCTAAAAGTAAAAATTTAATAGGTGGCCATAGCGCTTTAGCAAAGTTAAATGCAACTAATTTTCTTATTGAAAATAACATTAATCTTATTTCTGATAATCCAGTAATTGAGATTGGCAATAATTTTGTTAAAACTAAAAGGGGAACTAAAATCAAAAGTGATTTTAGTGTCTTGGTAACGTCAATAACTGCACCAAAATGGATTTCACAATCTGACCTAACCCTTTCTGATGATGGATTTATTGAAGTAAATAATTTTTTACAATCGTCTAATGAAAATATATTTGCATCTGGAGATGTTTGCTCTATTAAGGGCAAAAACCTCGTCAAGTCAGGTGTATACGCTGTAAGGCAAGGCACAATTTTATCAAAAAACTTAAGAGCAAGGATTTTAAAATTAAGATACACTTCATATAAACCACAAAAAACATTTTTATCATTAATTGGAGATGGCAAAAGCAAAGCAATTTTTTCTTGGGGTCCATTTTCTTTTAAAAGCAAATGGTCATGGATGTTAAAAAAGTTTATCGATGAAAACTTTATAAAAAAATACAACGTATTACCGCCAATGGAAATGAAAAGTCTAAAGCCTCATCCTAATTTGATTACTGAAAAAGATTTTGGAGACCCATCGCTAGCAAAAATTAAATGTCTAGGGTGCGGAGCAAAGGCTCAATGGTTATCATTAGAAGAAGCTATAAAAGCAGTAAATGCATTTCAAACTGTATCCAATATTGATATTACTAATGATGTATCGGTAATTCAGGCACCGTTAGGTATGGAGATAGTTCAATCAGTTGATTTAATTTCATCTATAATTAATGACCCCTATGATTTATCAAGAATTGCAGCTTTGCATTCAATATCAGACATCATTACTGCCGGGGCAAAACCCCATTCTGCTGAAGCAATATTTATTATACCTCCTGGATTAAAAAAAACTCAAACCAGATTAATATCTGAATTAATTGGTGGAGCAAGTAAAGTCTTCCTCGATCATAATATGAAATTAAATGGTGGACACACTAGTGAAGGAACAGATTTACAAGTAGGGTTTGCTATTACTGGATTTAGGCCAAAAACTTTTAAACTCAAAAAACCTAAGGTAGGCAATAGATTGATTTTAACAAAACCTTTAGGTGTAGGTATTATTTTAGCTGCTCATATGAGAGGAAAATCAAAACCTGATGAATATCAAAATGTTATTAACGCCATGCTCTCTTCAAATCAAATTGCAGGTGAAATTTTATTAAATAATCATATAACGTTAGTAACGGATGTAACTGGTTTTGGTTTAGCTAGGCATACTCTAAATTTAACGCAACCATTTGGAGCAAGATTCAACCTTAGCAAAATTCCAGTTTTAGATGGTGTTTATAGAATTCTACAGAACGGAATAGTTTCCTCACTGTCTGATGCAAACAGAAAAGCCTCTGGATTTGATGTCTTTTCTGATTATAAAAATCAAATAATTTTTGACCCGCAAACGGGGGGAGGATTATTGGCTATTATCGAAAAAGAAAGCGAGAAAAAAATATTGAATCAGTTAAAATCACAAAATATTAAAGCATCAATAATAGGAACTGTTATTAAAGAAGAAACTATAAAAGTTGGTTGATCTACATGAATTCGATAGCCTATATAGATGATTGGAGGGATAATGGCAAAATTGATATAATTGATGTAAGATCTCCATCTGAATTCAAAATTGACCATATACCTGGTTCTATAAATGTGCCTATTTTAAATGATGAAGAAAGGCAAAAAGTTGGGACCACATATAAACAAGTGAACCCATTCAAAGCCAAAATATTAGGTGCTTCATTAATTTCTAAAAATATATCAAAGTTTTTAAATACTGAGTTTTCAAATAAAAAGGGTTCTTGGACTTGTTTGATTTATTGTTGGAGAGGAGGGCAACGAAGTAGGTCACTGGCAATCATTTTAAATGAAATTGGGTGGAGAGTAAAAATCCTAAAGGGTGGTTACAAAACTTATAGAAAAAAAATAATTAATGAACTTAATGTAATGCCTAAATTTGATTTTAAAATTATTCAAGCACAGACAGGAACAGCAAAAACTAAAATACTAGATAATTTAAAAATTTTAAATGCTCAGGTTCTTGATCTTGAAAGATTGGCTAATCATAGAGGTTCTTTATTAGGAAAAGAAATTAAAGAAAGCCAACCAAGTCAAAAATATTTTGAAACTTTGATACATCAAAATCTAAATAAATTTAATCCTAATAAACCTGTCTTTCTTGAATCTGAAAGCAGTAAAATAGGTAATTTGCACTTGCCTATAAAATTATGGAAAAAATTAAATTTGTCAGAAAGAATACTATTAAGAGCTCCTCTAATAAAACGCGTTGAATTTTTAATTAATGAATATGGACATCTTACAGATAATCCCTCATTGATAAAACCATTTCTTGATGGAATGAAAGGAAGATATTCTAATACAACAATAAAATATTGGTCGGAACTGATAGAAAATAAATCTTGGAATGATTTTGTTCAAAATATTTTAGAAATTCATTATGACCCAATGTACGCTTATTCAGAAAAAAAACATTTTAAAAAAATAAAATGTAAAATAAATTTAAGCAATCTAGATAAATTAAATATTGATAATACTGCAAAAAAAATTTTAAACTACTTTCAATAACTTATGTTAAGATTATTGCATGAAATATATAATAGTGTATAAATCAGTTTATTCCCCAGTAGCTCAGCGGTAGAGCAAGCGACTGTTAATCGCTTGGCCGGCGGTTCGAATCCGTCCTGGGGAGCCATTCCAACCAACATTTTAAATGTAACACATTGAATTATCAGCATAAATCTTAACTCGGCTTATGTGGGTAGACAATATGGTAGACAATTTAGGTAATTTAGTGTGCTAAATTTAAAAACATTGCGATTAAACCATTTATTTTTCTTATCAACTTTTAAAGTAATGTAAATCTCATTACAAAATGATGTGATATAAACTCAAAACAAATTACTGAAATAGCAATTAAGGATAAAATAATAACCCATTTTTCAATTCTTTTTTCTTTGATTGTGAGTTCTAATTTTATACCATCTGCTAATAAAGTTTTTCTAACTTTTCTTGCGTTATAAATCATATAAAAATTTATCCCAATTGCTAAACACGCAAAAAACATAAAGGGCAATCTTATAAACCATTGATCAACAACATAAGGTGTGGATGATAAAGATGACAATGAAGATCCTGAGAGAGCTCCAAATGCTAAAACTATTGCCCCAGGACTCAGAGCAGCTCCAGCTATGCATGGGGATGCAAAAAGAGCTAAAATTACTGACCAATAAGCAGGAAACCTATTTCTAGAATTTGTGTTTTTTATCTTATTTTCAGTTATTCCAGAACTTTTAGAATTTATATTGATCCTGTATCCTGATACCTCAGAAGGGAAGCCTTTTAAACTCATTTTTTCTTCTTTAATGTCAGAAAATTTATTTTTTACATGTGAAAATGCTCCAATATCTAGAACAATTTCACCGGGGTTTGCTTGAGCTTGTAATCTAGCAGAGCGATTAACCGCATCACCAATAACTGTAAAATCTTTAATATCTTTTGATCCTAGTTTTCCTACTCTGACTGCTCCTAAAGCCAATCCAGCACTGAAGTTTAAATCAACATCATGTTCTTTACTTAGATTTGGCATTATTTTTTTTAGCTGATTAACTACTTTTAAAGATAATTCAGCATGAAATTCTTTTTGAATAGGAACATTGAATAATGCCATGGCAGCATCCCCTAAATATTTATCTATAACACCATAATTCTTTAAAACAGCATCTGTTATTTCTTTTAAAAATTGGTCAACTAATCTATGAGTTTTATCAGGACCTAGCATATGCGTTATTTCAGTAAAAGAGCATAAATCCACAAACAAGATTGAGACTTCGCAGGTTTTACCATCCTGAATATGCATATTACATCTATTACAAATATTTGGATTTACATCACTTCTCTTTAAGCCTGTAAAGCTAAGAATACGCCCCCCTATACCTGTCAAAATTGTACCGCAAATTAAACAGTCATCGGATAAATGAATATTATTAATATTAGTTATTTTAATCTCCAAAAAACTTGTTTGAATAATTTAAAGTTATAATAACTAACAAAAATAGTCATATGAATTTTTTTATTTTAATTTATTACTTGGTATAATAGTTCATTTAAGAGTAGACCATTTGTGCCTGTTGACACATAAAATGTATCACCTAAACTGAGAGTATTACTTGTAAAGCATTTGAATTGGTGCATACGAAAGGCAAAGAACTGCATCTCGGGCGCGCCACACCTTTCATGTAACCATCTGAAATGTAAGCATATTCTATG
>CAZCWO010000133.1:0-5610 GCA_964502335.1 uncultured Rhodobacterales bacterium | reverse complement strand
GAAAGCTGATATTAGGAATCGCAAATGGAAAAGTAATTTGTGATGATAATTTAGTTTATGAGGCTGAAGACATCCGTGTAGGCCTATTTAAGGAAGACTAAAATGAAGCGCGTAGTTATTACTGGAATGGGCATTATTAGCTCAATTGGGAACAATCTACAAGATGTTAAAAAATCACTTTATCAAGGCAAATCAGGAATTGTCTTTGCGGAAGATTATAAAAAAATGGGCTTTCGAAGTCACCTCAAAGGAAATATTAATATTAATTTAGATGAAAAAATAGATAGACGGTTACTCAGATTTATGGGTGACGGTGCAGCTTATGCATATCTTTCTATGGAGCAAGCTATAAAAGACAGTGGGCTTGAAAACAATGAGGTTTCTAATGTGAGATCAGGTTTAGTTGTAGGAAGTGGAGGACCTTCTACATCTAGCATGATGCATTCATTCGATATTGCAAGGGAAAAGAGCCCCAAACGTGTTGGCCCTTATATGGTTCCAAAATGTATGTCATCTACTGTATCAGCAAATTTAGCTAATTCATTTAAAATAAAGGGACTAAATTTTTCTATTACTTCTGCATGCTCAACTTCAGCTCATTGTATAACAGTAGGTTCAGACGCAATTAGAAGCGGCTCTCAAGACATTGTTTTTGCAGGAGGAGGTGAAGAAATACATTGGTCACTTTCTGTTTTGTTTGATGCAATGGCTGCATTGTCAAGTAAATATAATGAAAACCCTCAAATTTCCTCTAGGCCTTATGATAACGATAGAGACGGTTTTATTATCTCGGGAGGAGGTGGGATTATAGTTTTAGAAGAACTGGAACACGCAAAAGCAAGGGGGGCTAAAATATATGGTGAATTACTAGGCTATGGGGCTAATTCTGATGGATTTGATATGGTGGCTCCATCTGGTGAAGGAGCAGAAAGATGTATGCAATTGGCGATAATGGGATTCGATGGCAAGGGAATTAAACGTAACATTAATTATATTAATGGTCACGGAACAAGTACACCAGTAGGAGATATTGCTGAATTAAATGCAATCAATAATGTTTTTAAAGATAGTGATAAAATTCCTATTTTAACATCTACGAAATCTCTGACAGGACATTCTCAAGGTGCAACGGGTGTTCAGGAAGCAATCTACACGCTAATCATGATGAATAAAAACTTTATATCAGCAAACTCTAATTTTAAAAATCCTGATGAAAATGTTAAGGACATAGAAATTCCTTCAGTGGTTATTAATAACTTTGAACATGATGTTTGCTTGTCAAATTCTTTTGGTTTTGGAGGAACCAATGCTTGCCTTGCTTTAGGAAAGTATTTTAATTGAACATGAAAATACTTGAAGGCAAAAAAGGATTAATAATGGGTGTCGCCAACGAAAGATCTATTGCTTGGGGAATTGCTCAAGAGGCTTCTGCCAATGGAGCAATATTAGCATTTACTTATCAAAATGAAGTCTTCAAAAATAGAATAATTAAATTAGCTAGATCTATAGAAAGCAAAACTGTTTTGAAATGCGATGTTGAAAATCAAAATGAAATCAAATATGCCTTTAAAAAAGTAAGGCGCGCTTTAGGTAAACTTGATTTTATAGTTCACGCAATGGCATTTTCAGACAAAGATGAATTAAAAGGAAATTATTCTGAGACAACTAAAGAGAATTTTAGGAAGACAATGCTGATTTCCACTTTTTCATTAACTGAAGTATGCAAAGAGGCATTAAATATAATGTCAAATAATGGAGGATCAATTATAACATTAACATATATAGGGGGTGAACGTACTACTCCAAATTATAATGTTATGGGTGTGGCTAAGGCAGCTTTAGAAGCTTCTGTGAAGTATTTGTCAGTTGATCTAGGTAGCAAAAACATTAGGGTAAATAGCCTATCATCTGGTCCAATGAGAACCTTAGCTGGAGCTGCTATATCTGGCGCAAGACATGTCTTTAGGCACTCTGAAAACAACTCCCCCTTGAAGAAAAACCCCAGTTTGTCAGAAGTTGGAAAGGCAGCTACCTATTTAATTTCAGACCTTTCATCTGGTGTTACTGGTGAAAATCATTATGTAGATGGGGGATACAATATTATTGCAGTGCCAAAAGAAAATAACTAATTTTTTTCTATGTCTTTTCCTGTTTTTTGATCTACCCTTTTCATCGAGAGCTTTACTTTCCCCCTATCGTCAAATCCTATCACTTTAACTTTAACCTCATCCCCCTCTTTACAAATATCAGTAGTTTTTTCAGTCCTTTCATTTTGAAGTTCTGAAATATGAACAAGCCCATCTCTAGCTCCCAAGAAATTAACAAATGCTCCAAAATCTACTGTTTTAACCACTTTTCCATTATAAATAACACCCAGCTCTGGTTCAGCAACAATGTCATGGATTTTTTTCTTAGCTGTTTCTATCGAATTATTATCTGATGCAGAGATAGTAATTGATCCATCATCATCAATATCAACCTTTGCACCTGAAATTTCACAAATTTCTCTAATAACTTTGCCACCAGAACCAATAATATCTCTTATCTTATCAACGGCAACTGTCATGGTGAAAATTTTTGGAGCGGTCTCTGCCAAACTTTCGCGTGAACTACTTATTGCTTTTGACATCTCTTTTAAGATATGTATCCGTCCTTCTTTGGCTTGATCAAGAGCTATTTTCATAATTTCTTTAGTAATAGAAGTGATTTTAATATCCATTTGTAGGCTGGTAATACCTGTTTCCGTTCCAGCTACCTTGAAATCCATATCACCCAGGTGATCTTCATCACCTAAGATATCTGAAAGTACTGAAAATTCTTTTCCTTCTTTAATTAAACCCATTGCAATTCCAGCAACAGGTTTAGGCAGTTTAACTCCAGCATCCATCATTGCGAGAGAAGCTCCACAAACTGTTGCCATAGATGATGAACCATTTGATTCTGTTATTTCCGATACTAATCTGATAGTATATGGAAATTCATCATTGCTTGGCAACACTGGATTTAATGACCTCCATGCAAGTTTTCCATGACCAATCTCTCTTCTTCCAGGAGTTCCTGTTCTCCCTGCTTCACCAACTGAAAAAGGTGGGAAATTATAATGCAACATAAAACTTGATTTACTTTCACCTTCCAACAAGTCAATTCTTTGCTCATCGCTTCCTGTACCTAATGTAGCTACAACAAGTGCTTGGGTTTCTCCTCTAGTAAAAAGGGCTGAACCATGTGTTCGAGATAGAACTCCCACTTCTGAAACAATAGAACGAACAGTTTTTGTATCTCTGCCATCAATTCTTTTTCCAGTTTTTAAGATTGAACTTCGAACTATATCTGACTCAATATCCTTAAAAACAGATAACACTTGGTTTTCCTCATAATCCTCACCACACAACTCGATACTTTCATTTTTAACCTCTTCTAAGGCTGCATGTCTTTTGGATTTATCTTTTTCCTTATAAGCAGCTGTAATTTTTTTTGTTAATGGTTTCAATGTTTTAGCAATTATTTTCTTACTGTCAGGGACATCAGGAACAGCTATTGGTTCTTTAGCGCATGCTTCTGCTAAGTTTATAATTGCGTTAATTACTGGTTTCATTTTTTCATGGCCAAAACTCACCGCCTCTAACATCTTTTTCTCGGAAAGTTCTTTTGCTTCAGATTCAACCATTAAAACCCCATCAGAAGTTCCAGCAACAACCAAATCTAATTTAGATTCTTTAATTTGATCTAAAGTAGGATTAATAATTAAGTCATCATTGTTCATTCCAATTCTTACAGCACCTATTGGCCCCATAAATGGCGCCCCTGAAATTGTCAGTGCTGCTGAAGCGCCAATCATGGACACTATATCTGGATCATTTTCCATGTCATGAGAAAGTACAGTGCAAATAATCTGCACTTCATTCATAAACCCCTTAACAAACAAAGGTCTAATGGGTCTATCTATTAGCCTACTGACCAAAGTTTCTTTTTCACTTGGTCGACCTTCTCTTTTAAAAAAACCACCAGGTATTTTCCCTGCCGCATAGGCTTTTTCTTGATAGTTTACTGTAAGTGGGAAAAAGTCTTGACCAGGCTTAGCTGATTTTACAACTACTACAGTGCATAAAACAGTAGTTTCTCCCAATGAAGCCATTATTGCTCCATCGGCTTGCCTAGCAACTTTACCGGTCTCTAAAACTAACTTCTTCCCTTCCCAGTCAATTTCCTTGCGAAATATTTGGAACATATTCATTTCCCCTTCATAACAAATAAATTTTGAAATCTTTAATAATAGATTTTAATGGTATTTTTTCTTTTGAAATAACGCTTAACGTCGTAAACCTAAATTTTCGATGATTTGAGAATATTCATTTTCATTCTTATCTTTAATATAATCTAAAATCCTTCTTCTTTTTCCAACCATGGTAAGCAAACCTCTTCTAGTAGAAAAATCTTTCCCGTGTTCTTTGAGGTGCTCTGTTAAATTCTTAATTCTTTCAGTTAATATGGCTGCTTGTACCTTTGGTGAACCGCTATCTTTTTCATCTTTACCAAAACTTTTAATCAATTCTTCTTTTTTACTTTTTGTTATAGACATCAAACATCTCCAAGTCTTTTATATTAAATACCCTTTTAGGTTTTAATAAACGATCCTCAATAATACAAATTGCTATAGGGGTTTTTTTAACAGTTGTTAAAAATAAACCACCATTGCTAATTTTATCAAAACTCTTCATTTTTCTTACTTTTTCAATGGGTATTTTTTTTCCTTCAAGTAAGCTTTTTGAGGTTTCTAGATTAACTTCAACCGTATCACAAACATCAATTGGGTATAACATTGGTAATATTAAACCATTTTCCGCGAAATTGTGCGTTATTTTTTTGATTTGATCAAGAGAAATCGACTGTTTCTTAAAAAAAACTCCAACTGATTCCCTCTTTAAGCTCGAAACATGCCCAAAAACACCTAACTCTCTTCCTAAATCTCTAGTTAGAGACCTAATATAAGTCCCTTTTTCACATCTCACAAAAAATTCTGCCTCATCTTTATTTATAATTCGCAAAAGTTTAAATTCGATAATTTTAACCTTACGAGCTTTTAAGGTTGGTACACTTCCTGATCTGGAGATTTTATATGCTCTTTTTCCACTAATTTTGATTGCTGAAAAATTTGGAGGTGTTTGTATAACTTCCCCTCTAAAGATTGCTAAATTTTCTAAAATAGATTGTTCTGTTGGTCTTTTATTTGTGGTTCTTACAGTATCTCCTTGGATATCATCTGTTGTCGTTTCGATTCCCCATCTTGCTTTAAAAGAATATGTTTTTTCACTTTCCATTATAAACCTAATTGCTTTAGTTGCCTCACCCAATGCAATTGGTAAAACGCCTGTCGCCATAGGGTCAAGAGTGCCCGCATGACCAACTTTTTTAGCTTTTAGTATGGATTTAATTTTATTCACGCAATCGGAAGAAGTAAAATTTTTTGGTTTATTAAAATTTAACCAACCATTTAAGTTTTTTTTTTCAAAAAAATTTTCTTCTGATTTATTTTGTTTCATTTATACTTTTTATTGTTTTATTTATTTTATTAGCATAACCAAAACTTTTATCTTCTATAAAAATTATTTT
>CAZCWO010000132.1:0-5645 GCA_964502335.1 uncultured Rhodobacterales bacterium | reverse complement strand
TATTGCTGCTCCATCTAGCATGGCACTGGGAGGGGGTTGTGAATTACTTCTGCACTCTGATTATATTCAAGCTCACGTTGAAACATATGTTGGGTTGACTGAAGCGGCTCTAGGGATTTGTCCAGCTTGGGGAGGATGCAAGGAATTATTGGACAGGTTGTCAAAAGATAAATTTTCACCAAAAGGGCCCATGCCAGCAATAATGAAAGCTTTTCAAACAATAGGAATGGCAAAAACATCAACTTCTGCACAAGAGGCGAAACAAATAGGCTTTTTGAGGGAAAGTGATGGAATAACAATGAACAGGGACAGGCTTCTTTTTGATGCAAAATTGGTTGCTATTAAAATGGCAAAATCATATTCCCCACCTGATAAAATGGTATTTAAACTTCCAGGCAAGACGGCATTATCTGCATTAAAAATAGTCCTTAATGGAATGAAAAATTCGGGACAAATTTCTGAACACGATAAATTTATTGGTTTGCAGATAGCAAATGTTCTCTCTGGCGGGGATACTGATATTCTAAATGAAGTAGATGAAGATTATATTCTAAAACTTGAATCAAATGCAATTCAAGTATTGTTTAAAGAGCCGAAATCTCAAGAAAGAATTGAAAAATTATTAGAAACTGGAAAAGTGATAAGGAATTAATTAGGAGACATTTATGCAGTCATATAAGGCGCCTTTAAATGACATAAAATTTATTTTAGAAGATTTTCTAAATTCAGGGGCCTCGGATTTATTATTCAAAGAAAGTGAATTAGAGATAGAAGATTTTAATTTTATTCTAGAGGAAGCTTCCAAGTTTTGTGAGGAAATTTTACTTCCTCTCAATCAGTCAGGTGACAAAGAGGGTTGTACATTTAAAAACGGTATAGTAATTACGCCGGAAGGTTTTAAAGATGCATATAAGCAGTTTGTAGAAAATGGGTGGCAAAGCGCTGCACTTGATAAAAAATATGGTGGGCAGGGTCTCCCTTATATTTTTAATGTTTTTTTTGATGAAATAATTACTTCATCAAATATGGGCTTTAGCAATTACCCTGGATTAACAGGAAACGCTTTTGAAGCTATTAAAAAAAGTGCTTCTGAAGAATTAAAAAAACTTTATCTGCCGAAAATGGCAACTGGTGAATGGACTGGAACCATGAATTTAACCGAGCCTCAATGTGGAACTGATTTGGGATTAAGCAAAGCAATGGCAACACCACAAAAAGACGGGTCATACAACCTTACTGGCACCAAAATATTTATTACTGGTGGAGAACAAGATCTAAGTGAAAATATTATACACTTAGTATTAGCAAAAACACCGGGTGCCCCAAAGGGCATCAAAGGAATTAGTTTATTTTTGGTTCCAAAGATTATACCCAATAGTGATGGTTCATTGGGAGATAGGAACAGGTTAAGTTGTGGCTCTATTGAGGATAAAATGGGCATTAAATCAAGTTCTACTTGTGTTATGCACTACAATGAGGCGAAGAGTTGGCTAGTTGGAGATCTTCACAAGGGCATGAAGGCTATGTTTATTATGATGAATGGAGCTAGATTGATGGTGGGTGTGCAAGGCCTAGGTATGTCAGAGGTTTCTTATCAGTCAGCTCTATATTACGCAAAAGAGCGTTTGCAAGGGAGGTCTTTAAATGGTCCTAAAAATCCAGAAATATTAGCAGATCCAATAATAGTGCATCCTGATATAAGAAAAAATTTACTTAAAATGAAAGCTTTGAACGAAGGAATAAGGGGATTGATTTCCTATACAGCCCTCCAAGTCGACATAGCTAAAGTTGAAAATGATAAATATAAAAGACAACGCGCTGACGACTGGGTATCATTAATGACACCGGTTATAAAAGCTTTTTCTACAGATGTTGGATCTGAATCTGCAAATTTAGCTGTCCAAATATATGGTGGACACGGCTTCATCAAAGATCATGGAGTGGAGCAATTTGTCAGAGACGCTCGAATAGCTCAGTTATACGAAGGTACAAACGGCATTCAAGCACTTGATTTTGTGGGAAGGAAACTCCCAATGCATAATGGACGGCTTTTAAAAAGTTTTTTCCATCTTGTAAAAGAATATATAGAAGAGAATACTTTTAATTATAATTTAAAAGAAACGATTTCACACTTGATGAAGTCATTTGGGAGACTGCAACAAACTACTGCCTTTCTAGCATCTAAAGGGCTGTCTGATCCTGAAGAAGGCGCAGGACCGGCGACAGATTATTTAAAAATGTTTGCCTTAACGTCACTTGGATACGTTTGGGTTAGATACATTGATATTTCACATAAAAAGATGAATGATGATCCAAAGGGGTTTTATAAAGCCAAAATTGCAACCGGGGAATACTTCTTGAAAAAAGTTTTACCAGAAACTGGCTCATTAATGTCTAGTATTTTGTCAGGAGCAAAGACATATACTAAGTATGAAAATGAATATTTTGAAAGTAGTTTTAATTAATTAATTTTTAATATATTATTTTATTATGAGCAAATCTTATTCAAGCGCTATAGAGTTAATATACAATAAACGTTTTCGTTCTATATTTTTTCAAATTACTTTATTAGTTTCTGTGATTTTGTTTTTTTTATGGGTTGCTAATAACGCTAACAGCAACTTAACCGCTCGAGGTGATAGTTTCGGGTTTGGGTTTTTAAATAATACTGCTGGTTTTCAGATTTTGCCTACTCTTGGCACTTGGGTTGTGGGTTATGATGTAGGCAAATCAACATATTTTGACGTTTTTATAATAGGTATTATAAACACTTTTATAATTGCTATAACTGGAATTATCGCAACAACAATCCTAGGTTTTTCGATAGGGATTTTTAGGCTATCAAATAATATTATTTTAAAAGGTTTTGCAACTATTTACATTGAAATGTTTCGAAATATACCATTATTATTACATTTATTTTTTTGGTATTTTGCAGTTCTAAGGGTTTTACCTGGTAAAAGGGAAAAAGTAAATCTTTTCGGTGAGAGCTTTGGAATTAATATTACTGGATTATATGGCCCCCGCCCAATTTTTAACGAAGGCTGGGAGTTTATCGCGCTAGGTATATTGCTTTCAATCATTTTAGTCATAATTTTTACTAGATATGCGAAAAGAATTCAACAAGAGACTGGATATAAGTATCCTACTTTTTGGATTTCTTCTGGTATAATAATTTTAATTCCGTGCCTAATTTGTTTGATTTATAGTGTCCTATATAGCTTGCCAATAGAAATACAATATCCCGAATTTAAAACTGATGGGCCTAAATTAAAGAGAGGTTATGCGCAAGGCACTGGAATGATGATGCCTCCAGAAATGTTAGCTCTTTGGTTGGCACTTGTACTATATACGGCATCTTTCATTGCTGAAATTGTTAGAGCAGGTATTTTGGCAATACACAAAGGGCAAACAGAGGCGTCTTATGCTGTTGGATTAGGGAGAGGTGAGACATTGAGACTCATTGTAATCCCACAAGCTCTTCGTGTTATTGTGCCCCCTCTGACTTCACAATATTTGAATCTCACAAAGAATTCTTCTTTGGCTGTGGCGATAGCTTATCCAGAACTTGTTTCCATTTTTGCGGGTACAGCGCTTAATCAAGTAGGGCAAGAGATTGAAATTATATTTATGATGGCTATGGTATATTTGACTTTCAGTTTATTAACCTCACTATTTATGAATTGGTTTAATTCTAGGATCAAGCTGGTGGAACGATGAGAAGTAATAACTATAAATTTGTTCAAAAAGAAGTTATTCCTCAGCAACCTCCTCCATTGTTGCAGGCAGGAATTACTGGTTGGCTTTGGAAGAACCTTTTTTCTTCTATGTCTAATTTTTCATCAATTAGTGCTGCGTTTCAGTCAATAATAATGATCGTACTTACATTTGTGCTTCTATATTTTTGTGGGGGACAATTATACAGTTTAATTGATTTTGCTCTTATTTCTGCTGTTTGGTCAGACCCCGAAGTTTTAAAACGAGGGTCATGTACTACCGTTGATCAAGGGGGGAGTTTACCTTCAGGTTGGTCAGGTGCTTGCTGGCCGTTTATTTATGCAAAAAAGAAACTTTTGATTTATGGAAGATATCCAGCTGAAGAACTTTGGAGGGTCAATTTAGTTTATTTGACCTTATTTTTAGGTATTGGGTACACCTTATTTGAAGGAGCAAAGGGTAGGCAATGGACAGGCTTGGCTATGCTAACAATTTTTCCTTTATTCGCTTTGATTTTACTCACAGGAGCAAATTTTAATATTAGTTGGAGTACTAATTTACTGCTTCTTGGAATGTCAATACTGTTAATATTCCTTGGTGAATTGACAAGACGCAATTTCCTTGGAAATATTATTTCTGAATTAGCTTCATTGTTTTATATTTCTGGGGTCACATTATTTTTAATCTTTATTGCTGCCCTATTATTATCAATTGATTATGGATTGAGCTATGTTGAGACTTCTGATTGGGGTGGTTTGCTTGTTACTCTAGTCGTTGCAATTACTGGAATTGTAGCTTCCTTGCCTCTTGGGATAATTTTGGCTTTAGGAAGAAGATCGAACATGCCTATTGCAAGAACAATTTCAACAATTTTTATTGAATTCTGGAGAGGAATTCCTCTTATAACTGTTCTTTTTGCATCATCAGTTTTATTGCCTTTATTTTTACCAGATGGAGTTGATTTTAATAAGCTACTCAGGGCTTTAATAGGAGTGATGTTATTTTCAGCTGCTTATATGGCAGAAGTTGTTAGGGGGGGGCTTCAAGCAATGCCTAGGGGGCAATTTGAGGGAGCATCGGCAGTGGGTCTCTCATATTTTCAGTCAATGCGCCTAATCATTCTTCCACAGGCATTAACGCACGTTATTCCAGGTATTGTAAATACATTTATTGGTCTTTTTAAAGATACCACATTGGTTTTAATTATTGGTTTATTTGATTTATTGGGACAGGCTCAATCTACTATAGCAGATGCTTATTGGTCTTCACCAGCACAAGCACCTACCGCTTATTTAGCTGTGGGGATCATGTTTTTTGTTTTCTGTTTTGGAATGTCTCGCTATTCAATGTTTATGGAAAGAAAGTTAAGTAGAGGCCATAAATAATTACAGGGGAACTGATTATGACAAAAGATGAAGAGAAAGAAATAGACCAATCAAAGATGACTATCTCTGAGGAGGTGGTAATTAAGGTTGAACAAATGAATAAATGGTTTGGCCACTTTCATGTTCTTAGAGATATCAACCTTATTGTCAACAAGGGAGAAAGAATTGTTATTTGTGGTCCATCAGGATCAGGAAAGTCTACGTTAATTAGATGTATTAATAGATTAGAGGAACATCAAAAAGGATTAATAGAGGTTAATGGGGTTGAATTAAATGATGACGTTAAAAAAATAGATAAAATTAGAAGTGAAGTCGGCATGGTTTTTCAGTCATTTAATTTATTCCCTCATTTGTCAGCTCTTGAAAATTGTAGTCTTGCACCAATTTGGGTTCGAAAATTGCCTAAAAAAGAAGCTGATGATTTGGCAATGAAATACTTGGAAATAGTAAAAATACCTGAACAAGCTTAAAAGTATCCAGGTCAATTATCAGGGGGGCAGCAGCAAAGGGTTGCCATTGCTAGAGCCCTTTGCATGGAACCAA
>CAZCWO010000131.1:0-5694 GCA_964502335.1 uncultured Rhodobacterales bacterium | reverse complement strand
TGGAAAGATCTGTGTCTTCTTTATTCGACTAGCAAAACATTATATGATTTACCATCCAAGGAGATGTCTATCAATCTACTGAATAAACCTGATTGGTTCATTAATTTTTTATACTCCCGTTCTTCAATGTCGATAGAGATAGTATCTTTTTTATCTCCAAAAATAATAGCTGGTATTCTCCCAGATCTTCTGATTGCCCTAGCAGATCCTTTGCCTACATTATTTCTTAAATTTGCATTTACAATTGTAGTTTCAGCCACAACTATCTCTCCTTGAAGTTTTAAATTATGAAGTCATTCCAAAAAATCATCTTATAGAACATTTTTATTTAATAATGCTACAAAAAAAATAAAAAACATTGAAAAAAATTAATATATAATGTTTTGCTAGTCGAATAAAGAAGATACCGATCTTTCCATATGAATTCTTTTTACTGCTTCTCCTAAAAGTGGAGCTATTGAAATGTGCTTTATATTTTTCGCTACCCTGAAAGCTTCAGTTGCTGCAATGCTATCTGTTGTAACTAAAGAGTTTAAAGGAGATGAAGCTACTTTAGCAACTGCACCTCCAGAAAGAACCCCATGTGTTACATAGGCATCTACACTTAGTGCCCCAGAGGAAATTAGTGTTTCTGCTGCATTACATAATGTTCCACCAGAATCAACTATATCATCAATTAGTAAACAATTCCTCTCTTTAATTTCACCGATTATATTCATGACTTCAGACTGACCCGGAGCTTCTCGCCTCTTGTCAATTATAGCTAAATCAGTATTCAATCTTTTTGCTATTGATCTAGCTCTTAGTACGCCTCCAACGTCTGGTGCAATTATACATAAATCTTTAGGATTGTAGTTTTCAAGTATGTTCTCTACAAACACGGGTACTGCAAATAAATTATCTGTTGGTATATCAAAAAAACCTTGGATTTGTGCTGCATGGAGATCAATTGTCAATACCCGATCAGCTCCTGCAACTGTGATCAGATTTGCAACTAATTTGGCTGAAATTGGTGTTCTAGGACCAGATTTTCTATCTTGCCTAGCATATCCAAAATAAGGAATCACTGCAGTGATTCTTCTAGCAGACCCTCTTCTTAGAGCGTCTATAGTAACTAATAATTCCATTAAGTGGTCATTTGCTGGGTATGAAGTAGATTGAATTACAAATGCGTCTTCACCTCTAACATTTTCTTGGATTTCAACAAAAACTTCCATATCTGAAAACCTTCTAACTATGGCCTTAGTCAATGGCTGGTTCAGATACGCAGAAATTCCTTCTGCTAGAGGTTGATTAGAATTACAAGCGACTATTTTCATTAAATTATACCAAATTTAATTTTTACAATTCTGATAGCAACCAACTTCAAACTAGGCAAGAAATAATTTTATTTTAATGTTACAAAATTCAAATACTCATTAGGTTTTAGTTAACCCTATTACGCTGATCATTCTTCCAGTTACTAGATTATTATTTTGCGTTTCATGTCTATAACTAAAGAATTTTTGAGGGCTTTTAAATGTATCTTCACCTATCCAGCCAATATTAAAAATCCCTTTTGAAGTAATTTTACTTAATAAATAACCTGGAAGATCGAAATAGTATAAATTAGAAACTTGGCTAAAAAATTTTTCGCTTGCCGCATCTTTTTGCAAAGCAATACTAATCATATCATCTTTTACCTCAAATGATTCTTTCCCTATACATGGACCTATGGCGACATGAATATTTTTGGGATTTGATCCCTTACTATAAAATCTATCAATTAAATTATCTGTTATTCCTTCAATTGCTCCTCTCCAACCAGCGTGAGCTGCCCCAATAACACCTTTGATTGGATCAGCAAATAAAATAGGTGCACAATCTGCTGTTGTTAAGGTGATTGGTAAATCATAATTTTCACAAATAATAGCATCTGCATCTATAACTTTATTTTTATTAAAATAGTACGCTGCGTTTACAACCTTTTTCCCATGCACTTGATTAATAAAAAAAGATTTATTGAAGCCAAGTGTGTTTAAAATTTTTTTTCTATTTATCTTTACATTTTTTTTATTATCACCAACAAAATAACTGCAATTTAAACTATCCCATGGCTTGGGACTCACTCCATCAACTCTTAAGCTAAAGGCATGTTTGATGTTAGGAAAATTTAATAATTTTGATTTTAAATACTTCATTTGTTTAGTTAAAACCTGCAAATTTAGATAATTTTTTTGAAGAAATAACCATAACTTTAAATACCTGTCCCATATAAGAATTAGATACTAGTCTTTCAAAGTCTGCAAATAACGACCGTCTGATTGAAGAAGATTTATTTTTTCCCAATTTCTCAAATCTCTCTTGTATGCCTAAGTTCATTAAATATTCTCTTTGAGTTATTGGCCCTTGTATATTGATACTCTTTGGTAGAAAGTTAATAATATCAGAAAAATTTACCCAGCTTGATATATCTGTTGTTCCCAAATTTTCAAAGAATGAGGAAACTTTATGGTTTTTTATACTTTGAAGGCTATTTCTATTTAGTTTTTTTTCATTAGTTTGACCATAATCAATTATTAATAAAGAACCCTCATTCTTCAAAATGATTTCTAAAATAATTTTTATAATATTTTTAGTTTCGGGTCTTTCCTCTAAAATTCTGCCATCAGGGTAAGGGTTTTCTTTTGGTTGATTTAAAAGCTTTTTTCCTGACGAAAAACATAAATTATTACCTTTTAAGTTTATTTTTCTCTCATACCATAAACCGTTTTTGGAAATTGCTTGATTGATAGGAAGAGCATCAAAAAATTCATTTGCTATGAAGTAAGTTGGCAAATTTGGAATTTCATTAATTTTTTTAATCCATTTGCATTTATGTTTAATTAAGTTTTTTTCTTGCAAACTTTTTAAGTGATTACTCTTTTCAAACAGAAGTGAGTTTATACTTATATTATTGTTTTTAACTTTATCAAATGTTGACAAAATATCATTCATTAGTGTTCCTTTTCCAGGACCTAACTCAACAAGATTAATTTTATTAATTTTTGAATTATTAAAATTATCAAAGAGGTTTAATGCGATTAGTTCGCCGTAAACTTGACTGTTTTCTGGGGCTGTATTGAAATCACCTTTCCCCCCAATAACTTGATTGTTGAGAGAGTAATACCCAAAATCATTATCATGTAAGCAAATTTCCATAAACATAGATAAATCAATAGGGCCTTGATTTAAGATAATATTTTTAATCTTCTTTTTTAATTTTTCATTTACAATATTATGCATTATTTGAACGAAATTGATAATGAAAATATGAAATATAAATTGTAACTATCCCAATAACTATCATTAGAAAGCAAAGAAACTGTCCTAATGTCAAATTGAAAATCAATAAGCCAATTTGTGGATCGGGTTCTCTTGCAAATTCAATTAAAAATCTAAAGAAGCCATATAAAAAAATAAAAATACCAGTTATAATTCCAGGTTTAAGTTTCAAATTTGAAAAATAAAATAAAATATTTAAAACTAATAACAATATAAACCCTTCAAATAAAGCTTCATATAATTGAGATGGATGCCGAGGTAATGCGCCACCATTGGGAAATATAATTCCTAAAGGGTGGTTGGTTACTCTCCCATATAATTCACCATTGATAAAGTTAGCTATTCTCCCTAGCATAAAACCAAAAGGTACAGTTATTGATGTAATATCAGTAATAATGAAAAAATGAACTTTAAACTTATTGCTAGTTATTATTTGAGCAATAATTACTCCTAATAAACCGCCGTGAAATGACATTCCACCTTTCCATATATAAAAAATTTCAAGAAAATTTTCTGAATAGTAACTATAGTTATATAAAAAAACATAACCTAATCTTCCTCCAATGATGACGCCAAAAATTGCATTATTGAAGAAAGAATCAATCACTTCAGTTGAAATTGAGTAAAATTTTCTGGATATGAAGATGGCATACCTCCATGCAAATAGTAATCCAGCTATATAGGATAGTGCATACCAAGTGATAGAAAGTGGTCCAATTCGCAATGCTATTGGATCAAAAGAAATATCTGTCAAAAAAATATAAATATTCAGTAAGTTTTCCATATACTCAATAACTAGAAATAGAAAGTTTTTTTAAATTAAATTTTTAAATAATTTATTTAAATTATACACATGTTATCATAAGTTAAATAAAATTAAATGTTATCACTGAAAGTATAAAATGTTAAAATCTAAATTTTTTAATGACTTTTCAAATGTTGCTCAAGGCGCATATTCAATAGCAAATGCAGTAAGGGAAGAGTTAGATATTTTGATCAAAAATAGATTAGAAAGACTCCTGGTTTCAAAGGGCTTGGTTACTAAAGAAGAGAATGATATTGCCATAGAAAGAATTGACAACCTCAAAATGAAAATTGATGGACTAGAAGCTATAGTTAACAAACAAAGTAAAGAAATTAAATCCTTAATTGAAAAGACAAAGATAAAAAAAGGTAAATAAAATTTATGCATATTTGTCTGATTGGATGTGGTAAAATGGGAACAGCTCTTTTGGAGGGTTGGAGTAATTTATCTGAGATTAATCAAATCACTGTAGTAGAGCCGAATAAAATTAATGTAAGTAAGAATATAAAAGAAAAAAGCAACATTTTTTTTTATAACCATTTAAGTAAAATTAAATTCAATGATCTTTTTGATGTAGTCATTTTAGCTGTTAAGCCGCAAATTATGGAGATTGTTTTATTAGAACTAAAGAAATTAGAAATAGAAAGTTCGTGTTGGCTTACAATTGCTGCTGGTCTACCAATAAAATTTTATGAGAATATTTTAGGCAAAAACCAATCAATTGTTAGGACTATTCCTAATACTCCAGCTTCAATTTTAAAGGGTGTTACAGCATTATGCTACAATAAAAATTGTAAGAGAGTACAAATTGAAAATTCTAACTTATTAATGGAGGCGGTAGGTATAATTCTTAAAGTTAGAGATGAACGTTTAATGGATTCCATAACTGCTGTTTCAGGATCTGGGCCAGCTTATATATTTTATATGATTGAAGCTATGATAAATGCAGCTATAAATATAGGAATTGATAAAGATGATGCCATAAAACTTGTTGAAGGCACTTTAGTTGGGTCAGCATCTCTATTGGAAAACTCTGAAGAAGAAGTTAGCAAACTAAGAAAAGCTGTAACAAGTCCAAATGGAACTACTGAAGCTGGATTGTCAATCTTAAGTAACAATGATAGTTTTTTTAATCTTATTAGAAATGCAATAGAAGGAGCGCAAAAAAGAGGTAAAGAACTTGGAAAATTATAATTGGAGTTAACACAATTTTTCATGACTGAAAGAATAAATAGTGACCAAATTACTTTATCTCATTGTTTAATTGATTTGCTGATTGACAATGAATATGAAGAAATAGATAGCAATTTGATATTAGGAAAAACACAAAAACAGTTCAATGAAAATAACTTTTGGATGGCTGATGAAAAAATAGATTTACTTAGAGTATATTTTCAATTTTCAAATAATACTATTATAACAGAAGCCTATAATGATTTTAAAGAAGATGTTAGTGCAACTGTTAATGAGAAATTAACTGATATTATAATACGAAAATGTGAATTTCATCAGAAAAAAAAGTTATCACTAAAAAAGTTATATAATTTAAGATTTTCAAACTTTGAAATTTTATTTTTATTTACTTC
>CAZCWO010000130.1:0-5793 GCA_964502335.1 uncultured Rhodobacterales bacterium | reverse complement strand
TTACAATTAAATCATTTAATTGGTCTAGGTTGCTACAAAATATCGAGGTTTGTGATTTTTTTGTATTTTCCTCATAATCAATTTTTACTTTTAAACCAAGAGCATTTGATAGTTTTTTTGATAGTGAATCTACCTCTAAATCTTCTATTTTGAATGCGGCTTTTTTTGAGACCTTTTTTCTAAAAAGCTGCTCAACTTGTCGTACACTAAGGTGCTTGCTTATAATAAGATTGGCTATATCTAAGGCATCTTCCCTTCCTATTAAAAGTCTTGCGTGACCTGAAGATAGTTTTTTGTCTTCTATAAAATTAAGAATCTTTTTTGGCAACTTCAAAAGCCTAAGAGAGTTTGTTATATAAACTCTTGATTTGCCAATTATTTTAGAAACCTTTTCTTGTGTAAATTTATACTTAGTTAGCAGTTCATTAAACCCATTAGCCTCTTCAATTGGATTTAAGTCTTTTCTTTGGACATTTTCTATTATTGATATTTCTGAAGCATTTTCCTCATTAATATTATTTAAAATTATTGATGGTATTTCATGAATTTTTGCAACTTGACAAGCTCTCCATCGTCGTTCTCCTGCAATTAAATAAAACTCTGTTCCCTTTGTTCCATCGGTGGGTGTAATTATGATTGGGTTGATAACTCCTTTTGATGTTATTGATTCTGAAAGCTCGTATATGCTTTCTTTATCAAACTGTTTTCTTGCTTGCCATGGTCCAGGTTTAATTTTTTCAATTGGTATTTTTTTTATTTCAATGTTATTTTTATTTTTTTCTATTTCTAAAATTGATTCTGAAAGATTTTCTCCTAATAAGGAAGTTAATCCCCTTCCTAATCCTATTTTTTTATCTACCATTTAACTTTCCTCTTGAACAATTACTTCTGCAGCAAGCGAAGCATATGCTTGTGAACCTAAACAGTTCGTATCGTATAATAAAACTGGCAATCCATGAGATGGTGCCTCAGAAATTCTAACATTTCTAGGAATTACTGTTTTGTAAATTTTGTCCTTTAAGTGCTTTCTGACATCATTTTCTACTAACTTTGATAATTTATTTCTGTTATCAAACATTGTTAGTACGATGCCCTTCAGTTTCAATTGTGGATTCAATTTATTTTTAATTAAATCTAAAGTTTTTAATAATTGAGACAGTCCCTCTAAAGCATAAAACTCACATTGCAAAGGGACAATCACTTCATTTGAAGCAATCAAAGCATTAACCGTTAATAAGCCCAAACTTGGTGGACAGTCAATTAAAACATAATCATATTTATTTTTAATTTCATTTAATTTATTTAGCAAAATACTTTCTCTGTTTTTCAAATTGGAAAACTCTATCTCTGTTGCAGAAAGATCTATTGTTGTAGGAATAATTTCTAAATCAGGGATTGTGGTTTTATAAATACAGTTATTAATATTTTCCTGAGATGTAAGTGCTTTATAGATGTTGTTAACCCTTTTGGTAGATGGAATTCCAAGCCCTGTAGAGGCATTACCCTGTGGATCAAGGTCAACAATTAATATCTTTTGATCAAAAGAAACCATTGCAGTTGCAAGATTAATGGTGGTAGTGGTTTTGCCAACACCTCCTTTTTGATTGGTAATAGAAATTATTTTTGATATTTGATTCATATTTGAAACTTATACAAAAGTACACACAACAACAAAAGATTTACTATTTGATAAACTTTTATATGTGTTGAAGTTTGGACTCAATAGTTTGCTATCATTAATTTGATTTGTTTTCCAATAAAATTCAGCATCTATAATTTCTTTTTTTGCTTGCTTTCCCTTTAAAAGAATTATTTCTGTGTTTTTTTGAATTTTTTCTCTTAGTAAGTTTAAGGTTAAGCTTATTGAAGAAAACGCTCTTGAAACTATCGTTTTGTTTTTAAGGCTTTTCAAATTCTCCACTCTATCCGTCAAAACCGTGGATTTCAAACCGCAGGCCCTTAGGGCTTCTAAAATAAAAACTGTTTTTTTGAAATCAGAATCAACCATTAAAACATTTTTATATCCCATTATACTTAAAATAATGCCTGGCAAACCTGCGCCTGAACCTAAATCAATTATTTCCCTGTCTCTTTGATCTATATACCTTGAAATTTGTCCACAATCCAAAATATGCCTTCTCCAAGGGTCATCTAGAGTGGAAGACCCAACAAGGTTAAGGTTGTTTTGCCATTTTTTAAGTGTTTTTAAGTAAATTTCAAACTTCACTGATGTTTCACGTGAAACATTTAACATTTTGTCACAGGTTTCTTGGTCAAGGAAACTTTCCATTAAGCAGCAAATCTGCGTATATGCCTTAAAAGAGACACGATGGCTACTGGTGTTATTCCCGAGATTCTTGATGCTTGTGAAATTGTTTCTGGTTTGGTTTTGGTCAGTTTTTCAATTGCCTCATTAGAAAGTCCACCAACTAAATTAAAGTCGATGCCTTTTGGGATTTTAAGTTTTTCATCTCGCTTGAACGATTTTATGTCATTTTCTTGCCTTTTAATATATCCGGAGTACAAAGAGTCGATTTTAATTTGACTTAAAATTTCCTGTTTTATTGTTTTAACTTCTGGAAAAATTTTTACAAGTTCTTTAACGGTAAACTCTTTTAACTTTAGCAGGTCTAGCGCTGAAAGCTTTTTACCTCCTCGTGGGGGCTTAAGGCCTGTTTTCTTTAATTCAGAAGGTTCAATTTTGGTCTTTTCTAAATTACTTTTGGCTAATAAAAGTTTATTTTCTTTGTTTTTCCATTTAAGGTATCTGTATTTATGCACCAATCCATTCTGAAACCCTTTTTCAGTGAGTCTTTTGTCCGCATTGTCTGCTCTTAACAAGAGTCTATATTCTGCTCTAGATGTAAACATTCTATAGGGTTCTTGGGCTCCACGGGTAACTAGGTCATCTATCATAACACCAATGTAAGATTCATCTCTTGTTAAAATAAATTCCTCTTCATTACCCAAAGCCACATTAGCAGCATTTGCTCCTGCAATCAGGCCTTGACCAGCCGCCTCTTCATATCCTGTAGTTCCATTAATCTGGCCCGCAAGAAACAAACCCTTAGCATTTTTTACTTCTAGGGTTCTATAAAGACATCTTGGGTCAACATAATCGTATTCAATAGCATAGCCAAACTGTGATATTTTTGCTTTTTCTAGTCCCGGGATTGTTTTAAGCATTTTTTCTTGTATTTCTTTAGGCAAAGAGGTTGATATTCCATTTGGATAAACTAAATTACTTGTTAATCCTTCTGGTTCAAGAAAAATTTGGTGTGTTTTTCTTTCGGAAAAACGAAAAACCTTGTCTTCTATTGAGGGACAATAGCGTGGCCCTAAACTCTTAATGCTTCCGCTATAAACTGGCGATAGATTTATAGATTCGTTTATAATTTCGTGAGTGTTTTCAGTGGTTCTTGTCAAAGCACAATCGATTTGTTTTTGGGTGATTTTTTCATTTATAAAAGAAAACGGTTTTGGGCAAATGTCACTGGGTTGTTTCTCTAGTTTTTCCCAGTTTATTGTTTCTCTTATGATCCTTGGTGGCGTACCTGTTTTTAACCTCCCTGTTTTTAATCCAAGTTCCTGAAGGTTTTTTGTTAATCCCTTAGTGGGCAATTCATTGATTCTTCCAGCTGGGGTTTTATTGTTTCCTATGTGAATAACACCACCTAGAAAAGTTCCTGTTGTCAAAATTATTGATTTACAATTAATAACCTCTCCACCCAAACATTTTAGACCATAAACTTTATTGTGTTTAAACAATATTTTATTAGCGGTTTTCTCAATAATTTTAATACCGCTTTGCTGCTTAATCAAACTCTTTATGGCGGAAGAATAGAGCTTTCTGTCTGCTTGAGCTCTCGGCCCTTGAACAGCTGGTCCTTTAGACTGATTTAAAATCTTGAAGTGAATACCGGCAGTATCTATTGCTTTTGCCATAATGCCATCCAAAGCATCAATCTCTCTAACCAAGTGGCCCTTTCCCAGTCCTCCAATTGCTGGATTGCATGACATTTGTCCAATCGTATTTTTTTCGGTAGTCAAAAGACACACTGAAACGCCCCTCCTTGCAGCTGCACAAGCTGCCTCAGTTCCCGCATGTCCTCCACCCACAACAATTACATCAAAGTTTGTCATTATTTTCCTATACAAAACTGCTTAAAAATATTGTCAAGTATTACCTCTACATCTATAACACCGGTTATCTTTCCAATCAATGAGATTGAGTGTCTGATTTCTTCAGCTATTAGTTCTGGTTGTTCTTCAATTTTGATTGATTTTATTCTTTTTAATGAAGCAAAAATCATTTCACTAATTTTAATGTGCCTTTCTCTTAAGATGGTTGGGTTTTCAGCTTTAGCTACTAGATTTTTAACGTTTGTTTTAAGTTCTTCCTTAAAACCTTTAATTCCAAAATTCGTTTTTGTTGAAATGTTCAAAAGTTTATCACCTTTTTTAAATTTTACTCTTTTTATATCTGCTTTATTAACCAGATCTATTGTACATTTTGCAAACTTTGGCACCTCTTTTAGTTTTGTTTTCCATTCATGTTCAGATCCATCAACAATTCTTATTTGTATGTCACTTATTTTTGATAGATTTATGGCTTTTTTTATACCCTCTCTTTCTACTTCACTTTTTGCTTCATGCAATCCAGCTGTGTCATATATATTAACTAAAACCCCATCTAAATCTATCGTAGATGAAACTATATCGCGTGTTGTTCCTGCTTCACTATTAACAATTGAAAGATTCTCATCTAACAAATTGTTAATTAGTGAAGATTTTCCTGCGTTTGGTGGTCCAGTAATAATGATTTTTACCCCTTCTTTAATTTTTTTTGAAAAGTTTGCTTTTTTTAGGGCTTCTGAAACTTGGTTAATCAAAATACTTAGTTTTTTGTTAAATAACACAATGCTTTCTTCTGGAACAACTTCATCTGAAAAATCTATTGTGGTTTCTAGAAAAGAGCTCAGTTCTATTAATTCTCTCTTCCAAACATTGATTTTTTTTGATATTGAACCCAAAAGAGATAGCTGTGCCTGTTTTCTTTGTAGATCAGTGTAAGCGTCTAAAAGGTCTCCTAAACCTTCCACCTGTAATAAATCTATTTTATTGTTATAAAATGCTCTTTTCGCAAACTCTCCAGGGTTTGCTTCCCTAACCAATTTAATTTTTGATAGCTCTTCCTCAATTTTTCTTACAACTGAAAAACTTCCATGAACATGAAACTCAACCACGTCTTCTCCGGTTGGGCTGTTGGGACTGGGGAAATATAAAACGATGCCCTTATCGACAATCTCACCATCTGAAGAATAAAGTTTTCTTAGGTTGGTTGCGTGGGGCTTCACTTCTTTTTTACAAAACAAAAGTGTTATTTTTTTAGACTTTGGTCCAGAAACTCTAATTATTGAAATGGCACTCTTTTGATGTTTTGTAACAGCTGCGTATATGGTTTCTTTTGTCATTTTTTTGTTTCACGTGAAACATAATAAACTAACTATTCATTTGGGTGAAAAAGTCTTTATTGTTTTTTGCTGTTTTTAACTTATCTAATAAAAACTCCATGGCATCTACGGGGCCCATTTGCATTAAAACCCTTCTTAAAACCCACATTTTTGTGAGAGTTGCTTTTTCAACTAACAACTCTTCTTTTCTTGTTCCAGATCTTGTTATATCAATTGCAGGAAATGTTCTCTTGTCGGCTAACTTTCTATCTAAGATAACCTCACTGTTTCCTGTTCCTTTAAATTCTTCAAATATAACCTCATCCATTCTTGATCCTGT
>CAZCWO010000129.1:0-5809 GCA_964502335.1 uncultured Rhodobacterales bacterium | reverse complement strand
TGCAAATTCAGGTTCTGAGGCAAATGATACAGCGATTAAAATGATTTGGTATTATAGTTTTGCAAGAGGATTGCCAAATAAAAAGAAAATTATAAGTAGAAAAAGAGGTTACCATGGTGTGACACTTGCTGCAGCCAGTTTGACTGGAATGCCTTACGCTCAGGATGGGTTTTCACTTCCTCTAGACTTTGTATTGCATGCCCAGGCACCAGATTATTTTAATGAGGCTTTATCGAATGAAAATGAAGAAACTTTTTCTGATAGGTTAGCTAAAGAGTTAGAAATATTAATTTTGGAAGAAGATCCAGAGACAATTGCAGCTTTTTTTGCAGAACCTGTAATGGGTGCTGGAGGTGTTATAATACCTCCAGAATCTTATTTCCCTAAAATTCAAAAAATTTTAAACAAACATGACATTTTAATGGTTGCAGATGAAGTTATTTGTGGTTTTGGTAGAACGGGAAATATGTGGGGTTCTGAAACATTTAATATTAAACCTGACATAATTACTACCGCAAAAGCTCTGTCGTCTGCATACTTACCTATATCTGCAGTTATGTTGTCTGAAAAGGTATATCAACCGATTGAAAGTCAAGCAAATGACTTGGGTATTTTTGGTCATGGGTATACTTATTCGGCCCATCCAGTTTGTGCTGCAGTAGCATTAAAAACGCAGCAGATTATGATAGAGAGGGATATAATTTCAAATGTAAAGAAGGTATCAAAAGTTTTTGGCGAACGCATAAATCAAATTTATCAAAATAACTGGTTTGTAAATCACAGTCGTTCAGTTGGCCTCATAGGCGCAATAGAATTTGGCTATGAAAAAAACAAGAAATTTGAGGTAAACAAGAAAATTGCAGCTCAGTCAGCGAAGGTGATTCAAGATAATGGTGTTATTTTGAGGCCTCTTCCAGGTGATGTGATTGGGTTTTGTCCGCCATTAATTATTTCAGAAGAGCAGGTAAATGAAATGTTTGATAAAATTGATGATTCAATGGTAGCAATTAATCAAATCGCAGAAAATTGTAAATAATTCTAATAACAGCTTTGCAATAAATTAAGAGTGTTATCCAAGGTCATTTTTTTAGGGTTGCCAGAAGCCGTTGGGTCTTTAATGGCCATTTGAGAAATTAAATGAAATTGATCTTCTCTCACGCCCATCTCTTTTAATGATTTAGGGATATTAAGGTCTCTACATAATTGGTTAATGAAGTCTATAAAGCCTTCACACCCTCCCTCTAGCTCTAGGTATATTGCCAAAAGATCAATCTTTTTTTGAATTATCTCTTTATTAAACTGAAGAACTTTTTCCATTACTACAGCATTTGTAGTGCCGTGATGTGTGTTGTAAATTGCTCCAACAGGATGAGAAAGAGCATGCATGGCTCCCAAGCCTTTTTGAAATGCAGTCGCCCCCATTAAAGCTGCACTCAACATGTTGGTTCTTGCGGTAACATTTGTTCCATTGTTATAGGCTTCTAATAGATTTTCTTTTACCAATTTTATGCCAACTAATGCAATGCCATCAGCCATAGGATGATACCCTGGGGAACAATAAGCTTCTAGGCAATGTGCAAGGGCATCCATCCCTGTACCAGCGGTAATAGTTTTAGGAAGATCGAGAGTAAGAGTTGGGTCACAGATAACGCTTTCTGGCAACATTTTAGGATGGAATATTACCTTCTTTATTGTATTTTTTGTGTCCGTTAAAACAGCTGCTCTTCCAACTTCTGATCCAGTGCCAGCTGTTGTAGGAATTGCAATGATAGGAAGTATTTTTTCAGTATTTGCTTTTTTCCAGTTATCAGTTAAGTCTTCAAATTCCCAAACGGGTAAACTTTGATTGGCCATGAATGCAATTAACTTCCCTAAATCAAGGGCAGAACCACCTCCAAATGCTATGATGCCATCAAAATTTTCAGATTTAAGCTTCGCTATACCATCTGTGAGGTTTTTTTCATTTGGATTTGGGTCAACTTCATGGAATAGAGAATGTGATAAGTTATTGAAGTCTAATTCGGAAATTAAACGATGGGTTATTTTATTATCTTTTAAATTGTGATCGGTTACTATTAGGGGTTTTGAAATATTTGAGTTTTGGCAACAGTCACCAATTTCTTTTAGACGTTCCCTTCCTATTCTTACTGAAGTAGGGAAGTTCCAATTAGATGATAAATTCATTTGAAAATCCTTATAGTTTTAAAAACTTTAAATAAAATTTATTTTATTAATATTTTATTATATAATATTAATGCTTAGGTAACATTAATTAAACATAAAAAGAGTATGGAAGAAAAAAACAACCAAATAATCTGGGAATCACAAGAGTTAATTTATGACGTGGGGGATAACTCCAATGATGCTTTCTTAGTGGTTCAGGGTTTCGTTTACTTGTATACCTCAACAGGACTCTTATTGGGTAGGGTTGGAGAGGGTGAGGTGTTTGGTGAGACATCATGTATTTTGCAAACCAACAGGTCAGTTAAGGCTGTTGCAGGGGAGCATAAAGTGTTGGCCACTAAAATACCCCATTTTTCTTTAAAACGGATGATCAAAGAGGATAAAGCCGTTGCAGCCATTTTGAGAAAAACACAATTAAGACTAATAGATTCAAATAACCAAAGCCAAGACCTGGCATCAGACTTAGACTCCATTTTAAAGCAACTTGAAACTAACTCAGTGAATGTAAAATCAATTCAAGATAATTTGCAGTTGCTTAGAAAAAAGTTAGCAACTATGCAATTTATTGATTAAAAAAATAAATATATAAAATTAGAATCATCTTATGTAATGAAATTTTTCCAAGTGAAACGATCAGAAAAATTCAAAAATTTTATTGAAAAATTGCTTGGCTCTAAGAGTGGATGTTTAATTGAATTGATTGTTGATATTGAAAGTATCAAGTCTCATAAAACATAAAAATTAAAAGGTTTTTAATTGTATTAGTGTAATTTATACACTAAGATTAATTTTTATATGACTATTGCAAATTATTTTTTAATTAAAGTTAATGTATTTTTTGTTAGTTTAATTGGCAGTGAACTCAAAATTTTGGTAATTAAAAGGGTCAATAGTTCATTTTGGGAGCTGCCTAGTAAATATTTACAAAAAAATGAAGAATTAACTTTTGCTTGCGAAAGAGCGGCAAAACAAATTATTTATGATTCAAAAATAGCAAATTATCATTTTGAACATATGGAGCTAAACATAAGCGGTGAAGAAATCGACATTGATTTTTTAGCTCTTAATCCAAGTGGCAAAAAAAGCATTAGATATAATAATGAATTAAAGGATATAGATTGGTTTAATAAGTTTAAACTAAATGAAAAATCTATTTTAACTAAAGAAAGGTTTCTAAGAGTTGAAAATTATATCAATAAATTCGTATCTTTTAAATATGAAAATATTCTTAATTTCATGAAAACAGAGTTTACTCTTACAGAACTACAACATGCATTTATAAATTTAGGAATAAAAGAGAAACAATTTAATGAAAAGAGAAATTTTAGAAAATGGTTAGAAACATATAACAAAGACAAATCTTTTATCAAAGAAACAAATAAAACACGGTACGGTAATCATCGACCAGCAAAAATATTTACATCTATAATATAGAATCAATTGAAGGTAAACTAATTACAATACTACAAACCAAAGATTTTATGAATAAAATCAATAGTTTCATCTTTTATATTTCCAATTCTTTATAACCATTATAGTTTAATTTTTATATTTAAAAGTTTAAAACATGAAAAATAATCAAAGTAATAAATTAAGACGCCAAATAGAAAAATTAAAATATAAACTTGGTAGTAAAGAACAAGTTTTAGTGTTGGAGAAGCCTGGAAAAAAGAATCATCTAAAACCTTCAATGGAACAGATTTCAATATACTCTTCTATTTTGATTGCAGTTTCTGCTGTTTGGTTTGGGTTGTTTCAATTCTATAATTTTAAAAACGTCGATAAACAAAATATGGTTAATTCATTTTCAAAGGATACTACTTTAATTTCTCAAGAAAAATCTCAAGAACAAAATAAAAAATTATATGAATCGTATAATGTTTCAAAAAACTATTTATATAGCAATCATGCAAGAAATTTTGATAAAACAAAGGATCAAATTAAATTAATAAAGGAAAAAGAATTTAAGATTTCTGAATTGGTTAAAACTATTGATGCATTAGAAATTTCTTTAAATTCTTTAAAAAAACAAAACAGTGAGATTTTAATTCACAATAAAAAGCTAACTATTGAGAATAGTCTTGCAGGCAAAAACCCAAACGAAGAAATCAAAAGGCTTGAAGAGGCATTGGCTGCGTTAAATTCAAAAACAAAAATTCAAAACCAAAAGCTAACAACTGCGATCTCTATGATCAATAATTTACAACTAGAAAGAATTAATTTATTATCAGAATTAAATCTTCCAAATAATTCAGAAACAAAAATATCAAATCTAAAGTAATTGCTATTTTATTCTCTTAAAATCTTGAGAGACTCAGCGTTATGACTGTGTTCCCTAATAAAAACATATAAGCCAGCCAAAATAATAATAATAACACCAATTATTGAATAAAAATCAGGAATATCATTAAATACAAAATACCCTAAAACGGCAGCAGAAACAATTTCTAGGTAGAGTATTGGAGCAATTGTTGAAGCGGGACTATACTTAAGGCCATAAACAACAAAAAGATGAGAAATAGTAGCAGTTATACCAACTGCAAATAATAAGATTAACGCACTACGAGACGGCCAAACTAATGACAGTGGCTCAACAGAAAAGTTGCCAAATAACAATAGAACAGGGAAAACTATTAAAACTGCGCAAGAACCTGTAAAAGCCTGCAAAGCAACGGGATGAATTTTGTTTGTCATATGTTTGGTAATGATCATGTAACAAGAATAAGTTATTGCCGTGCCTAATGGAAAAAATGCAATAATTCCGAATAATGAAAAACTAGGTTTTAAAATTAACATCGACCCTGAAAATCCAATTAAACAAGCTGCAATTCTTCGCCAGCCAATTTTTTCTTTTAAAATAAAATGGCTAAGAAAAGTCATTATAAATGGATTAACTAAAAAAATTGCAATTGCATCTGCCATAGGCATAAATTTAATGGCTCCAAAGAATAAAGATGTTGCAACTAAAATGAAAAATGCTCTTATGAAATGAAGTAATATTTCAAATAAGTTGGGGACATATAAGATTTTTAAATAAAAAGCTATAGGTATAATTATGATAGACTGGACTAAAAATCTCGAAAATGATATCTGCCCAATAGGTATTTCATTTGATGCTAATTTAGCGAATGTATCCATTATAGGTCCAATAATAGTAAATCCAATTACTAGAATAATACCAAAAACAGGATAATGGTTGTTTTGATTTAGGTTGCTCATTAATCGACAAATTTTTTAAGTAAATGTGATTTCACTATTTTGTCTAAGTCCTATTGAAAGTCGACCACCTGCAATGTTGTTAACAAAGTGAAGGGGTCTAATGCAATTATTATTTAAAGTAGTAAATTCTGATGCAGGAAAGACAATAATATTACCTGGAATATCATTTATAACTAATGGATTTAAACCTTTTCTATCATCACAAATACACAAGTCTGATTTGCCAGATAGTGTTATTATTATTATAACTGAAATATATTTTTTATGATCTTTATGTGGAGAAATTCCTAAAGAACCAGGTTTATATCTTTGAATAGCAATGTCATTAAATTTAGGACATTTAATTGGCGGGTTTTTCATTAACCTAAGAGTTTGATTAAATAAATTTTCTATCGTTGTTGCTAAA
>CAZCWO010000128.1:0-5854 GCA_964502335.1 uncultured Rhodobacterales bacterium | reverse complement strand
TGTAATCTATTATAAATACTTCATTCTTTATAGTAATAAAAATATCATCCATATTGAACTAATAGTGGAGAACCATTTTTATATTATTTTAAAAGGTACGAAATAGCATCTTCTTTAGACATGACCTTTGGATTATTAATTGACATTGAACTAGCTTTAGAGAAACCCTGCCAATGTTTTAACTAAATTAAAATCAATATGATAATTTGCCTTCCACATTGCTAAAGTTAATTTAACTATCAAATAAGAATATTATTTATATAACATTTATACGTTAATATTACATACACAGAAAAACATTTTATAGTGGAGTTTATATTGGTGGATGGGTTTAGGTGCATAGTTTAGAGTAACGGCGGATAGCTCCTTGGAAAAGAATACTTCCAGATTAAAAATTGCAGAAAGTTATCCTGAGTCAAATGTTCCCCCATTCCCAAAACAGAGGATGGTATAATAATTAAATGCGATCAATTTTTTGGTTTAAATGAAACATAGTAACTAATTGTAGGAGTGAAAATGACCAGGGTGAAAACACTATCTTTACAAGACATATCTGAAGAAAACAAGGATGAATACCTAAAATTCAAAAACCTGTTTTCTTCATTCGGAAATCAACTCTCAGTATACTCTCATTCGCCAGTAGGCATGAAACATCTATATGGAATGTCATATGAGATTAGTCAAGGTAGCACAATTCCAAAGCGGTTAATTGAAATTGCAGTAATTGCATCGAGCTTTCAAAACAGGTGTAAATATTGTGTAGTGCACCATTCATCTATATTAGCTGATTTGGGCTTGGATAGTGATTTGATATCAAATATTAATAATTTAGAAACCAAAGGCTTAAATGAGGTTGAAATTGTAGTCCGAGATTATGCAATAGCAGTTTCTGAAAAAGCATGGGGAATAAAAGATGAGATGTTTGAAAGGTTAAAAAAATTTTTTAATGATAGTGAAATCGTTGAACTGACAATGCGCATTGCATTAACGGGTCTTTTTAATAAAGTAAATCAAGCACTTGGAATAGAAATTGAGGAAGGTCTTATGGTCGAGTTCATGAGCAAAGGTTTGTCCATTGACAGTTTTGAGAGTGTTTAAACGAAAAAATGATATATTATTAACTATTTGATTCTATTAAAAAAATCTAAGATTAACAAAAAACTGTTAAAATATAATATTTTGATTATTTTCAATCATTATTAAATTTAATATGGTGAATAAATTTTGATATAGAATTTACGGATACAAGAAACATTACTAACTAAATAATTTTTCTGCTTTTTTCATTTTAATAGGTGTATATTTAGTGTATTAATTACATAATTTCGCTAGGGAGTGCTTAAAATTTAGTATTAAAAATATAAGTAACTAAGGATCAAATAAATTATTTCATGAAATAAAATGAGTATAAAAAAGAGCTTAACCAAAAAGAAATTTTTAGAAACAGTTTTTATAAACGATTTAGGTCGATCAAAAATTTGTGGTATTAGTGTTATTGTTTTATCTGCTTTTGTTCCTTACTCGGCTTCTCATGCTGGACAACCAAAAGCTGGTGATCTTATTGTAACAATGCCAACTGATAAAGTTTTAATTGATAAGTGGGGTCAAGCTTCACCTCCAATCTCAAAACCCAATGAAATTGACGAAACTTTAACAGTTTTTGTCAAAAGATTTGTATTTAGGGGGAATAGCAAAATTCAATCCAAGGAATTGCTCGCAGTTTTGTCAAATTATGTAAATAAAGATTTAAATTTTTCTGAACTTCAATCAGCAGTATCCTTGATTAGCAAAGAGTACCGATCTAGAGGTTTTTGGGCTATGGCGTATTTGCCCGAACAAGAACTAAAGAACGGCATGATTACAATCAATATTTTAGAAGGGAAAATTGGTAAATTAAAGTTCATTGAAGAAGCCGATACTGGAAAAAGTTTAAATCTGCCACAGGAAGAAGCAAGTAAATTTATTTTGAGAGGTCAAAAAATTGGAGAAATGCTTGATGTGAGTACTCTGGAAACGTCTGTTAAAAATCTTGACAATGTACCAGGCATTACAGTTGCAGCGTCACTTTTAGCTGGAATGGGACCGGGAGAAACCGACATTGCGATTAGTATGTCAAACACAGAATTAGTTACGGGGTCTATTAGGATGGATAATCATGGATCACATTCAGCAGGAGCATATAGGCTGTCAGCCTCGGTTAATTTTGATGGAATGCTTAATTATGGAGATAGGGTTTCCATTGCGAGTTTGCAATCGGAGGGCATCAACTATAGTTCGTTAGGTTTTAATTTCCCTGTAAGTTATGATGGTGCTCGAGCAGAATTAAGCTACTCATTTTTAGATTATAATCTTGGAGAGCAATTTAGAGATATTCAAGCCAAAGGATCAGCAAACAATTATTCATTACAAATTGTAAAAACTCTTCCTAAAATAGCGAATATTAGCCTCTCAACCAGCTTCTCTTTAACTCACAAAAAGCTTCTTGATCAAACTTCGGCAGGAGTCAGTGCAGATAAAACCGTTGACGTAGTAAGACTAGCATTGAAATTTGATGATGGAAATCCTGGTCAGAATGTGAATTTTGGAAACATAACATTGACAAGGGGTAATTTAGATTTATCTGGAAACAATACTGACCTTGCAATGGATAAGCAAACAGCAAATAGGCATGGTAACTTTGATAAAATTGAATATAGTTTAGGGAGGTTACAAAGGCTAAGTGAAAAAAACTATTTAAATGTAGCAATAACTGGTCAGGTTGCCTTTGATAATTTAGATTCATCTGAAAAAATGTCATTAGGAGGGCCATCGGGAGTAAGAGCGTATCCTACTGGGGAGGGCATGGGAGACACAGCTGCAATTTTTAGAACTGAATTTAGGCATAATTTTTCTAATAAATGGCAAGGCATTATTTTCTATGATCATGGAGCGACAACTTTAAATAATAGAACTTGGCCCAACTGGAACTCAGCAAATGTAGATTTAGTTAATAGTTATCAATTAAAAGGTGCGGGCATTGGGTTAAATCTAATCAACAATGATGACTATGATTTTGGAATCTACTCAGGTAGGAGATTAGATCAGAACCCTGGAAGAGACAACACTGGAAATGATGGTGACGGAACACTTAAAAAACTACGATTTTGGCTTTTATTTAGTCGAAAGTTTTAATTTTTAATCAATTGAACCCATCAAAATTTAATCACTATTCACATCTTGTGAACTCAAGGCATACTATAGAAAAATAGAAATATTTAGCATTGATTGTTAATTCATTGGCTGTTTGATTTAAAAGTTTAAAACTTCGAATCGACAAAAAACAAAATAATTTCAATATAAAAACAACCTTACATGAAGTTATGTCTTAGTAAAATAACGATTTTTCCTGAGTAAATTTTAGAGAATCGAATGAGTCAGTTTTCGATTTAAGAGTCAATATACTAAAAAACACAGAATCAACCTAAAATTAAAAGTTTTTTTACCCGTAGGGTAAAAAATTTTTTTGAGGTTGGAAAATTTACCTCATTAAAAATTTTGAAATTTAATTTTGAAGACTTTTTTACAGATTTTACTAAATGGTTCACAAAGAAAAAAAAATGATTGGTTTGAAAGGACTTTATCTAAATAGCCCAAAAGCTGTGAAGATTTTGCTTCAATCCGTTTTGATTTTTTTCTTTTCTTTATTTGGATGTTTTTTATTCGCGGAAGAGCTTTCTATTTCATCTCTACCAACTAATGGAAAGCTAGTTCAAGGTTCTGCAGAAATCAAAACCCTACTCAGTAGAATGGATATCAACCAGCAAACCGACAAAGTTATTTTGGGTTGGGATACATTTGATATTGGATCAAGCGCTCAAGTTAACTTTAACCAGCCATCTGCGTCTTCAGTGGCTCTGAATAGAGTTCAGTCAACAAACCCTTCCAAAATCTATGGACAGTTAACTTCAAATGGTCAGGTTTTTCTGCAAAATCCTGGGGGGGTGATTTTTGGAAAGGGTGCCCAGGTCGATGTAGGCGGCCTGGTAGCGACAACAATGGACATCAAAAATGATGATTTTAATAAAGGATTCGCAAAATTTTCAACAGAGCAAAAAGGTTCGATTGTTAATGGAGGAGATATTCAAGGAGACTATGTTGCTTTGATGGCAACAGATGTACAGAACGATGGAAGTATAAAGGCTCGCCTAGGATCTGTAACATTGGTTAGTGGTGACAACGCTGAGTTAACTTTTGGGGAAGGAGGAACTCTATCTGTAACGGTAAGATCGAGTAGACTAAAAAACACAATTGAAAATACAGGAGGAATTTACGCTGAGAATGGATCTGTGATTTTAAAAGCGTCTGCCGTCCAATCATTAGTTGAGCAGACAATTGCTTCACCACCAGGTGCAAAAAAAATGGTCAGTGAAAATGGTGTTATTAAGCTGATCGGTAATTCTGGAACAATAAAATCTCAAATCGTGTCAATCGATGCAGGTGATAACGGTGGAGTTGAAGTCGCTGGGAAAATAGAAACTAAATCAAAAGCTGACAAAATGGCTTTGATATCGATAACAGGAAAGGACGTTTTAATTAAAGGCAACTCATTACTTTCTGCCAAAACTGATCAATCCGGTGGACAAATTTTGATTGGTGGAGACTGGCAAGGTAAAGAAGGAACAAGACAGGCAGTTTTCACGACAGTCGAAAAGGGTGCTATAGTTGACGCTAGCGCAGATCAAGTTGGTGATGGTGGAACCGTCGTTGTCTGGTCCGATATTAAAAATCCTAAATCAAAAACGATCGCTCAAGGAAGGTTTTTAGCGAAAGGTGGTACGTTAAGTGGTGATGGTGGAAAAATTGAAACATCAGGTCATTACCTTGTTACGCAGGGCATAAAAACTTCTGTTAAATCAATGAATGGTAAGTCAGGAGAGTGGTTACTTGACCCATACAACATTAGCTTTGGCTCTTCAGCATCTGGTACAGCATTTAATGACAGTGACCCTGGTGATGACAGCTATACATCCGCAGCTACAAGTGAGGTTTTGGCAAGCGATATCAGTACAGCACTCGAAAATGGTCATGTGACAATTCAAACTGGTGGATCCGCCGGAGACGGAAATGGTGACGGAGATATCATTGTCAATGCATCGATCTCGAAGTCAGGGGGCAGTGATGAAACACTTACCCTTAAAGCTCATAACGATGTCAACATTAATTCAAGCATCTCTTCAAGCAATAACGATTTGGATTTAGTTCTGTGGAGTGACAGTGACGCCAATGGAAGTGGAGGGATAAACCTCAATAGTAACTTGTCAACTAATGGCGGCAATGTCTGGATGGGCGGCGGAAGTGGAAGCGCTTCTTGGAAAAGTCTCCCAGTGGGTAATGGGAATTCTGAAGACATAAACATAGCTGCCAATGTTACAACTAATGCAGCATCGCAGAGGTACAATGGACCAGTAATTGTCAAAGGAGGAGATAGGACTTTAACCACATCATCAAACCAACAAATAGAGTTCACAAGTACTATCAATAGTGATGGAACACCAAGAGGACTGACTCTAAACACAAGTTCCGGCGGAAGTAGCGAAGTTGATATTGGTGGGGCTGTTGGAGGAAGCAGCCCTCTGAGCAGCATGACAATAACAACAAACGCATTAACCGCAGATGCAATCAAGCTTAATGGAGCTTTAACAGTCAACAACTACGGTGCTAGCACAATTACTGGAGCGATTACGGACGGGGCAAGTGCGGCAAACCTTGTTAAGGCTCAAAGCCAGACATTGACTTTGAGCGGGAATAATACCTATACCGGTTCTACGGTGGTGAATGCTGGTACGCTTAAAATTGTCAATGATGATCCAACAGC
>CAZCWO010000127.1:0-5898 GCA_964502335.1 uncultured Rhodobacterales bacterium | reverse complement strand
TTATCTTGTTTGAAACACACAAGGAATTTTTATATAAATTAGCAAGATTTAAATAATGGGAAGAGGTTATGCCTGTCTCGATACTAGAACGTATGCGAAAGAGTGCGATATGATTCACCTTATGACTAATGGAAAAATTATAGATAGTGGTTCATATCAAGAATTAATAGAAAGTAATGAGGAATTTAAGAGAATGGCAAAAAATGCTTAGTTTTTCAGAAATTATAGGTTATTCTCTATGAAAATAATGGTTACTGTAATTAATAATATTTTGTTGAAATGAAAACTGCTATTTTTATTAGTGTTAGAACTGACTCAAAAAGACTTCCTAATAAGGCGCTTATAGAAATTCAATCTATACCTACAATTGTTCATTTGATAAGAAGAATGAAAAAAGTTCAGGTGGATCACATTGTTTTATGCACAACTTTATTAAAAGAAGATGATATTCTTTGCGATATTGCAAGTAAAGAAGGAATAGTTTTTTTTCGAGGTAGCACTAAAGATAAGCTTGATAGATGGAAAGGTGCTGCTGCAAAATTTGGAATTGAGTTTTTTGTTACTGCTGATGGAGATGATTTGTTTTGTTCTTCAGAGCTTATTCGATTAGCTATAAATCAATATATTTTAACTAAACCTGATTTTATTGAACATCTTGATATAATTTGTGGCGCTTTTACTTATGGTATTAAAGTTGAAGCCTTAAATAAGGTATGTGATATAAAAAATTCTGAAGATACAGAAATGATGTGGACTTACTTCAAGGATACTGGTTTATTTGAAGTTCAAACATTAAGAAATGTTCCATTAAGTTTTATAAGAAGTGATATTCGAATGACACTAGACTATAAAGATGATTTAACCTTTTTTCAGAAAATAATTGATCATTTTTTTGAAAATGAAAATATTGACTATACTCTAGACGATATTATTTCTTATTTGAATGAAAACCCTGAAATTATAAAAATAAATAGCTACTTACATGAAGAATGGAAAAGAAATCAGATAATGAAAACGCAACTTAGTTTAAAAGTAAATATTAATTAATATGTCAATGTAATAAAGAAATGATAAATCCATCTAAATATTTAGGGAATGAATTACAGTACTTACAAAAAGTTTTGAACTCAGACTCATGGTCTTCAACTAGTGGGAGTTGGTGTAAATTATTTGAAAAAGAATTTGCTAATATGATAGGAACTAAATATGCAGTTGCAATGAATTCAGGAACAGCAACGCTGCATGCCGCTCTTGAGGCTATAGGCGTTAGGCCAGGGGATGAGATAATTTCTCCTGCATTGACTGTATTTATGGATACTTCTGCAACAATTCATGCTAACGCAATTCCAGTATATGCAGATATTGATCCAAGTACCTTTAATATTTCTGTAGAAGAAATTAGAAAAAAAATAACTCCCAAAACTAAAGCAATTATTACTGTAGGTATTTATGGACTTTCACCAGATATGGCGCCAATCATGAAACTTGCTGAAGAAAACAATATTTATGTAATAGAAGATAATGCACAATGTTTGTTAAATACTTATTGTGGAAAACAAGCGGGAACAATTGGTCATATAGCTAGTTATAGCTTTGAAAATACTAAACACCTTTCATGTGGAGAAGGCGGCATGATTGTAACAGATAATAAATATCTAGCAGAAATGTGTCGTAAAGTTGGTGGTCATGGCTTTGCAAACCTGAGAGCAGAAGAAGGGAGAATCAAATTAAATTCCGAGGTTTTTCAAAATCCTGAATATAAGCGCCATAGTGATCTTGGTTGGAATTATAGAATGTCTGAATTTAATGCAGCAATTGCTTTAGCTCAATTAGAATATGCAGATAGATTGCATCAACTTAGAATTGATTCCGCATCTATTTTTCTTGAAGTTATAGAAGAAGCAGATTTTCTCATACCTCAAAAAACTCCTGACGAATGTACTAATTCATTTTATACACTCGGTGTTCGATATAAAGGAGAAGAGAGCATAGGTGTCAGTTGGAAAGAATTTAGAAAAGCTTATATAGAGGCAGGCGGAGATGGTATTTATGGTGCTTGGAGTGTTCCATATTTAGAGCCAATGATGAAAGAGCGTCGCTATATTGACCGCTACCCTGAAATTTATTCTAGTATTTATTATAATGAAGGTGATTGCCCTGTAGCTGAAGAAGTTCAGAAGCAATTAATGCAATTTAAGACAAATTATCGTGATTTGAAGTTAGCCAAGGAAAAGGCGGAAATTCTTAGAAAAGTTATTAGAAAATTGATAAGGAATAATGCTTCATAAAAAACTCAGTGAAAAAAAAATAATTATTGCTGGTTCAGAAGGGCTTTTAGGAAATGAAATATCAAAATATTTTGAATCAATTGGTTCTAAAGTAGTTAGAATCGACCTTAAATTAGGACATGACCTTACTGATGAACAGACTGTTCAAGATATAATGATGAGTAATAAAGCGGCAGATGTTTTAATAACACCATTTGCAATAAATCCTCAACCTGATGAGTCTTCTTTTGACCTTTTCAATTTACCTTTATCATCTCTCGAGCAATATCTAAAAGTTAATTTGTTATCTCTTTTTTCTGTTTGTAGGGAGTTTGCAAAAATTTCTGAAAATAATTCTTCAATTATTAACTTTAGTTCAACTTATGGGATAAGATCTCCTAAACATTTTATATATTCGGACGACTATACAAAACATATAGGTTATTCAATCACTAAATCTGGAGTAATTGGATTAACGAAATATCTTGCTACTTATTTAGCCCCAAAAATTCGAGTTAATGCTATTGTTCCAGGTGGGGTAGAAAATGGCCAAAGTGAGCAGTTCGTTAAGAATTATTCAGACAATACTCCTATGAAAAGAATGATGAAAAAGGAAGAGATTATTGGTATAAGTAAATATCTTGCTTCTGATGATTCTTCCTATACTACTGGTTCACTATTTAATGTTGATGGTGGGTGGTCTTCTTGGTAAAAATTATTGCGGAACTCGGAATTAATCATAAAGGTGATTACTCTATTGCTAAAGACCTTATAGTTGATGCTAATAAATCTCAATGCTGGGGAATTAAATTCCAATACAGAAATATAGAAACCTTATATAAAAATGTTCAAGAAATAGGAGATGAAATTCTTTTCCAGGAAATCAATAATACAAAACTTCCTATTGAAGAGTTATTATCTTTGTCAGATTTTGCAAGGGGATTAGGGCTAAAGGTAGGGATAAGTTTCAACAGAATCGAAGATTTTAAAGATTTTTCTGAACATATTAATTATTTTGATTTTTTTAAAGTTCCCTCAGCTGAAGCAACTAACATACCATTAGTTGAAGTTTTAGTTTCAACAGGAAAATCCGTGATGGTTAGTTCTGGTGGGCATGATTCAGAGCAAATTAAAAAAGCATACAAAAAAATAAACAAGGATAAAATTACTATTTTTCATTGTGTTGCTAATTACCCTGCAAAACTTGGCTCACAAAACTTATTATTTATTAATGAATTAAGAGATATTGGTTTTAAAAATATTGGATATTCTAGTCATGATGAAGATTATGAGGTGTGTTTCCTTGCGGCTTCGCTTGGTGTGACTTGGATTGAGCGGCATTTGACTAAAGATATTAATGGAGATGGACTCGATGATTCTTCAAGTTCAGAAATAGAAGATTTTTTTAGATTGAGTAAGATCTTAAATAATTTCGAACTAATAATGGGAGTCAAGACTAGGATTCCTAACCAAGGTGAAAAGCTTAATATGCAGAATCTCGGAACTTCTTTGTATGCAAAGAGAGATTTGGTTTCAGGCTCTTGTATAGAATTAAATGATTTAGTCATACAAGCCCCAAGAAAAGGGATTTCAGTTGGAGATTTTTTGAATAACTATAAAGATAAAAAAATTAATAGAGATATATTACAAGGAAGGTCAATCCAAGCGTCTGATTATGAAAACCACAAGGAATTGGCCTCTACTGAAATCCTTGACTTTGCCAGTAGAAATAAAATTGCTTTACCTATAAGATTGTATGACTATAAATATTATTTTGACAACTTAAACACTAATTATTTTGAATTCCATTTATCATATGGTGAGGTTTTATCCAATGAGTTATTTGAATTATTTAAAGTTGATTCAGTCCTTATTGGTAAGGGTTTCTCTATTCATCTTCCCGACTATATTCATTCAAATAGAATAATTGACCCAACTTCTGACGATGGAGAAGTAAAGAAAGAAAGTAGAGATATAATTTCCAGGGTATTAAATTTTTCAAAGCGCTTAGAGGATGCATCAGGAAATCCAGTTACTATAGTTGGTAGTTTTTCTAAATCAATATCAAGCAATCGAAGAGATAATTTAGATAGAATTTTTAACTACCTAGATTCTAATGCTGGAGGTTTAGGTAAAATTCTACCTCAATGGCTTCCAGTCTATGCTTGGTATTTTGGAGGGTCAGCAAGGTTAGATATTTTCAACTCTCCAGAGGATATTTTATATATTGAAGAATATAAAAGAGGAATTTGCTTAGATCTCTGTCATATAATCTTATCTGCAAATTTTTATAAAGAAGATCCTTTTGTATGGTTTGATAGACTTGAGAAATACTCTAAACATATTCATATTGCGGATGGAGTAGGTGTTGATGGTGAAGGCCTTCAATTGGGAGATGGGCAGTTAAAGAGTTATAAAAGGTTTCTGGATAATGATTCAATGAAGGTTCTTGAAATTTGGCAAGGACATCATGATTATGGATCTGGTTTTATAAAAGCATTGAGGTACTTATATAATGAAAAATAAAGTTTTAATTATAGGGATAACTGGGCAAGATGGAGCTTACTTGGCTCAGCACTATTTAAAAAATGGCTATAAAGTTTATGGTACTCACAGAAGAGCCAGTACTTATAAGTTAGGTAGGCTTGATTTTCTTGGGATTGTTGATGATATAAACTATATTTCCCTAGAAATCACTGAATTTAGCAATGTATTAAGTATTTTAAGAGAACTAAAACCTAATTATATTTATAATCTTGCTGCCCAGAGCTTTGTAGAGGATAGTTTTAGGCATCCTGCATTAACAACTAATGTAAATTATATGGGAGTATTAAATTTTCTTGAAGCAATAAAAATTTTAAACTTAGATTGCTCTTTTTATCAAGCATCAACCTCTGAGATGTTCGGTGAGGTTTTGGAGAAGCCTCAGTCTGAAATCACTCCTTTTAATCCGATGAGCCCATATGGAGTATCTAAATGTGCAGCCCATCAGTTAGTTAAAAATTATAGAATTGCATATGATATGAGGTGCTCATCAGGGATTCTCTTTAATCATGAGTCGCCCATAAGAGGTAGAGAGTTTGTAACAAGAAAAATTTCTCGTCAAATGGCTCAACACACAAAAGGAAGGAAGACTCCAATTCAATTAGGCAATCTTAGCTCTGTAAGAGATTGGGGATATGCTCCTGAGTTCATTCTTGCCATGGAAAAAATTATAAATGCAAAGAATATGGATGATTATATTGTTGCCACAAATGAAGTAGCAACGGTTAGAGATTTTTTCAGCAAAAGTGCAGTTGTAGCAGGATATGATCCTATTTTTGAGGGTGAAGGGATTAATGAAAAATGCATAGACAGAAAATCATCTAAAGTTCTATGTGAAGTTAATAAATCTTTCTTTAGGCCAACAGATGTTGTTTACTTGCAGGGTGATTATTCTGCAATTAATAAAGCATTTGATTGGAAGCCTGATTCTTTATGGGAAGATGTCGCTGAAAAGATGACTATTTCAGATATAGATTTATATGACAAGAAGGATATGTATGGAGTCTGATCTAAATTATGAAAAAACTACTCGTACTTCTATTCTCAATACTGATTTCATTGACCTCTAAACCCCTACATACAATTC
>CAZCWO010000126.1:3065-5934 GCA_964502335.1 uncultured Rhodobacterales bacterium | reverse complement strand
CTGGTTCAGAATTATCAAATGTTAATGTTTGGCGTGATTTAGATTCAGACGGAACAGTTGATGCCGGTGAATTAAGCTCCGTTTCAAGTGCTAATCTTACAAATGTTGAAGTGACTGGAGAACAAATCACCAGCGGAGACACAACCCTAGCGACAAGTCTTCGTAAGGCATCAATTACCACAGAAACCGGTGCTTTTGATATGTATGAGGTAGGCCTTGGTTACGAGGCAGTTGCCAGTTCTTCAAACGTATCTAACATTACACCTGCAGAGTATGTCTTTTGGGTTGACTCGAATGCGGATACTGTTGCGGATGCAGCTGAGATCAAAGTATCAAAATATGAAGGTCTTAGTGAAGGTGGTTTAAGCAGCGAGGCTGGGAATACTGATCTAGCAGATATTGGATTTTCTCTCAATAATTCCCCATCTGCTGGAACTTCCTTGATAAGTATGCGTGGTCTGCCAGATGTACTATCTCTCAATAAAGGAGCAAAAACATCAACAGGCGACTGGCTTTTGACAACAAGTGATCTTGAAGGGGTTAAGATACTTGATACTGAAGAAAACTTCTCTGGTGATTTTACGCTTACCCTTTGGACAACGACAACAGTTGGAGCTGAGAGTGCTGTATCAACTTCATCAAAAATGATAGTCAATGTTAATCCCGTCGCTGATGATCCAAATTTAAAAGTTAGGGCGGCTATTATTGGTGATGAAGATTCAGGTCGTGATAGTGCTGGTAATGTTGTTTCTTCAATTAGTGAAGGAAAGCCGATACCATTGCCATTAAGATATGAAATAGCTGACAAAAGTGAAACCATTTCAATCAATGTTAAACTAATCGATACAAATGGAAGTCCAGTAACTGGTGCAGAGCTTGTAACCATTTCAGGTTCAACAATTACATCACTGGGTTCCATAACTGCAGATGGTGTTAACGCTTCAAGTAATTTGATGTCTCTTCATTTGGTTCCTCCTAAAGATTTTTCTGGACAGCTACTTGCCAAAATAACCCCAACAATTACCGATGGCAGTGTTTCAACTGCATTTTCTGAACAAACTATTTCGGTTACTGTTATTGATAGAGCGGATCCAATAGAATTTTCCAATCCGGATCCATCGGATGATGTGGCAAGTGGTGGTGAGAGTGCTGCTTCAGTTGAAGGGGTTTCTCTCCTTACACGAAGTGGTGATAGTCTTGGGGCTTTTAGTATTGATAACGGGCTAATGGTGTCTGCTACTGGTTACGGTATTGAAATAAAACCAACAGCCGGTTCAGCATACAATTTACAAGATTTACGATTTGTCACATTAAAACTTGGATCTACTGAGTATATCGGTCGTCCTGATAGTAAAGTAGCGCCAACAAAGTTTTTGTTTAATCTTCCGAAGATTTTAGATGGAGAGGTTGTAAGCCTGAAGACACCACAATTTTTCTCAGGTTCAATCAGTGTTGATGTCAAAGCTTTATCTCAAGGAGAAGGCGGTGATGTGGCAATGAGCCAAAATCCGGTCACGATGACCGTCAACATTGCGGCTGAGGCGGATGGTGTATCCATCACCACGTTGGATGGTGGTATGGGTGTGGAGGACTCGCAAACAGGTGTGAAACTTCCGGCACGTGTTGCACGTAAGGATGCATCGGAGAGTATCAGCGAGATTACCATTGAAGGCAACGGACAGATTGACAAGGTTGTCTACCTAACCCGTTTTGAAATGTTAAAGACCCATTCGTCTATCAATAGTGAATTATCGGGTATTGAAGATGTATTTGACATTGCTGATTATGAAGTGAAAGGTGACGGCAGTTATGTGATTGCCAGCGGGGCATCAACCTTTGATGCGAGTAGTTTACTGGGTGCTGGTCTGAAGGTTTTTATTGCGGGAGATATTGGCAAGACAATACCGAATATCAGTGCTCTTCGGTCGGTAGATGCGATTGATAGTGCTTTGACAGGCGCCGGTTTTGTTGAGGGCAATGATTATATTTATGTTCTTGAAGGCTCATCGGGTGGTCGTAGTATCACGAGTGCAGTGGACTGGGACGGGTCATCGCTGAGCGCGTATACCGATACACAAGTCAACCGCGATCTTGCAGCGCAGTTTATGAAAGAGAAGACACTCTCGCATGATCTTGATGCGCATGTGACCAAAACAGGGGATACCTTTACCATCAATGTTGAAAGCTGGATGGCGGCGAATGGTACGACGAATGTCAAGGCGGCAGACTGGCTTGCCAATAATGTGGGTATTGAGACAGCACCGAACGTGAGTGGTACGGTGAGTGTCAATGTCTCTTATACAACGAAGACATCGGATGGATCGGATACGAAGACAAGTACAGAGGCCTTAAGTCTGAAGATTATGGATCGTGCGGATCCGATACCGTTTACCAATCCGGATCCATCGGATGATGTGGCAAGTGGTGGTGAGAGTGCTGCATCGGTTGCCGGGATTACACTTTTTACACGCAATGGTGATAGTCTTGGGGCCTTTAACGTGGGTGATGGCCTAGAAGGTTCTTTGGGTGCGAGTGATGTCTCCGGTTACATGGTTCAGGTGTCATTGACTTCAGGTGAGGTTCTGTCGGGAATGAAGAAGGGTCTTGCCCTTAAAATTGGAGAGACAGAATATATTGGTCGTCCTGACAGTAAAGATGCGCCAACAAAGTTTGCCTTTAGTTTGCCTAAGTTAGGTGAAGGTGAAAGTATTAGTTTAAAGACGCCGGAGTTTTTTAATACTGGAACGGTAGATTCTGTAAAAGTTGAGATAAGCACCCTATCCCAGGGTTCAGCAGGTGATGTGGCGATGAGTGATCCGGTCACGATGACCGTCAACATTGCGGCTGAGGCGGATGGTGTATCCATCAC
>CAZCWO010000126.1:0-2965 GCA_964502335.1 uncultured Rhodobacterales bacterium | reverse complement strand
TGTGGCAAGTGGTGGTGAGAGTGCTGCATCGGTTGCCGGGATTACACTTTTTACAAGAGACGCAAATAATTTAGTGAGTCACGAAACTGAAGAAGGAATAGACCCAACAGTCTACTTTACAGTGGGCGATGGCTTAGAAGGTTCTTTGGGCGCTGATAATATATCAGGATATCTAATTCAAGTTTCTCCATCATCTGCTAATAACGTATCTCTATCGGATATGAGATTAGATACAGGATCGAGTCTTCGATTGATGGTTGATGGTATTGAGTATAAGGACATGTCTTCTTCTGGTAAACTGACTTTCAGCCTTCCAAAAATTCCTGATGGTGCAAGTGTTCAACTCTTAACACCGCAGTTTTTAAATGGTGAGCTTAAAGTTGAGATAAGCACCCTATCCCAGGGTTCAGCAGGTGATGTGGCTCGAAGTGATGCTGTCGAACTAACCGTTAGTATTTTACCTGAAGCCGATGGTGTAAAGATTACAGCTTTAGGTGATGGAATTGGCGTAGAAGATGAAGGATTTGTGAGCTTGCCAATTAATGCACAGCTTATCGATCGCAATGAGGATATTTCTGAAATTGTTATTACGGGAAGTAAGGGTGAAATATCTCAGGTAGTATTTATGGCCCCTAAGGGGTATGAAGGATTATCACTGGATGGATATTTAAATCAAGTTGACGATGTTTTTACAATTGATACAGCTGGATGGGCTGCAAACGCTTTATCAGTTCATTCAAATTTGACGGATGCAAAATCTGCTCAGGAATTGCTTGCTGGAAATTTAGGCGTTCAAACGGGATTAAATGTTAGCGGAAAATTATCAGTCAACGTTTCATACACGACTGCCACTGCAATAGACCCATCCATTACAAATATTTCAAATCAAGATTTAATTCTCGAAATTGATCCTAGACCTGAACACATCACTGAAGATGATGCGCCGATTCTCCTTTCAATGTATCCGGGCTTAGAAGACTTGCAGGGAGATCCTCCTCTACCAAGTAAAGCCAGTGTTAATTTTGAAATTATAGGGGCACAGGACGGCCCTACAGAAATTATCAGTGTTAACTCAGATTTTAATCTAGAGGATGGAGTTATTTCTCAAAATGGTGAAAAAATAGCTGATATTTCATATCCTGAAAATGTTTCTGGCGCACGAGTTGATTTTATTGAGAATATTTCTTTTGATAACGTTGTTAACCTTCTTAAGGGGCTAACATATGAGAATCAGGGTGAAGCTAGTGGTGGTTCAAGAATCGTTAGAGCATCCCTTGTGAATGAATTTGAAGACAAGCAATGGCAAGCCGAAACCGAAGTTATTGTAACAGGCATCAACGATCCTATAGAAATTGCTGGTATCGTTCCAATTGATACCTACCTAGAAGGTCAAGAGCCGGTTCTTATTTTTAGGGAAATAACGATTGCTGACCCTGATAATAATTTTCCGGGTGCCACTCAAATTATCTTCAAAAATGATACGTTTACAGATGGTGATGTTTTATCAACTCCTGAGAGTGATAAATTCACATCTAACTATGACAATGTAAATGGTAATTTAAGTATTGTCGCTAATCAGGGTTCAACCAATGCTGATCTTCAAGAATATCTCAGGCAAATAACCTTTCACTCCGATAGCAAAGACCCTGTGAAGGATCACGCTTCAAGAGTTATTGAACTTATAATGACGGATTTAGGTGGCGCACCAGTAAACCCTTCTGAGAGTTTAACATCGAAGCAACAAGTGACAATAGATGTTATTGAGACTAATGATCCTCCCATTGTCACGGGAAGTGATATTTCATTAACAGAACCGAATGATTTATCTTCTTTGATATCTTTAAATATCGGAAATCATATAGATATTTCTGATCAAGATGATCTTTTTCTTCAAGAGGTTAAAGTTTCCATAAGTGAAGAAACCTATCTGCCTCCAAATGCAAATGCAATTGATACTTTTATCTTTCCTGAAACTTTGGATGGTTTTATATTTACTGGGTCGAGTTCTAATAGGGTGGTATCTATCTCTTCTGAGACACCTAAAACCCTTATTGAATTTAATAATGTTTTAAATTCTTTAGAATTGAATATTCAGGGCGATAACCCAACTGGTTTGGGGCTTTTTCCAAATAGAAAAATAATTGTTGAGGCAACGGACAAATCCGGTGACAAAACAAATTTAGAATTTAATATCGATATTAATGCTACTGATGACTTACCTGAACTCACTCTCGGTTCAGCTGGAAGTGTAACGGATATTTCTGTTGCTATTGAAGACATTCCACTTTTTGTTACTCCAATTGTATTGAATGAAGTTGACACTCGTTATGATAAATTCAGCATAGAAATGATTGGTGGAATGGAAGGTGAGGATAATCTGCTACTTCATACCACCGCAGCTGATGATATTGTTGAAATATTTAATGGACATCTTGATACAAATTTATCCAACGCAAGTAAATTAGTTTTTGATTTTTCATCACTCACTGAAGGGGTGTCTCAAAATAATACAGATTTAATCAGTTCAATCATTAATAATTTGGCCTATGAAAACAGGGCCGATATAACAGTTGGTCTTTCTGCTGGTAACCGAACTTTAGAAGTAAAACTCTTTGAAAATGCGAATGATGTAACACCAACTGTTGAAAGGGTAACAGATGAATTTATTGTAGGCGCTAGATTTGATGGAGAAAATCCGACAGAATTAGCCTTTGGGCCACAATCCATATTGAATGCCCTTGAAGGTAGATCGGTTGATGAAATAAAGATTGAAATTGATTATGGCAATTCTTCTCCAGACCTTTTTGATAGATTAGTTATAGATACTTCGTTAATCGAGAGTAATGATTTAGAAGATATTCGTCTCGAAATTGCCCCCCAAACCGTATCATCTAATTTAGCCCAATTTGTTTTTCCTGCTTCGGCTCTTATGATAGGTTCCAACGCTGCATTTTCAGCTGAAATG
>CAZCWO010000125.1:1904-5971 GCA_964502335.1 uncultured Rhodobacterales bacterium | reverse complement strand
GGTTTTTAGAAGAACCATTTAGTGCTTTAGATCCTTTGATTAGAAGGGAAATGCAAGATGAGTTCTTAAGGCTCCAGGATATATTAGGTAAAACTATTGCATTTATTACTCATGATTTTGATGAAGCTCTTCGTTTGGCAGATAGAATAGCTATAATGAAAAATGGGTCAATAGAACAGTGTGATACACCTGATCGAATAGTCTTAAATCCTGCAACAGAATATGTTGCAAAATTTACTCGAGAAGTTGAAAAATCTAAGGTTGTAAAAGCAAGAGCCTTAGTAAAAACCTCTAAAAAAATTGTCTCTAGTGGAGACCCGGTGTTGGCTAGTGCTACAATAAAGGAGCTTGCTCATCTTTTAATGAACGATGGGCGAGAAACTATACCTGTAGTTGAAACTAGTGGAAAAAATCAAAAGCTAATAGGTGGAATGGATCGCAAGGAGGCTCTGGAAATCTTATTCGGTTCGGATTGATGAGAATTATTAAGTCAGAAAATACGGATGTAATTTTTGGTCTAAGCCGTTCAAAGAATGTACAAATATTAATTGGTCTTGCTATAGTTTTGATGGTCATCAGGCCAGTTTTACCAGAAGCTTTAATCCGTGTGCCTGATTGGGCAATACTTTCCTGGGATGTTTGGTTAAGTAATTTTTTTAATTTTGTGAAAGATGATCTAGGTTTAATTTATCTTACAAGAACAATTACCGCTGGATTAGAGAATCTTTTAGATGTTACAGCTAATTTGTTAGTTGGCAAGCGACGTTGGCCACATTTAGGCCCAATACCTTGGACTGCTATAACAGCAGTTGCAGCTGTTATAGGTTATTGGCTTGGCGGATGGCGGATGGCATTGCTAGCTGGAGGAACTTTCATTTGGACAGCTCTTATTGGTCAATGGAAGATAGCTATGCAAACCATGTCTGTGCTCACTGTAGCTGCTCCAGTGGCTGTTTTCATTGGATTATTTCTTGGAATTTTAGCCTGGAAGTATGAGTGGTTTGATAGAGCCATAAGGCCTATTTTGAGTGTTTTACAGACCTTGCCATTTTTTACTTACCTTTTGCCGGCAGTTATATTCTTCAAAGTTGGGCCTACCGCTGGGGCTGTTGCAACTATAGTATACGCAATTCCTCCTATGATTTTAATGACAACAGTTGGATTAAAGAAGGTTCCCCCTGAAGTTGTGGAAGCGGGTAAAATGAGCGGTTCATCTAGATGGCAAATGTTACGTCATGTTTATATTCCTTCTGCGAGGACTGAAATTTTAGTTGGAGTAAACCAGGTTATAATGCTTTGCTTGGCCATGGTAGTGCTAACTGCTTTTATTGGTATGCCTGGGTTGGGAGCTAAGCTTTTATTAATGATGAATTCTTTTAAACTTGGGCGTAGTTTTGAGATAGGAATAACAATAGTCCTACTGGCAATAATGCTAGATAGATGCACTAAAGTGTGGGTAATTAAGCAACCAGTTCATTTTGAAAAAGGAACCCCTTGGTGGAAAAGAAATGCTTTTCTATTAACTGGAATTGGAGCATTTGTATTATTTTTGGTTATTGCACAATTTATTCAAGTAGCTGATCATATTACCAGAAAGCAAGACTTTTCAATGGGAAAGGAGATAGACGTTCTCATTAAACAATTTTTAGATCTTGATCCTATTCAGGCTACGACCAATTGGCTTAGATGGTTTTTGAATGTTTGGGTATTAATCCCTTTTAGAAACTTTCTTTTATGGATACCAACCCCCGCATTTATTATGTTTATAACCGCTTTTGCACTATGGTTGGGGGGTAAAAGACCAGCAACTTATGCACTGATTTTTTTCTTGATAGTAGCTTTAACCGGCTGGTGGGATAGGGCCGTTATAACTCTTTACACAGTACTTTCAGCTGTTTTTTTAGCCACTTTAATAGGCATACCCATGGGAATATCTGCTTCAAGAAGCGAAAAGTGGTCTAAAAGAATTTTACTTGTCTGTGATACTGCTCAAACTTTTCCAAGTTTTATTTATCTTATTCCTGCAATAATGCTCTTTGGTGTGAATGATGTGGCTGTTGTGTTCTCAATCTTCATTTTTTCAACTGTACCATTGACGCGATACACTATTGAAGGCCTGAGAACAGTTCCAGTTGAGATGACTGAAGCAGCAGACATGTCTGGGGCAAATAGACATCAGAAGTTAATTAATGTTCAATTACCGTTAGCTTTGCCTACCATGGCGGTAGGGTTCAATCAGGCAATTATGTTTGCATTTTTTATGGTTATAATTGCAGCATTTATTGGAACCCAAGACTTAGGTCAAGAGCTACAACGCACTTTAGCTGGAACTGATTTAGGAAAAAACTTTGTTTTGGGAATTTGTGTATCATTAATGGCGTTGACATTTGACTTAGCCATACTTAAATGGGCTGAGGATAGAAAAAAGGCTTTAGGATTATGAATGTATTATCGGATTTTAGAATGGTGGCAAATATAGAAACTTTACAATGGGAATTGTTAGAGGAAGAATCAATCGGGCAATCTGGCAATATTTGTTGGTATAATTTAAGTTATGATGATGAAACAGGAGAGGGTTCCTATCTTTACAAAATGGACCCAGGCACTAAATCCAAAGCCCATTTGCACTCAGGTCCAGAGGAATTCTTTCTTTTGGAGGGAGATTTAATAGACTCCGATGGGTATCAATACAAGAAAGGTGACTTTGTTCAATTAGGTTCAGGTTCATGTCATTATAGTACTACCACTTTGGGATGTACAGTTGTAGTAACCCACCGTGGTAAATTTGTTTTTACTCAAAAAGGATTGGATTAATGGTTATTCAATCTGTTTATGAAAGGCCAACGATAATAGGCGATTCAATCGTACCTGGGGTCCCATTTTTACCGCATGGATTTGAAAGGCATGTAATACCAGGTGGTGGAAGCAGAGGGATAAAAATTGATAAAGGCGATCAAATTACTGTGGTTGACCAAGAAGGTCTTCAAATTGCAGAGATGGCTTTTTTTACTCCTGATGGCGTTTCTGATGCCGGACTGTTAGGGGCTAAAGGGTATGGAAGAGCAGAAAATATTATTAACACGCTTTCTAAGGGAGGTCCTTCAGGAGAAAAGGTTTTAATTGCTTTAGACAAATCTGGTTTTGAAATTAAAAATGCAGATTCCATTTGTTTTTTTAAGGATGGCTCAAGGGCAGGAGACAGCAAGGAATTTACTTCTTCTTCTGACGGCCTGTTGATTATAGCTGCTCCTGGAAAAGAAATGTCTCCTGATGACCAAAACTTTCCCACTGACTTAATAGCTTACATTAGGAAAGCTAAACCTATAGACACGAGTGAAAGAATACTGCCTCCTGATCCATTGGCAGAGCCAGTGATAGATATAAATATCTTGCCTGGCACAGCAAAAAGTTTTGAAGTAAAGGCAGGGCAATATATTCAAGTTTTAGACGTACAAGGAAGGGAATGTTCAGATTTTCAAGCTTTTAGCTCAAGAGCCTTAGACAAAGGAATTGAAAGGGAAATAGATCCTACGACAACAAGAAGTTTGATGGGCAGTTTATATCCATCTCCTGGAATATTTTCAAAATATTGGACAGTTGATCAAGAACCGCTTGTAGAGATAATCCAAGATACATGCGGGAGGCATGACACTTTTGGTTTGGCTTGTTCCGCAAGGTACTACGAGGACATGGGATATCCAGGGCATGTCAATTGTTCAGACAATATGAATATTGACTTGGCTAAATTTGATATCAAACCTAGAGGTGGGTGGCCAGCTATTAATTTCTTTTTTAATACTATTTTAGATGACGCAAACGCAATTGGCATGGATGACCCATGGTCAAGGCCTGGTGACTACGTTCTATTAAAAGCCCTATCAGATTTAGTTTGTATTTCCACAGCTTGCCCATGTGATGTTGACCCAGCAAATGGATGGGATCCTACAGATATTCAAGTTAGAGTTTACCAAGAAAAAGAAATATTTAAAAAGTCTATTGGTTTTAGAAAGTCTACGGAGGCTATGATGGAAGAGACGAAGAATACAGGTTTTCATAATAACTTTGCT
>CAZCWO010000125.1:0-1804 GCA_964502335.1 uncultured Rhodobacterales bacterium | reverse complement strand
ATGATTGATGACGGTACTGTTTTTAAATTAGGTGATAATAACTTTAGGTGGGTTGGTGGCAATGATACTAGTGGTTTGTGGTTATCTGAAAAAGGCAAGAAAAATAAGTTTAATGTTTGGGTAAGAAATTCTACAGATCAACTTTGTAATGTTGCAATCCAAGGAAGACTTTCAAGAGAAATTCTAAAGCAGATTATATGGACCGCTCCCACTCAACCTAATTTAGATGAATTGGAATGGTTTAAGTTTTCGGTAGGTAGAATTGGTGACTATAATGGCATCCCGCTAGTCATTAGCAGGACTGGGTATACAGGTGAATTAGGTTACGAAATTTTTTGCCACCCTAAAAATGCAGAAGAAGTTTTTGACGAGATATACAAAGTTGGAGAGCCAATTGGGATGAAGCCTATGGGTTTGGCTGCATTGGATATGCTGAGAATAGAGGCAGGGCTGATATTTGCTGGTTATGAATTTTCAGATCAGACCGATCCATTTGAAGCTGGAATAGGTTTTACTGTCCCCCTTAAAACACAAGAAGATAATTTTATAGGTCGAAATGCAATTGAGAGAAGAAAAGAGACACCACAAAAAAAACTAGTTGGGCTGGATGTGAAAGGCGGTGTAGTTCCAGGCAATGGTGATTGTATCAGGGTTGGTAAAGCACAAATTGGGGAAATTACTTCAGCTGTAAAATCTCCAATTTTAGGCAAGGTGATAGCTTTATGCAGGCTTGATGTTATGTATACTGAGATTGGAACAGAAGTAGAAGTTGGTCAGTTAGATGGTTTTCAAAAACGTTTAAAAGCTAAGGTTGTAGCATTATCTCATTTTGATTCTGGAAAGCAGAGGGTGAAAGGCAATTATGGGACATAAACCATTCCTAATATTGAAACACTGTATTGGTGGGAAACAGATAGTTTAAATTTTGCTTTAGTTTTTTCTGGTAATGGTGTTGCTTTGTCACCTTATTTAAGGCACAAAGCTGCTCTTTCAATCTCTTGACCAAGTAGAAGGTCAAACCGCATTTTCCAAAACAAAATTTGAAAGAAGGTTTTATTATTATGGTAAGCCATGGTTCTGAAACTTACATACTATTGTTATAGAATTAAAGATTTTATTGAGAATAAAAAAAGGGCCATTAATTAACAGCCCTTTTTAATAAATTTAATTTTTTGGATGTTTAATCATTCTTTTCGTTAACAGCACCATAATATAATGCAACTAGGCACATTATAATGGCAACAGTTAACCAAATTCCTTCCCATCCTCCTGTATAGTATGAAGCATCAACTCCATTCCATGTTCCAGTATCAAAAGGTGCTCCCATGTTTATCTCCTTTGTCTAATTAAAAGCGTTAATTATTTGATGGTGAAGAAGGTATACCTTCAGGGTATGCTTGCGCTGGAACTTTTGATGGATCCAAGCCTGCTTTTTCGTCTTCCTCATCTACTCTCAAAAAGTTTAATTGGTTCAAAATCCAAGAAACTACGTAACCAGGAACAAAACCAACTAGGAACATGACAATCATACCAATTAATTGGCCAACAAAAGATATTGTTGCCACACCAGGATCACCGCTTAAGGCAGGATAGCCTGATGCAAAAATGCCAACAGCTATTACACCCCAAGCACCTATTGTACCGTGAACTGTAACCGCGCCTACTGCATCATCAATGCCCATATTTTCGAGCATGCTTGCCAAAGGTTTTAAAGCAGCACCACCAACAAAAGCAACAGCAAAAGCAAGTGGAGGCCACCAAAGGTCTAGTCCAGCAGCACAGGAAATAATCCCGGCAAGACAAC
>CAZCWO010000124.1:1695-5972 GCA_964502335.1 uncultured Rhodobacterales bacterium | reverse complement strand
TGACGGCATGCCATCATAAAGATGCTGTTAAATTAATTTATAAGGTAAAAAATGAAAAAAATTTGTGTTTTTGCAGGATCATCAACAGGAAAAAATGAAAACTATAAAAAAATTTCTAGAAAACTTGGCCATCTAATTGCTCAAAGTAGATCTAAACTTTTTTATGGTGGAGCAAAAGTTGGTCTGATGGGGGAAGTAGCAGATGGCTGCCTTGAAGAAGGAGGTGAAGTCATAGGTGTAATTCCCAAGTTTCTTTGTGCAATTGAAGTAAACCATGAGAACTTAACTGAAATGATTATTACGGAGACTATGCATGAAAGAAAAACACTCATGTATAATAATGCTTCCATGTTTATTGCTTTGCCTGGAGGAATAGGAACACTTGAAGAGTTAATGGAAGTTCTTACATGGAAGCAACTTGGACTGATTGAAGAGAAAGTTTTAATAGTAAATATTGACGGTTACTGGGACAATCTATTCAAACTTTTTAAAGATATTGTCAGCAACCATTTCATGAGTAGCATGAACCTTGATAATTTTACTGAAGTAAAAAGTGAAATTGATCTTAAGAGAGAAATTAATAGTATTAATTAAAGATAAAATAATAAGGAAAAATTTTAAATGTCTAAACTAGTAAATCCTCATGGTCAAACATCATTGAAACCTCTCCTGCTCAAAAATGAAGAAAGAGATGAAGAAAGGAAGAAAGCTGAAAAACTCAAAAAAATACCCATGTCTTCAAGAGAGTTATCTGACTTACTAATGATGGGTATGGGAGCTTACACCCCATTAAACGGATTTATGTGTGAAGAGGACTGGAAAAGTTGTTGTTTAGATTTAAAAACTACAGAGGGATTATTCTGGCCTATACCAATCACTTTATCAGTAGAGAAAAGTCTTGGGGACAGCATTCAAATTAATGAAGAGTTGTCCCTGGTAAATGAGAAAGGTAAAATTTTTGGGACTATAGAAGTAAAAGAAAAATATTCTATCGACAAGAGTTTTGAATGTAAAAATGTATTTAATACAATCGACACAAGTCATCCTGGCGTGGAAAAGGTTTTCAATCAGGGCACTATAAACATAGGAGGTTCAGTTAAAGTTGTTGATGAAGATCACTACCCAAATACATACAAAGGCCTTTACTTTACTCCCGCAGAAACTAGATCTATATTTGAGCAAAATGGGTGGTCAACAGTCGCTGCATTTCAAACTCGAAACCCAATGCACCGCAGTCATGAATACTTAGCTAAAATAGCTATAGAAATCTGTGACGGCCTTCTGATCCATCAAGTATTAGGGGCTCTTAAAAAGGGGGATATACCTGCTGAAATTCGTGTTAAGTGTATTGATAATATGGTAAAGAACTATTTTGTTAAAGGAAGTGCAATTCAAGCTGGTTATCCAATAGAAATGAGATACGGCGGGCCCAGAGAAGCGCTTCTACACGCATTATTCCGTCAAAATTTTGGTTGCTCCCATCTTGTTGTTGGTCGAGATCACGCAGGCATTGGAAGTTTTTACGGACCGTTTGACGCTCATCATATTTTTGACGAAATACCTTCTGGCAGCATGGAAACTAAGGCCCTTAAAGTTGATATAACCTTTTACTGTTACAAATGCAATGGAATGGCTACTGGAAAAACTTGCCCTCATGAAGAGAATCAAAGACTTCATGTTTCCGGAACTCGATTTAGAGAAATGTTAGTCAATAATGAAGAAGTTCCAAAAGAGTTTAGTAGGCCTGAAATTTTAGAAATTTTGAGAGATTTTTATCAACAAGAAAATTTATAATTTCACATTGACTTTTAAACCAAATCAACTATTTAAATACTATAATTTTTAAAAGGTTTCTCAATGTTTTCCCAAAATCCATTTGTAGAATTATTAAATTTAATTCCGGCTGAAGCAATGCAAGGTTTTGTGATTTTAATGTTTCTTCTTGTTTTTGGTGGAACAATTTACGACATGATTGAAAAACAAAATGCTACTTACTTTTTCAGAAATTGGAGAAAGTCAAAACTGAGCAAAGTTAGGGAAATCTCATTTAATGAAATGCTAGTGATCATTTTTAAAACCGTAACTGTCGATGTTTTTTCCGCCGCTGAATTTTGTAGCTTCAACAGAAGGTTAGCGCATTTGCTTACTTTTTATGGTTTTATTGGTTATGTCATTACCACAGTTATCATGGTTTTTTGTTACCTTCCAGAACAATCAAGTACACCAGATTTTATTCCAACATTATGGTATTTAAGCGCGCTATTAATTAGTATTGGTTGCTATTGGTTTTGGTTTTTTATACGAGTTGATGTCGCAGCGGAAGGCAACTCTAGATTTAGACTGGTTCAAGCTGATATTTTTGTTCTTTCTCTGGCAATTAGCTCTACTGTGGCAATAGTTTGGGGATTAACCCAATCATCTAATCCACTTCTTTCAAATATATTTTTGTTATTATATATAGTATCGAATTTAGTTTTATTTGGATCAATACCATGGTCAAAATTTGCGCATATGTTTTATAAGCCTGGTGCAGCATTACAAAAAAGAGTGGCTGATGCTGATGGCTCAAGAAGAAACCTGCCTGAACCTGCAGATAAGCCTGCAATATTAGGAACCGCTAAACGAATTCCAAGAAATTACTGACTGAACGGGAGAAAATTAAAATATGTCAACTTTTGTATATATGACTAGTTGTGATGGTTGTGGGCATTGTGTAGATATCTGCCCTTCCGATATTATGCACATTGATCCAACCACTAGGAGAGCCTATAATATCGAGCCAAATTTTTGTTGGGAGTGTTACTCTTGCGTCAAAGCGTGTCCCCAAAATGCTATAGACGTTAGAGGATACGCAGACTTTGCTCCGATGGGTCACAGCGTAAGAGTTCTGAGAGAGGAAGAAAAAGGAACTGTTTCTTGGAAGATAAAATTTCGTGACGGCAGAGAAAAAAATTTCGTTTCACCTATAAGAACAACTCCATGGGGCTCTATCAAAGGCCCAGCTGAATATGAGGATCCAAATACACAAGATTTTGCTTCTCAGCAACTAGCGCATGAACCAGATGCCTTAAAGATTGACTCATTGCCGACTATATCTAAAAGTCAGTTTGTAGAAGGTCCTCTGTAATGGCATCACGAAAAACTATATATGTAGATTCTGACGTTCTGGTAATTGGTGGCGGCTTTGGTGGTTGCGGCGCTGCATACGAATCACGTTACTGGGGCAGAGATAAGAAGATTGTTGTGGTTGAAAAAGCAAACATTGAAAGAAGTGGTGCAGTTGCACAAGGTTTGTACGCAATCAATTGCTACATGGGTATGCAATGGAATGAAAATAAACCTGAAGATCATGTTAGATACGCCAGAAACGACTTAATGGGATTAGTAAGAGAGGATCTTGGCTATGATATAGCTCGACACGTAGATTCTACTGTCCACAAATTTGAGGAATGGGGTCTGCCAATCATGAGAGACCCTGAAAATGGACGTTACCAACGTGAAGGAAAGTGGCAAATAATGATCCACGGAGAAAGTTATAAGCCTATTATCGCAGAGGCTGCAAGGAAGGCAGCTACAGAAGTTTATAATAGGATTATGGTCACCCATCTACTGATGGATAAAAATAAGCCTAATCGTGTTGCGGGCGCAGTTGGTTTCAATGTCAGGACAGGCGACTTTTATATTTTTAGATCTAAAGCTGTCGTGGTGTCTGCGGGTGGGGCTTCGCATATATTTAAGCCTCACTCAGTTGGAGAGGGAATGGGCCGCACCTGGTATGCGCCTTGGAGTAGCGCATCCGCTTACGCTCTCCCAATAAGAGTTGGCGCAAAAATGACCCAAATGGAAAATAGAATTGTTCTAACAAGATTTAAAGATGGCTACGGTCCTGTTGGCGCATATTTTTTACATCTAAAGACAACTACAGAAAATGGCTATGGCAAAAGTTATGAGAATACATGGTATGACTCAATAAAAGCTATGGTTGGGGATTACGTTGATCATCAACCAGTTCCAACATGCCTTAGAAACCACGCATTTTTAAAAGAGGTCCAAGCAGGAAGAGGACCAATCAGAATGGTGACCAAGGAAGCATTCAAAGACCCACACAAAGAAACGATTGGGTGGGAAAACTTCTTAGGCATGACTATTGGCCAGGCCGTTGTCTGGGCTTCACAAAATATTGACCCTAAAGAAATTAATCCGGAATTAGTGATGTCTGAGCCTTATGTCATGGGATCCCATGCTACCTGTTCAGGAGCTTGGGCGAGTGGGCCAAG
>CAZCWO010000124.1:0-1595 GCA_964502335.1 uncultured Rhodobacterales bacterium | reverse complement strand
AATTATAAAGTTGGAAGAAATGAAATTACTAGTGGGACAGTTTCTCCTAGCTACATTCTGCCAATTCAAGGTCTTCAAAGACTTGAGAAAATTATGGATGAGTATGTTGGAGGAACAAGTACTGATTACCTTACAAATGAACCTATGCTTTTGAGGGGCATTGAACTTCTTACAATGCTCAAAGAAGATTTAAGTAATATTGGAGCCGATAGCCTTCATCAACTTCAAAGAACTTGGGAACTAAACCATAGAGTTATAGCTTCTGAATGCGTTACACAGCATACTTTGTTTAGAAAAGAGACTAGGTGGCCAGGATACTACTACAGAGGTGACCATCCAAAATTAGATGATAAAGATTGGCATTGCTTCACATTATCTCAATTTGATGAAAAGTCTGATTCTTGGTCAATGGAAAAAGCTCCTGTTCATCACATTATTGATAAATAATTTATAATTTAAACAATCTATGATTATTGCTCAGATTTCTGACACACATATTTTTTTACCATCAAATAATAATGAGCAAAGAATATCTGAAAAAAGAATACACAATTTAAAAGAATGCGTTAAAGGTATTAAATCATTAACAACGAAACCAGATGTAATTTTGCACACTGGTGACGTTACACATAACGGTAAAATTGAAGAGTATAAAATTGTACACGATATTTTAGAAGATTTAAAAATTCCCATCTTTTATACACCTGGCAATAAAGACAACAAGAAAAATCTTTATAAAATTTTTAAACAAAATTGCAACTTTGATTTAAAGAGTAATTTTTATATTTATTTAATTAAGCTACCTAATTTGAATTTAATATCTATGGACACACATTGCGAAGACAGCAATAAAGGTGAATTGTCTAGCGAAAGACTTGCAATTTTTTCGAGCCTCTTAAAAAAAAGTAAAAATTTTCCAACAGCAGTTTTCATGCATCACCCACCTTTTAACGTTTCAAAGTCATCTTCAGTAAATGTTGAATTTGAGACTGAAGATCTAGTATTTGAATTCATTAATATCTTAAAGGCTCACAAACTATTGATTGGCTTATTTTGTGGCCATATACACAGGAACTTTGAAATAGAGATTGGAAATTTTAATGCCTATACAATGCCTTCCATTGCCCTTGATTTAAACTGGGAAAAAAATATTGGGGGAAACTCTAATCGACCTCAATATCTAATACATACTTTTTCAAAAATTTCTGGGTTTAAAACTGAACGAAAATGGGTGTAATATAGGTTAATTTTTATTTTAATTAATATAACTGGGTATTCGGTAATGGCATCTAAAGAGAAAGTAAAATTTATAAAAATGATTAACCCTAACGGTGTACCAATAACTAATTGTTTTTTTGAGGAAAACCCAGAAATCATTTTGGCTACAATGGTTGAAGATGAACCAGAAGGGTTTGAAGGACCTCTATACCTCCAAAAAAGTGTTAAGGTATCCATTCCCAGCTATGACTCAAAAACAAGAATAGAGATTTCAATATGGTTTTCTATTAATGAAGATAATGATAAAATGTCAGATATAATACAATCCTTTTTCGATTGGAGATTTAAAGATTTAAAATCAAAGGAAACTTCAATGT
>CAZCWO010000123.1:0-6018 GCA_964502335.1 uncultured Rhodobacterales bacterium | reverse complement strand
GTAAGTATCGTAAAAAATAGACATAAAAGCAAAACCTCCCGAAACGCCAAACTTAAAATAGTCAACGCCTTGGAATATGATTTTGTCACCATTTTCTAAAGTCCAATCATATTCAAATTGGGCGGCAACACTATCACCATGTTCTCCAAACAATATGTCAAGGACAGTAAGAATATTCCTATTTGATGCCTTTCCAAGTTTAGCAAAGAATTCAGATGCAGGAAGTTTTTCTAGTTATGCCATATATTCTTAATAAAATAAGAAATTAATATAGCAATTTATTAATAGTAAAAATTGTATTATGATAACAAAATCCCTAAATAATACTTTTTATTTAAGATAAGGTTTAATAATTATATGAATGAAAACGTGATTAAAAAAACATCTGAATATTTTAAAAGTAAAGGAATCATTCTTCCTAAAATTTCAGAACTATCAAATCCAAAGATAATAAATAAAAAAATTAAAGATAGTTTGAAGTATATAGATAAAGATGATGCAAACCCTTTAAATCTTTTTCGTGTTCACTGGTTTAATAAAAGTGATCATTCTTCTTTTTCAAAAGTTCCAGAGCATATTGTTTTGCCAAGTGAATTTACTGGTGTGGAAGCAAAGATAATTGTTAATATAGGAAGACTGTTTCCTTTGATCACAGCTCATAAAGTGTTGGCTGCATATGGATGTTTGCTTCCAAGAATACTTAATGGAAGTTTTGACTATGAAAATAATAAAGCTATATGGCCGTCTACTGGAAATTATTGCAGGGGTGGTGTTGCTATTTCAAGGATATTAGGTTTAAAAAGTGTGGCTATTTTGCCTGAAGGAATGAGCAAGGAGAGGTTTGAGTGGTTAGAAAAATGGATAGAAGATAAAAATGACATAATCAAAACTGTTGGTACAGAAAGTAATGTTAAAGAAATTTATGACGCATGCAATAAATTAAAAAAGGACCCTAAAAATGACATTATCAATCAATTCGATGAATATTATAATTATAGTATTCATAGAGCTGTAACAGGGCCATCATTTGAAAAATCTTTTTTAGAGGTTAAAGGAGACTCAAATTTAACAGCAAGGGCATATGTTAGTGCTTCTGGTTCTAGCGGTACTTTGGCAGCAGGAGATTATTTGAAAGAGCATTTAAATACTAGAATAGCTGTTGTTGAAGCTGAAGAATGCCCAACATTAATAAAAAATGGTTATGGAGAGCATAATATACAGGGTATTGGTGATAAGCATGTACCCTTGATACATAATGTTATGAATACTGATTTTGTTGTAGGTGTTTCAGACCAAGCAACAAATAACTTGAATTTAATTTTCAACACCGACATTGGACAAAAATATTTAAATACAAAAAAAGGTTTAGATATTAACTTTATACAGAGGTTGCCTGAATTTGGTTTTTCAGCAATTGCCAATATTCTTGCTTCAATAAAACTTTCTAAATATATGGGTTTAGGAAGTGAAGATGCAATAATCACAGTTGCCACTGATGGCGCTGAGTTATATCATTCAGAGTTAAATAAAATGAAAGAAGACTTTTTAGGAGTTTATGATGGTTTTGCATGTGCTGAAATATTTGGACAATTTTTAAAAGGAATTTCAACAGAAAATACTATAGAACTTAATCAAAGAGATAAAGAACGAATTTTTAATCTTGGATATTATACATGGGTAGAGCAACAAGGTATTGATCTAAATCACTTTGAAATGAGAAAAAATCAAAATTTTTGGAATGATCATTACAATTATATGATTTCATTAGATCATAAAGTTGAAGAATTTAATTCAATGTAAACCCTTTCACCGCATTAATTAGCTTAATACTCCATAGTGTCTATAAAAAATTGATAATATAATTTGTCATAATCATAATCATAAACTATCTTTAATTTTTTTAGTTTTCAGTAACATAATTTTATTTTAAATCATAATAACCAAGAAAAATATAACAAATTCTTGTAAGTAATTTTGAGCGTGTCATCATTACTTTATGTTGAATATATGATCGATGAAAAGTTCCAAAAAATCTACTATCACTGCTATAATCTCTATTATCACCTAAAACAAAATAATGATTTTTTGGTATTGTTATTTCTGATAAATAATCTTGATAATAATGATTTCCATCATCTAAAATTTTATATGATATAACATTAGAAATATATTCTATATTCTTTTCATATTTTTTCCCGTTATAAATAAATACTCCATCCTTTGTTTGCTTTAATTTTCTGTTATTCAATATTACAATACCATTTTTAATGTTAATTTTATCCCCAGGCAAACCAAGGACTCTCTTAACTAAGTTTTTTTTTCCAGTTTTTTTATGGGACTCTATAATCACAACATCTCCATATTTAATATCATTTTTTAAAAAATAATTTTTACCTAAAATTTCATATTTTTTTTGAAAATTGGGTAACATTGAATCACCAGTTATGCCTGTAACGAGAAAGATACTATTAAAATAAGTAAAGAATGATATTAGACCTATAAATACAATGATAAAGCTGTAAATATAGATTTCGTCTTGGATACTCTTAAATATTTTTCCTATAAAAAATATTAATAGAGTAAAAGGGATTAATAAAATAATTAGCAAGATAGGCGATAACCAAAAATTAATTTCTTCATATGGAACGCCTAAGAAAACTTCTGCCTTTTCAAGAAATATTTCAAAGTATATTGATGTAGAATCTAAATAATTTAATAGTAAGTCATGCATTACAAAATTAAACTTATTGAATTGACAATTACACTACCCAATATATCTGCTGAAGGTAAGGAGGAATAATATAACCTCTACACTGCTTATATAAAACCCATGTTGGGTTATTGTGTTTTCTGCTGTAAATAATAATCAGAGTCAAAGTGACTAAATAATTTTCTAAGTTATTAAATTATAAATATAATTTATTTTTAAACAAATTAATGTCTTTTTTATATCTAAATTAATTTTTTTACTTTATTAGAAAAAACTTGTTTTTACTTTGATTTTGGAATATATATATTATTTGATATATATTTGATTGATATTTGATATGTTTGTTAGTATTTCTTTTGATGAAATAAAGACCTTTCCAAAAGAAGTTAGGTTATTCCTAAAGAGTTATTTTGAAGATAAACTATCTGAAAATTTAAAAGATGAAAAAAAAGTTTTTAGAAATTCAAAGTCGATTTTGTCAAAAACCCCTAATATTGTTGAAGCTCCTAATTTTACACGACACCCATCAAGAAAATTAATTGCTAACAACAAATTTAATTGGTTTAAGTTTCTTTCAAAAATTATTGAAGATGAACATGGAAAACACAAAAATGACTTTCATTTTACAATCTTGCCTAACAATAAAACGGAAGTGCTATTTAATTCTAATGGAAATAATATCATTCATAAAAACCCTAAAAGTTGGGGGTTAGTTTTAATTTTCTGTTGTATGTTTGGGTTTGGAGGAAAATTTCCAAATTTAAATGTTGCTAAAACAACAAAAGATATTGCTCAAAACATTAAAAAGATTGAATTATGTGGCGATGAAACTTTTAGCACAAAAATTATTGGTCCTCTGTTAAAATCTGTCACATCCATGTTCCAGATATATGCTGATAATTACTTGCAAAATTTCTATGAAAAAGATATTCACTGGTTTACATTTATAAAAGCTAATGGCGAACTTTATTTTGCTGGCGAAACCAAGGAATTGTGCATTAGAGCTGCAGCAAAAATAACACAAAAATATTTTTTCTTACCAAATAAAGATTTTTATGAATTACAAAATAAAATGACAACGCTTAATGAGCTTGGTAAAGCAGTTTTAGAAAACGAATATATAGAAAATGCAGAAAAAATATTCGGGAAAAATCAAAATATTGCAGAGAAATAATTACTAGGCGATAATTCAAAACCATATGCACAATCAGTAATATTTAATATTGTAGAGCTTATCAATATTATATCAAGTGAAGTTATAGCTGGAATTGTTCTAGTTATTCAATCTGGTTTAATAGTTGAAAGATTGAAATACAAGACATGTCTGTAGAATTTTTTATTAGTAATGCGCTATTAAAGCTATTACCCTAAATTATCTAATTTGAAAGTGTTTTTGGCTTCTGCGTTTCTCTAAGCCTTGTTGAAAGCACCCTTAAAAGTCCTTTAACAAATAAATCAGTTTCATCAAGTTTTTTATTAAATTCTTTTTTTGTAACTTTTATAACAACACAATCTTCCATACATCTTGCATGAGCGGACCTTAAACTATCTTCAATTACACCCATTTCACCAAATATTTCCTTATCTTCCACTAAAAAATTTGGCTTATCTGTAACATTTTCAGGCAAAAAAATACCAACTATACCAGAAGCTAATAAAAACATAGAGCCGCCATCATCTCCGGCTTTAAAAATAAATTGCCCTGAATTAAATTCAATTTTTTCCATAATTCCCTTCTTAAAGATATATTGCGGTTTCTTCTTTAACTAAAAATATTTCTTTCTTTTTAATACATTTTTTTTTTCAATTAATAAATCTAATTCTAACATTTATTTATAATTTCTATAAAGACTGTGATTAGAAATTGCCTAAGTAATCTACCTCCAATTTTCTAAAAAGGTAAATTCTTTCTCAATGATAAACCTGGGTGATGTTGCTATAAACAAAAATAGAGGTGAATTAAGAGAGGTGAAATCAACTTATCTCCTTTAAGAAACACTGATCCTGACCCTATAACTATTAATTGGTTCTATAATTAATCACCCGAAGCACTTGAATATTGTAGAGAAAATCCGTTCTCTCCAAGTGAGTCAATGAATAAGTAAGGTTATTGGCTTTTGTATTTAACAAAGTAATCTTTGATGGGGCGGGTGCTAAACTTTATATTGAGGAAGAAACAGGTTATGTTGGTAATGAAGACAACTATGAAAGGCAATTTTCAAATTAAATCTTGATGTGCTTTTCAACAAATCAACTATTAAGGTTGTATCAGTAAATAAATAACGGAAATATTGAAAAATAAAAAATATAGTTACTATTTGAAAGGAGATAGAATGATTGTGGATTTAGCTGGCAAAGTCGCCATCATAACTGGTTCCGGGCAAGGTATTGGCGAAGGAATCGCTAAACTTTTTTCTAAGAATGGCGCTCTAGTTATTATAGCAACTAGGAGTGAAAAAAACGGTGAGGCTACTGTAAGAGATATAAAAGAAAAAGGGGGTGAAGCTACGTTTATTCAATGTGATGTTGGAATAGAAAAAAATGTAAAAAAAATGGTACATAAAACTAATACGATTTATGGGCGTATAGATATAGGCATTCATAACGCCGCTGTATTCGGTCAGAAGAATATTGACGAACTTTCTGATGAAATTTTAAACCAAACACTCTCTGTCAACATGAAAGCTGGTGTTTGGTTGACAAAATATTGCGTTCCTTATTTTCGTGCCCAAGGTATGGGAAGAATGCTTTTTACATCATCAGTTACAGGACCAAAGGTAGCAATGCCAGGCACTTCTCATTATGCTATGTCAAAAGGTGGAATGAATGCATTTATTCGAACAGCTGCTTTGGAATATGCTCGAGAAAATATTACAGTAAATGGGATCGAGCCTGGTTATATTATGACATCTGCAATGTCTGAATTAGCTAATCAAAAAGAATTGCAAGAAATGGCTGAATGCATTCCAAAAGGGAATTTTGGTATTCCTGATGACATTGCTTATCCAATGCTCTTTTTAGCTTCAAATGAAGCTTCATACATAACTGGACAGACTATCGTTGTTGATGGAGGTTCTACTCTACCTGAAAGCCAAGTTGTTATGAATCAATTTCATAACAAATCCATCAAATAATTTTTTAATTGGTAAATTGATATCTATAGCTTAAAAATTTTTAAGGTTTTGATTACAAAATGATACTCTATTAACGCATTTCAAGAACTTCTAATAGTGAATGAATTTATCCTTTCGGAAATAACATTGTCTTTAGAAGGTTCGGCTTCTCCTTTTATATTTCTAACCAAATCT
>CAZCWO010000122.1:0-6020 GCA_964502335.1 uncultured Rhodobacterales bacterium | reverse complement strand
TTAAAGATTTTAATTTATAGATAATAAATATATATATTTATAAAACTATCATTTTGTTAAGACCTCTATGACAAAATCTTCAGAAAATCATATTTTTGATCAAAATAATCTTGATAATTGTAACGCTTGGCCCTTTCAGGAAGCCAGAAGGCTTATAGAAAGAATTAAAAAATTACCTGAGGAAAAGACAATCGTATTTGAAACTGGATATGGCCCATCAGGTTTACCGCATATAGGTACTTTCTGCGAAGTATTTAGAACTAACCTAGTAAGAAAGGCATTTACTTTATTAACGAATAGACCATCAAAATTAATTTGCTTTTCAGATGATATGGATGGATTAAGAAAAATTCCAACAAATGTTCCAAATCAGGCAAACATGAGTAAATTTCTTGGGCAACCACTCACACAGGTTCCAGATCCTTTCGAAACTCATACATCATTTGGTGAGCATAATAATTCTCGACTAAGATCATTTTTGGATAGTTTCAATTTTGAATATGAGTTTTTAAGTGCAACTGAATGCTATAAGAGTGGGACATTTGATAAAGCGCTTATAAAAGTTCTAGAAAGTTATGATGAAATTAAAAATATAATACTTCCAACATTGGGTGAAGAAAGAAGAAAAACATATTCACCTTTTTTACCAATATGTAAAAATTCTGGTAAAGTTTTGGAAGTTTCAATAATTGAAACAGACCAAAACAATGGTACAGTTTCATATCTTGACCCAACTAATCAAGAAAAAATTACAGTTCCAGTAACAGGTGGATCATGTAAGCTTCAATGGAAATGTGATTGGGCTATGAGGTGGTCTGCATTAGGGGTGGACTATGAAATGGCAGGAAAGGACTTAATTGATTCAGTTGTACTATCAAGTAAAATTAATCGCAAAATTGATTCAATCCCTCCTGAAGGGTTTAATTATGAACTGTTTTTGGATCAAAATGGAGTAAAGATTTCAAAGTCTAAAGGCAATGGATTAACAATCGAGGAATGGTTGAAATATGGTCCTCAAGAGTCGCTTTCTTATTTTATGTACGGCAATCCAAAAAGAGCTAAAAGATTATACTTTGATGTTATCCCTAAATCTGTAGATGAGTATTTAAAGCATGTTCTAAGCTTTAGGGATCAAATTGATGAAGACAGGATCAATAATCCAATATTATATGTTCATGATTTAGAGCCTCAAAAAATACCAAACAATGAAAATCACCTCACATTTTCACTTTTATTGAACCTAGCGTCTGTTTGTCATGCAGAAGGACCAGAAATTTTATGGGGTTATATTGATAAGTATGCTCCTGGAAGTTCACGTTCAAAAAACAAGTTCTTAGAAAAGTTAGTTAATTTTGCGGTAATTTACTACAATGATATGATCAAGCCAAATAAATCCTACAGATCTCCAAATGAAAAAGAGAAAAATGCACTAATGCAATTAACTGAAGGATTACAAATGTTAGGTGAGGATTCGTTGTCTGATGATATTCAGAAACTAGTTTTTTTAATAGGCAAAGAAAATGAATATGAAAACCTCCGTGATTGGTTTAAAAGCTTATATGAAATTTTATTAGGTCAATCTGATGGACCTCGAATGGGATCATTTATATCTTTGTACGGAATATCTGAGACTGTGGATTTAATTCAAAATGCAGTTAATGGAAAGCTTAAGTAGATTCCATCCAATCCCAATATAACTTATGGACTAATGTAAATATTTTCCCATTTCTAAAAGTCTTATCCTCATATTTAGTTATATTCCTAACTTTAACATAATTGCCTGTGCAAAAAATTTCATCTGCATCAAATAATTCTTCAGGTTTGATTTTGCTCTCAAAAACTTTTATTTTAGCAGTCTCTAATAGTTTAATAACCCTGTATCTTGTTATTCCTGCTAAAAATGTTCCCGTAGGTTTAGGAGTAAATACATTGCCATTTTTAACCATAAATAAATTTGCAACAGTAAATTCTGCAACAAAACCTTCGTGGTCACAAATCACACAATTATCATAACCCTTTGTTGCTGCCTCTCTGGCTGCTCTACCAGTATTAGCATAAAGTGAAGCAGCTTTGGCATCAGTTGGAGCTGCATTCTTCATTGGCCTGATGTAACTTGATAAGCAGGCTGACATTCCCCCTGTTGGAATTGAAGCTTTAAATATACACAAAGCAAAACGGCTAGAATTAGGGTCAGGCGCAATAATTCCTAAACCATCTTCCGCCCATATCATTGGTTTGATATATAAATCATCTTGTATATCAAATTTAGAACTGCCTTCAATGCAAAGATCAAAAATCTCTTTTTCTGATTTTTGTGATTTAAGACCCATACTTTTGGCGCTGTTAATTAACCTTTCACAATGCAAGTCTAAATCAGGAAATTTTCCATTTATCCTCCTGGCTCCATCAAAAACCAGTGAACCTAACCAAGTTGAATGTGTCATGGGACCTAACAGTGGAGGATTGCCTTCCACCCACGATCCATCTATCCATGTAACAGAATCCATATTTTAAAAGTTCTTTTGTAATTAAATTATTCTTACACTTGCCATTATAAGATAATTTTGGCAAGGATTTCTCAATGAATAATTTAATTATATATTTTTTGCGCTTTTTTGATCCAGAAACGGCTCATAAAATAGCCATAGAAATTTTATCGAAAAATTACTTTGTTTCTTATGAAACCCCTGAATTAATTACAAAAATATCTAATATTGAATTTAAAAACCCTATAGGTCTGGCAGCGGGATTAGATAAATCTGGTAAATGCTTTAATGGGATATTTAAGCTAGGCTTTTCATCAGTGGAAATAGGAACTGTAACTCCATTAGTTCAGCAAGGAAATCCTAAACCACGAGTTTTTAGACTTTATGAAGATAGGGCGGTAATTAATAGATATGGTTTTAATAATGATGGCATGGAAGTAGTCAAAAATAGACTTTTACAAAAAAGACATAGGAAGGGTGTCTTGGGTATTAATATTGGGCCAAATAAAAACTCTTTAAACCCAATAAAGGACTATTATATAATTGCTAAAAAACTTGCAAAATATAGTGATTACATAGCCATTAATGTTTCTAGTCCAAATACTCCTGGCTTAAGAAAATTACAAGGAAAGTCATTACTGTCAGATGTTATTGACTCTACAAAAGAAGGCATTAAAGAGGCTGGAGAAAAGAAACCAATTTTTCTTAAAATTTCACCTGATCTTTTAACAAGTGAATTAGAGGGCGCTATTGAAATTTCAATTTTAAATAAATTGGATGCTATCATCGTTTCTAATACAACTATTGAAAGAACTAAATTACGTAACAATAATAAAAATCAATTGGGAGGATTATCAGGGTTTCCTTTATTTGAAAAATCTACAAAAATATTAGAAGTTGCCAAAAAAATTTCAAATAATGAAATAAAGCTTATAGGTGTTGGTGGAGTTGAGAATGCCAAACAAGCTTATACTAAAATTTTAGTTGGAGCTAATTTAGTTCAACTTTATACAGGTTTACTGTATCAAGGACCGAGCATAGTGAAAGTTATAACAAATCAAATTTCTGAATTTTTAGTTAGAGATGGTTTTAACTCAATTGAAGAGGCAGTTGGATCTTTGTCATATAAAAAAGCTCTTAACTTAAATAATTTAGAATAACTTTGATTCTAATTTACAAAACTAATTAGTAACCCTTGACGATTTATTCAAGCTGGCTTATACAACGGGTAACTTTTTGGAGTGAATAATGTCAAGAGTTTGTGAGCTTTCAGGAAAGTCTGTCATGACAGGCAATAATGTTAGTAAAGCTAATAATAGAACCAGGAGAAGATTTTTACCTAATCTCCAGAAAAGTTCTATGCATAGTTCAATTTTAGGGAAAACTATACAATTTAGAGTTGCAGCATCAACGATACGAACCGTTGAAAAAAATGGTGGAATTGATTCTTTTCTTTTGTCTGCCAATAAATCTTCACTTCCATTAAAAGCTCAAAAATTAAGGCAAGAAATAATAAAAGCTAAAGAAAATACTAAATAAAGTTAAGAAACTTTTTTCAAAACAGTATTGTAGTTTTCGTCAAATAAATCAGCTAATTGCTCGGTAACAACCCCACCCAATTGTTCGGCATCAGTTAAAGTGACAGCTCTTGAATAATATCTAGTTACATCATGGCCAATACCAATAGCTAATAATTCTACAGGTGATTTATTTTCTATAGAGCTGATTGTTTTTCTTAGATGTGCTTCTAGGTAGTTTCCTGAGTTTGCAGATAAAGTAGAATCATCAACAGGTGCACCATCTGAGATTACCATCAAAATTCTTCTTTCTTCATATCTGGATAAAAGACGATTATGAGCCCACTCAAGAGCTTCACCATCAATATTTTCTTTTAATATACCTTCTCTCAGCATGAGTCCTAAATTATTTCTAGCACGCCTCCATGGTTCTTCAGCTGATTTATAAATAATATGTCTTAAGTCATTTAGTCGACCGGGGTTACTTTGTCTCCCTTCTTGTTGCCACTTTTCTCTTGTTTGCCCGCCCTTCCAAGCTTTTGTTGTAAAGCCTAAAACCTCAACTTTTACTGCGCACCTTTCTAATGTTCTTGATAAAATATCTGCAGAAAGCGCAGCAACTGTTATTGGCCGCCCTCTCATTGACCCAGAGTTATCAATTAATAATGTAACAACCGTATCTCTAAAATTTATATCCGTCTCTCTTTTATATGACAATGGATATAAAGGTTGAGTTACAACTCTTGATAATTTTCCAGCATCAAGGATACCTTCTTCAAGATCAAACTCCCAAGATCTATTCTGTTTAGCTAACAGTTTTCTTTGCAAACGATTTGCTAATTTTGAAACAACTCCTTGTAGAGATTCTAACTGCCTATCCAGTTGTAATCTTAGCCTTTTTAATTCTTCAGCGTCACATAGCTCTGAAGCTTTTATGATTTCATCAAATTGGGAATTAAAAATTTTGTAAGCATTTTGATCTTGAAATTCATCTTTATGCTCAAAGGATGAAGGACTTCCAGGCATGTCACTGTCAGTTTCTCCCATTTCCCCTTCATCCGAAGAATCCACTCCTTCACTATCTCCAAATTCAGTTTCTTCACCGTCATCACCAATGTTCTCACTTGATTCTTCGCCGAGTGTTGATTGTTGGTTTTCACTTTCACTTTCATTTTCACTATTATCATCGTTATCTTCACTTTCATCATTTTCATCAGTGTTTGGATCTAAAAAATTATCTTCTAAAGTATTGATTACATTTTTGATAGCTGAAGCAAAAGCAGCTTGATCATTTATTGTTGAAGAAAGTTCTGATAATGAGTTACCCAATCTTGAAGTAATCCAAGGGCGCCAGACTTTTAGTGAATCATTGATGTCGGAAGGCGGAGTTCTGCCTGTTAATTCCTCTCTTATTAGGAGATGAAGAACTTGTGCAATAGCATTTTCATTTTCATCGCCAGGCAATGGTAATTTTTTAGTTTTATTATTATAAATTATTTGGGAGTCTATATTTGTTGATATGCCTGGCATATACAAACTACCCAAAGCCTCTACTCGAGCATACTCAGCAGAATCATATATTTCTTTTTGTAATGCTCCTTTAGGAGCGCAAGCTTGATCTAATTTTGGATTGTGATGTTTTATCCAAAGAGCAATTTTGTCAGCTTCACCCCGTAACCTTGAACCATCTGTTTTAATGTCATTTAACTTAGGTAGTCTAACTTTATCATTTCCAATATGTGGTTTGTCACCAATAAATACTACTTCATGCTCAGTTCCACCAGCTATTGCTCTTAAAGTGGATGCAATAGACTCAAGAAACTGAATCTCATCTTCTTTTCCTTCCACTAATTTTCCTCAGAGACTTGCTGACTGTCTTTGAGTTCTGCATCGAAGCATCTTTGGTAATACTCTCTAACAGATTCCCTTTCGACTTCGTCACATTTGTTTAAGAATGACAAGTTAAAACCTAAATTAATGTCACCAATGATTTCTGCATTTTCAGCCCATGTAATAA
>CAZCWO010000121.1:0-6040 GCA_964502335.1 uncultured Rhodobacterales bacterium | reverse complement strand
CGGTAGGTCTTACTCAATATTAAATATAAATGATTTTCAACCTTTAGATAACACCAAAGAATTTATTGTTCCTGATAGCCATTATTTTATGATGGGAGACAACAGAGATAATTCTCTTGATAGCAGGGCAAATGGTGGTTGGTTTGTACCTTTTGAGAATTTAGTTGGAAAGGGCAGTTTTATATTTTTTTCAATTAGTGGAGATACTAGGTTCTGGCAATTTTGGCGTTGGCCATTGAATGTCAGATACAATAGGATTTTCAATAAAATTCAGTAGAGAAAATTTTAATTGTTTATAAAAGAAGTTGAAAAAAGCATATCTTATGATTTTAAGTTAAAGCATTTATTGATTGAGGCCTTAACCCATAAAAGTTGTGGAAAAGACTATAATTATGAAAAATTAGAGTTTCTTGGTGATAGGGTCTTAGGTTTGATAATAGCTGAAAAACTTAATAAAATAATGTCAAATTTTAAAGTAGCTGATATCCACCTCAAATTTGAATCATTAACGAATGAAGTTTACCTAGCAAAGATTGCGAAAGACGTTAAAATACCCCCTTTTATTCAGGTTCAGCCTGGAAATGATGGTGAAAAATTTAAAAATAACAATTCTATTTTAGCTGATGTAGTAGAAGCGATTATAGGAGGCATATATTTAGATTCTGGTATTAAAGATGTTAAAAAATTTATAGATAGATTTTTTATTATCGATGATAAAATACCTATATTAAACCCTAAATCTGCTCTTCAACAAATGGCTTTAGAGAATGGGAAAGAACTACCATCCTATAAGCTTATAAAGCGAGAAGGACTAGATCATAATCCCAAATTTTGGGTTAATGTTAGCGCTTTAAGTTATAATTCAGAGGGAATAGGAAAATCTCTTAAACTTGCGGAAATTAATGCGGCATTTAATTTATTAAAGAAAATTAAAAGGAAAGTTTGATATTTTTATAAAAAAAAATAAAACTGGTTTTGTATCTCTTATTGGAGAGCCTAATGCAGGAAAATCTTCTCTAGTAAACAGTTTTGTTGGGGAAAAGATTGCTATAGTAACTCACAAAGCTCAAACAACCAGAACAAGCTTACGTGGTATTGTTATTAGAGGGAGTTCTCAAATTATTTTTATGGACACCCCTGGTATTTTTAAAGCTAATAGATTCTTAGACCGTATAATGGTGAAAAGTGCTTGGAAAAGTTCTAATGATTCCAATGTTACTTGCTTTATATATGACGCAACTAAAAATAAAATTAATGAAAATACATCAAGTATTTTACATAGTTTAAATAAATTCAATCACCCAGTGATTTTAGTCCTTAATAAAGTTGACTTAATAAAAAGAAAAACCCTTTTACCACTAATAGATAGATTTAATAAAATTACTAATTTTGATAAAGTTTTTATGGTTTCAGCTTTGAATGGAGATGGTACAGGGGATTTGTTAAATTGGCTTTCTGAACAAATGCCTGAGGGTCCTTTTTTATATGATGTCGATGACATCTCAGATACACCGATTAGGCAAATGGCTTCTGAAATTTTAAGAGAAAAACTAATTTTAAATTTACATCAAGAAATTCCTTATAACTTGTTAGTCGAAACTGAAAGTTGGGACACTAAAGATGATAAAAGTGTTAAAATTTGTCAAAATATATACGTATCAAGAAAATCGCATAAGTCCATAGTGATCGGTAGTTCTGGAAATAATATTAAACGTATTGGGACTATGGCCAGAAAAGAAATGCAAAGTATTTTTGATTTTAAAGTGCATTTATTCATAAGAGTAAAGGTGAGGGAAAACTGCTTAATCGACACTAAATTACTTCAATCAATTGGAATAGATACTAATGCCTAAATGGAAAGATAATGTTATATTTTTATCTGCGAAACCATATGGAGAAGTTGGTATGGTGGCTTCAGTATTTAGTGCTAAAAATGGTCGTTATAAGGGATGGGTTCATGGTGGTAATAGCAATAAAAAAAGAGCGGTTTTCCAACAAGGAAATTTATGTATTGCTGAATGGAAAGCAAGAATTTCCGAGCAAATGGGTTCTTTTAAATTAGAGTTAATACAATCTACAGCGCCAACTTTAATGTATAATCCAATTCAATTGTCTGCTCTATTATCAATTTGTGAAATTTCAGATTATATTTTACCTGAAAGAGAACCTAACCCGGTCTTATTTGAAGCGACTATTAAATTATTTGATTTACTTAAAATCTCTAATTCTGAAAATATTTCTTGGGTAAAAGGATATATAAATTGGGAAATAGGTCTTCTTTCAGAACTTGGGTTTTCTTTGAAATTAGATGACTGCGCAGTTACAGGAAAGAAGAAAGATCTTGCCTTTGTGAGTCCTAAAACAGGCAGAGCTGTAAGTTATGAGGTAGGATTGCCATATAAAAACAAACTTATTAATTTACCTAAGTTTTTAGGTGGGAGTATTGATAGAAATCAAAACAATGAACTAAAAGATTTGATCCAAGGTTTGCAATTAACTAAATTCTTTTTAGAATTAAATTTTTTCAAAGATAAACCTTTTCCGAATTCTAGGTTGAGATTTACAAAATTATTAGAAGATAAATTATAAAAAGGCCTTCTTAATGATAGACGATAAAACCAACATTAAAGATAAACAAGTTAGCTCAACGTTTTCAGAAGAACTGAGTAAAAGATTTCTTCAATACGCACTTTCAACAATTACCTCTAGATCTCTTCCAGACGTAAGAGATGGTTTGAAGCCAGTTCATAGGCGTCTATTATATGCAATGAGCTTATTGAATCTAACACCAGAAAAAGGTTTTAAAAAATCTGCAAGAGTTGTTGGGGATGTAATGGGAAAATTTCATCCTCATGGTGACGCTGCAATTTATGACTCTATGGTAAGAATGGCCCAAGATTTTTCAATGAATTACACATTAATTGAAGGGCAGGGAAATTTTGGAAACATCGATGGTGATAACGCAGCTGCAATGAGATATACTGAAGCTAGGATGAGCAAAGTTGCAAGTCTAATGCTACAGGGAATCAATGAAAACGCCATTGATTTTCGTGACACGTATGATGGTGATGGACTAGAACCTATTTTATTACCTTCAGGATTTCCTAATTTATTGGTAAATGGTGCTCAAGGGATTGCAGTAGGAATGGCTTGTTCAATCCCGCCACATAACTTATTTGAGATTTGTGAAGCAGCAAAATTATTAATTGAAAATAGAAAAATTGAAATAAATGAAATTTTGAAAATTATTAAAGGACCAGACTTTCCTACGGGAGGAACTATTGTAGAAAGCCAAAACTCAATTCAAGAAACTTATAATAATGGTAAGGGATCTTTTAGATTAAGGGCCAATTGGGTAATAGAAAAAAAAGCTTCTGGAAAATGGCAAATTTGTATTAATGAAATACCGTTTCAAATTCAAAAATCTCGTATTATTGAAAAATTAGCTGACTTGATTAGTGAAAAAAAACTGATTTTAGTCTCTGATGTGAGGGATGAATCATCGGATGAGATTAGAATAATTATCGAACCAAAAACAAGAAATTTAAATCCAAATGAACTTATGGAAACTTTATTCAGACAAACTGATTTAGAGACTAGGGTTCAGTTAAATTTAAATGTCCTAGATGAACAGGGCAAACCGAAAATTATGACTATTAAAGAAGCTTTAATTTCATGGATTGATCACAGAAGAACAATTTTAATAAGAGTCAGTTCATATAATTTAGATAAAATTAATAAAAGGTTAGAAGTTTTAGATAGTTATCTAATTGTTTATTTAAATTTGAATAAAGTAATTAAAATTATCAGAGAAGATAAAGATCCTAAAAAGAATCTTATGTTAAAATTTAAATTGTCATCGATGCAAGCTGTTTCAATATTAGATATGAAATTAAGAAACTTAAGGAAACTTGAAGAAAAAGAAATAATTTTAGAAAAAGAACATCTTTTAATAGAAAAGTTATCTTTAGAAAACCTTTTAAATAATACAGCTAAACAATGGAAAGAAATTAAGAAACAAATTGATGATTTAAAAAATAAATTTAATGATGAAATAATAAGAAAAACAAGAATTGAAAACACTGTTATTGAAATTAAAGAGAAAGTTTCCTTAAATGTTGAAAAAGAGCCTGTTACAGTGGTCCTGTCTAAGAAAGGTTGGATTAAAACAATTAAGGGGCATAACATTGATTTTGGAAAAATTAATTTTAAAGAGGGAGATGATCTCAATTTATATCTTAGTTTGAATAGCGTTGACACACTTTTAATTTTTGCAAATAATGGAAAGTCTTATAGTATTCCTGTTTATAAACTTCCATCTGGCAGAGGTTTTGGCGAGCCTCTTTCAATAATATTAGATGACATTTCTGATGCTAAAGCCTTGTATTTAAGTAACTCTAAAGATGAAAAATTACTTCTAGTTTCTTCAGATGGCAGGGGGTTTATTGTTGGTGCTAAGGGAATTTATTCTAAGAGAAAATCCGGTAAACAAATTTTGAATTTAAAAGGTGATAACCAAGCTATAGCCTGTTTGCCTGTTAATGGAGATATGCTAGCAATAGTAGGTGAAAATCGTAAAATACTAATGTTTAATATTAGCGATATTCCTGAATTAAATAAAGGTCAGGGGGTAATCTTGCAAAGGTATAATGATGGTCAATGTGCAGACGCAAAAATAATAGATTCTCATTCTGGACTTTCCTGGCGTCAAGGTAAAGACAGAATAAGAACTGAAAAGAGTTTAATAACGTGGATAGGCAAGAGAGGTGGAGCTGGTAAAATGCCACCTAGAGGATTCCCAAGTCCACCTAAATTTACTTAATTATGGCCTTCCTCCATTTTCCGTTTTGAAATACTTCAAATGGATAAAACTGATTTTTGTAATTCATTTTGTTGTTTGATTTTATGTAATACCCTAAATATAAAAACTTTAAATTATTATCTTTTATAAAGTTGATAGTATCTAGAATCATGTATTTACCTATTCCGGTATGAATTTCAGAAACATTATAAAAAGAATAAACCGCCGATAAACCATCTCTTTGAATGTCTATTAATAAAACTCCGATTATTTTATTTTTTATGTTTTTGTATTCAAATATCATGGAATTAATAGGAGTGAGGTTAATCATATTAGAGTAATCATTCCAAGTCATTTTTGACATTAAGCCGTCCCTGTGACGGTATTTTTGATAGTTTTCAAATAATTTGTAATGTTCTTCTTTTGCTTGAGAAGGCAAAATAGATCTTGTTAGAGCTTTATTTTTAGATTGACATCTTTTTTGACTTTTGCTTGGGATGAATTCTTTGCATATAATTCTTAAAGGAATGCATTCATTGCATCCAAAACAAACAGGTTTGTAAGCCCAGTTTTCTACTCTCCTAAAGCCGGTTTCTGCTAACTGGTCATGAAACTCTGGAAAATCTGATAAATTAACAAAAGCTCTTGTTTCAACTTTATTGTCTAGGTAGGGGCATCTAGAGTTATTGCTTATTTTAATTGGTATTAGAGAAAGATTTGTAATTGATTTCTGAATAGACATTTAAAATTATATACCTGAATTTTCTTTTATTAAAACAACTTCAAATTTTTCTTCTTTTAAGCTGTTTATAATTTTATTAACATTACTAGAACTGTGGGTTTCAATTACAGCATCAATTTTTGCTTTTTTAACTGGAATATCGTGAAACATTCTTTGATGGTAAATTTCAATAATATTGCCTCCATTTTTTGCTATAGTATTTGAAATTTTGGCTAACATGCCTGGTTCATCTGTTATGCCTATCCTAATTCTTGCAATCTTACCTTCTCGAGATAACTGTCTATTTAAGATACCAGCAAAAACTCTACTATCAATGTTGCCACCACAAATAACAGTTCCAACTTTTTTATTTCGAAAAAGTTTATTGTTATCCATAATAGCAGCAACCCCTGCTGAGCCAGCTCCCTCGGATATTACTCTTTCCTCTTCAAATAGGTTGCTAATTGAATTTTCAATTGATATTTCATCCACTAAGATAATATCATCAACGAGTTTGG
>CAZCWO010000120.1:0-6078 GCA_964502335.1 uncultured Rhodobacterales bacterium | reverse complement strand
GCTGCCTTAACATTATTCCCACCAGATTGGGCCATTGTCGGTCTCCCTCCTCCACCTTTACCACCAAATATTTTTGCTCCTATTTTTACTAAATCAATAGCATTAATTCTTTTGCTTAACTCATCAGTAACAGCCACAACTAGCGAGATTTTATTATTTTCAATAGAAATTAAAGCTACTATTCCATTGTTAACTTTGCCTAAATAATTATCGGCCATACCTTTTAAGTTTTTCGCATTTATTTCATTAAAAATTTTTCCAAAAAACTTAATTTGGCCAATTTCTTTAACTTCCTCAGAATTTTTTAATGAAAAAACATTATTGTTTTTATGTATTTGAAATTCTTTTTCGATTTTCTTTTTTTCACTATTTAAAGAAGTGATTTTTTCTAAAATTTTTTCTGAATTTGTTTTTAAGTATTCAGAAATATTATTTAAAATATTATTTTTTTCGTTAATCCAATTCAAAGCATCCTTACCGGTAATTGCCTCAATTCTTCTGACACCAGAAGATATAGAGCTTTCATTAATTATTTTTAAAACACCTATATCCCCAGTCCTTTTAACATGGGTGCCTCCACAAAGTTCTAATGACCAATAAGAACGTTTATTTTTGAGTTTCTCTCCCATTGACACAACCCTAACAATATCGCTGTATTTTTCTCCAAATAAAGCAGTGGCTCCTTCTTTTTTTGAATCTTTAATGCTCATTTGTCGAATTTTTATTTCAGAATTGTCCCTAATCTTTTCATTAATTATTTCTTCAATTCTGAGTAAATCACTTTTTGTGATTGACTTAGGATGGCTAAAGTCAAACCTTAACCTATCGGAAGAAACCAATGAACCCTTCTGTGATATATGGTCGCCCAAAACATCTTTTAAAGCTTGATGTAAAATATGTGTTGAAGAATGATTAGATGCAGTAAATTTTCGGTTATCCACATCAACTTTCATGCTAACAACTTGACCAACTTTCAATGATCCACTTTTAACCTTAACTTTATGGATGATTATGTCACCTTTTGTTTTCCAGCATTCAATAATTTTTGAGCAAAAATTTCTATTTTCTATTATTCCCTTATCACTTACTTGACCACCAGAAGTTGCGTAAAATGGAGTTTCTTTAACTATTAATTCTCCAATTTCTCCATGGTTAATTTCATTAACATACTTACCATTATTTATTATATTGTTAACCTTAGAACCAGATGCTAAATCTTTATAACCAATAAATTTTGTTGGCTTTAGTTTATTGGACAGATCCAACCATATTTTTTCATGCAAATTATCTCCTGAACCTTGCCATGACGATCGTGCCATAATTCTTTGTTTTTCCATTTCTTTATCGAACTCTTTAATCTCTACCCCCAAATCTCTAGATTTTAAAATATCTTGAGTTAAGTCCAGTGGAAAACCATAAGTATCATAAAGTTTAAACGCCACTTTACCATCCAAATTCTGCCCAGTTTGAAGATTTTTAGTTTCTTCCTCTAAAATCTTAATTCCCCTATCCAATGTTTCTTTAAATTTATTTTCCTCATGCTTTAGAGTTTCAGAAATTAGATCTTTTGCTTCTATAAGCTCAGGAAAAGCTGAACCCATTTCTTTTAGTAATGTAGGGGTTAATTGAAATAAAAGTGGGTCCTTGCATCCTAATAAATGGGCATGTCTCATTCCTCTTCTCATAATCCTTCTTAAGACGTAACCTCTTCCCTCATTCGAGGGCAAGACACCATCTGCAATTAAAAAACTTGCTGACCTTAAATGGTCTACAATGACTCGATGTGAGATTTTAAATTTTCCATTGGCATCACTCGCAGATTTATTTGCTGAATCGTTAATTAATGTCTGCAATAAATCTATCTCATAATTATCATGCTTTCCTTGTAATACTGCTGCTAATCTCTCTAATCCCATTCCAGTATCTATCGAAGGTTTTGGAAGATTAATTCTCTTATTATTACTTATTTGCTCGTATTGCATAAAAACCAAGTTCCAAATTTCTATAAACCTATCTCCATCCTCATTTTTACTTCCAGGAGGTCCACCAAAAACATTTTCTCCATGATCATAAAATATTTCTGAACAAGGACCACATGGACCGGTATCACCCATTGACCAAAAGTTGTCACTGGTTTTAATCGAAATAATTTTATTATTTTCTAGACCTGCTATTTTTTTCCATAGTGATTTTGCTTCTTCATCCTCATGGAAAACTGTAACTAAAAGTTTTTCTTTAGAAAAACCAAACTCTTTAGTTAAAAGTTTCCAAGCATAAAAAATTGCTTTTTCCTTGAAGTAGTCCCCAAAGGAAAAGTTTCCTAGCATTTCAAAAAATGTATGATGTCTAGCTGTATGGCCTACATTTTCTAAATCATTATGCTTCCCACCAGCGCGAACACATTTTTGACTAGTTACAGCAGTTTTATAGTTTTTTTTCTCTTCACCTGTAAAAATATTTTTAAATTGCACCATTCCTGAATTTACAAACATTAGTGTAGGATCGTTTTCAGGTACTAAATTACTTGATGCCACAACTTCATGCCCATGCTTTTCAAAATACCTTAAAAAAGTTTTTCGAATATCTGAAACATTTGCCATGAAAAACAAACCTGGAATTAGTTAAATACTTATTTTGTTTATACCAATTTTATTTTTAAATTCAAATTTTAAGTATTAGTTGTTTTTTCAATCTTTATTCTGTCTCTAAATGTGTGCTTTCATCCATCATTCTCTCATTAACAATTCCTGAGTTTTCACGAATCAAACCTTCTATTTCATTCGCCATTTCTGGATTATCTTTAAGAAATTGTTTCGCATTTTCCCTTCCTTGACCAATGCGCTCTGTCTTGTATGAATACCACGAACCAGATTTTTCAATAATTTCGGTTGCTACACCCAAATCTACTAACTCTCCCATCTTAGATATTCCCTCGCCATACATTATATCAAATTCCACCATTCTGAATGGTGCAGAGACTTTGTTTTTTACAACTTTGACTCTAGTTTGGTTCCCTATTATATCATCTCTTTCTTTTATTGACCCTATTCTTCTAATGTCAATCCTAACGGAAGAATAAAATTTTAGGGCGTTGCCTCCAGTAGTCGTTTCTGGGCTTCCAAACATTACACCAATTTTTAACCTTATTTGATTGATAAAAATCACGAGGCAGTTAGACTTAGAAATTGAACTTGTTAACTTTCTTAATGCTTGGCTCATTAATCTTGCATGTAACCCTACATGATGATCTCCCATCTCTCCTTCAAGCTCTGCTCTTGGTGTTAATGCGGCAACAGAATCTACCACTAAAACGTCTACGGCGCCGGATCTGACTAGTGTGTCAGTAATTTCCAGAGCCTGTTCTCCTGCATCAGGTTGAGAGATAACTAGTTCATCAACATTTACACCTAGTTTCTTTGCGTAAACAGTGTCTAATGCATGTTCTGCATCAATAAACGCACAAGTACCTCCTAATTTTTGTGATTCTGCTAACGCATGTAATGCTAATGTAGTTTTTCCTGAAGACTCCGGACCATAAATTTCGACAATTCTACCTTTTGGGAAACCTCCTATACCCAAAGCAATATCCAATCCCAGTGAGCCAGAAGAAATTGCACTTATGTCAACCACAGATTCACTTTGCCCTAACTTCATCACCGAACCTTTTCCAAAGGTTTTTTCAATTTGGCCAATCGCCACTTCAAGGGCTTTTATCTTATCATCAGAATTTTCTTTCAACTTCAATACCTCAGCAACCATTATTTTCTCCTATTTCGCATACAATTAAATTTAGTGCAATAAGCAACATTAAAAAGCATTTTTTAAATAATGTACTTGTTTTGTTCTTTTGTAAAGCAATTATTCACGTTTTGTTCTTAAAAATCACAATTACTCTTCTCTATGAATTTTTTCCATTCTTTCATGTTTTTCTTGTGCATCTAAAGAAAGAGAGGCAATTGGCCTAGCTTCAAGTCTTTTTAAGTTAATTGGTTCACCAGTTTCTTGGCAATAGCCGTATGTGCCATCTTCAATCCTTCTAATCGCCGATTCAATTTTAGAAATTAACTTTCGCTCTCTGTCCCTGGCTCTTAAAACAATTGATGCATCTGCTTCTAGTTGAGCTCTGTCTGCTGCATCAGGTTTCTGAAGAGTTTCTTCTGAAAGCTCAAGTATAGTGTCTGTGGCTCCATGCAAAAGATCATTCTTCCAGTCTAATAATTTTTTTCTAAAATAAGCCAATTGCTTTTGGTTCATAAACTCTTCGTTTGTAGAAGGTTTATATCCATCAGGTAATTTTATATGGCTCAATGGAATTTCGTCACCAGTCATCACCATTTCCTAAAAATCAATATTTAATATTTCAATATATCTAAATAAGTTATTTTTCAATAATGATTAAAAAAAAAATAATGTACATTCAGTTTATAATAATTTTATTTGTTTCATGATAAATTTTGATATAACACATCTTTAAAATAAATTAGTTGGCTGAATTGAATGATGTATAAAAAAAAATCAGGGAATTTTAAATCTAAAGGAAGGCAAGTAAAAAAAGAATCTATCTATGATTTAAGACAAATAGTTGGAAAAGGCAGTTTGAAAAGAGAGTTGCTTATTGAGTACCTTCATTTAATACAAGATCATTGCAATTATATTTCTAGCAATATGTTGGTATCTCTATCTCATGAAATGAAGATTCCCTTAGTTGAAGTTTGGGAAGTTGCTTCATTTTATGATCATTTTGATATAGTAAAAGATTCTGAAGAGCCTCCACCCCCAACTACAATTAGAGTTTGCAATTCATTATCTTGCTACTTAAATGGATCAAACAATTTAATAGAAGAGTTAAAGATATGCACTAGCAAAGACGTTAGAATAGTTGAAGCTCCCTGTCTAGGAGCATGCGACATGGCGCCCTCAGCTGCAAAAGGTCACAGATTGATTCCAAAGGCTTCTAAAGAAAAAGTATTGAACGTATTAAAAGGATCAAACCTCATCAACCCAATGGATAATTCTATTAATTTTGAACAATATATAAAAAATAATGGCTATAAAGTAATTTCAGATCTCATTAAAGGAAAATTAAAAAAGGATAACATTTTAAATGAAATTAAATTATCAGGATTGAGAGGATTAGGTGGCGCTGGCTTCCCCACCTTCCAGAAGTGGTCAATTGTAAAATCTGAGCCAGGAATTAAGTATGTTGCTGTTAATGGAGATGAAGGAGAGCCTGGGACTTTTAAAGATAGATATTACTTAGAACTAGACCCTCACAGAGTAATTGAGGGCATGTTAATAGCTGCCCATATAATTGGAGCTAAAGATTGCTACTTTTATATTAGGGACGAATATCCAGAAATTAGAAAATTTTTAATAAAAGAACTTGATAAAGTGAATGATTTTCTCAAATCAGATGTCACAATACATATCAGAAGAGGAGCTGGGGCATATATATGCGGTGAAGAGTCAGCTATGATAGAATCAATCGAAGGGAAAAGAGGATTGCCCAGGCATAGACCCCCGTATGTTGCTCAAAAAGGATTATTTAATCAGCCTACACTTGTAAATAATATTGAAACTTTATTTTGGATCAGAGAGATTATTGAGAATGGTGGTGAAACTTTTGCTAGTAAAGGGAGCTTGTCTCACCCTGGTTTAAGAAGTTACTCAGTTTCTGGAAGAGTTAAGTCTCCTGGTGTTATTTTATCTCCAGCAGGAACGACTGCAAATGAACTTATAGAAAAATGTGGGGGTATGGCAGAAGGTCATTTATTTAAAGCATATTTACCTGGGGGAGCTTCAGGTGGTATTTTGCCCTCATCAAAAGCTGATATAGCATTAGATTTTGGCGGTGAATTAACCGAATACGGATGTTTTGTTGGCTCGCATGCAATTGTAGTTTTGTCTGATAAAGACAATTTGGCTGATGTTGCTTTAAATCTTGTTTCCTTCTTCAAACATGAAAGTTGTGGTCAATGTACGCCTTGTCGAAATGGCACAGAGAAAATAATTAGTATTATTAAGAATAATAGTAAATGGGATGAAAAATTGTTAAATGATATATCTGAAGTTATGGCT
>CAZCWO010000119.1:0-6200 GCA_964502335.1 uncultured Rhodobacterales bacterium | reverse complement strand
AACAGATTTTCTTCATCCTTTCCTGAGTGCTGGCTTTTACTATAAAACCTTTATGTGGCCAAAGTCTTTTTGGGAAAAATTATATGAACCAATGATAAGATCTGCGGCGGGCCTCGGCGCCCTTTCAGGAAAACCTGATCCAAGTTCTTATGATAAGGGATTTTTGCATTGTGATGTCTTAATAATAGGCGCGGGTCCATCTGGATTAGCGGCCGCTCTAGAAGCCGGCAGATCCAAACTTAAAGTAATTTTAGCTGATGACGATTTTCTCCTTGGCGGAAGACTAAATTCTGAAAAATTTTTCATCGACAATCAATCAAGTGATGAATGGGCAAAAAATGCTTTTGCTGAAATTAATCAAATGAGCAACGTCAGAATAATGCAAAGAACTTCAATTTATGGATCTTTTGATCACGGCATTTTTGGTGGTTTAGAAATAAAATACGATCACTGTAAACAAAATGATAAAAAACCAAGACAGGTTTTATGGAAAATATACTCAAAATTTTCCATTTTATCGTCAGGAGCAACCGAAAGATCAATCGCGTTTGGAAATAATGATAGGCCAGGCATTATGTTAGCTGGCTCAATAAGAGAGTATATTAATAGATGGTCAGTGTGCCCTGGTAAAAACGTTGTTGTTTTTACCAATAATGATGATGGTTGGAGAACTGTTTCTGACTTGAAGTCTAATAACATCAACGTAAATGCTGTTATAGATGTAAGAAATGAAACTCCTGTTCATGATAAAGAAACGCCCGTATATAGTGGCACAAGAATTACTGATACATCTGGAAGACTAAGAATTTCATCAGTAACTTTATCTACAGGGGAAAAAATTCCATGTGATTGCCTTGCGGTATCAGGTGGATGGAACCCAAATGTTCATCTCACTTGCCACCAAAGAGGAAAGCCAGTTTGGAACGAAGCGCTCAACGCTTTTATCCCAAACAACATTCCAAAAAATATGAAAACTGTGGGAGCCACTAATGGCTTTCTGCAACTTGGGGAAGCATTAAAAAATGGTCACCAAACGGCAAAAGAAATCGCAGAACTACTTGGAAAAAAAGTATCAAAGTCATCAGCACCTTCAGCAGATAATGAAAGTGCTAAAAATACACCTTTTTGGCATGTTTCAGAAAGTAAAAAAAGATGCTGGGTGGATCTTCAAAATGATGTGACCACTAAAGATATTAAAATATCATTCATGGAAGGCTTCAAATCAGTCGAACATCTTAAAAGATACAGTACTTTAGGAATGGCGACTGACCAAGGCAAAACATCAAATATTTTGGGGTTAGCTATACTTGCAGAACTATCTGGCAAAACAATTCCTGAAACTGGAACAACGATTTTCAGACCTCCTTATACGCCTGTTCCAATTGGAGCTTTTGCAGGAAGATCTCGCGGAAAAGATTTTAGACCAACAAGACTTACACCTAGCCATAACTCTGCAGAAAAACTCTCAGCGGTTTTCGTTGAAGCGGGAATGTGGATGAGAGCTCAATGGTACCCTAAAGAAAATGAAACTCATTGGCGTCAAAGTGTTGATCGTGAGGTTTTACAAACTCGATCTTCTGTTGGAATATGTGATGTTACTACTTTGGGTAAAATTGACATACAAGGAGTTGATTCAGCTGAATTTTTAAATAAAGTCTATGTAAATGGTTTTGGGAAATTATCTGTTGGGAAAGTAAGATACGGTCTTATGCTCAGGGAAGACGGAATAGTAATGGACGATGGAACAACCGCAAGACTAGACTTAAACCATTTTGTGATGACAACTACTACAGCAAATGCAGTGGGTGTCTTTAGGCATTTAGAGTTTTGCAGACAATGCCTCTGGCCTGATCTTGATGTACATTTAATTTCATCCACTGAGCAATGGGCACAATTTGCTGTTGCAGGACCAAACAGTAGAAAACTTTTAGAAAAAATCATTGACAAAGATCATAACATATCAAATGAATCATTTCCTTATATGGGATGCAAAGAAATAACTGTTTGCAATAAAATACCATCACGATTATTTAGAATTTCCTTCTCAGGTGAACTCGCCTATGAAATCGCTGTCCCTACACGCTATGGAAATTCACTCTTTGAAACACTTATGAAGGCAGGAGAAGAGTATAATGTTACTCCCTATGGAACTGAAGCTTTAGGGGTCATGAGAGTAGAAAAAGGACACGCAGCTGGAAATGAGCTTACAGGGCAAACAACCGCACAAAATCTCGGATTAGAAAAAATGATGTCGAAACAAAAAGATTATATAGGAAATGTTCTTTCCAAAAGAGTTGAATTAAACAAAGATAATAAGATTATTTTGATGGGATTTAAACCTGTTGATAAATCCGTTGAATTGCTTGCAGGTTCACATTTTATTTCAAAGGGAAAAAACGCTTGCACCGATAATGATGAAGGTTGGATGAGTTCTGTTGCTTATTCACCAATTTTAAATCACTCAATTGGATTGGGTTTTATTAACAATGGATCAAACAGAATAGGTGAAATTGTAACTGCAGTGGACCTTTTAAGAAACAAGCAAATTGATGTAGAAATAGTTTCTCCTCATTTTGTAGACCCAGAAGGTAAAAAATTACGTGCTTAACTTTACACTAAAATCTGAGCCACCTATTGGTTTTAAAGAAAAAATATTTAAAGATATAAAGCTAATAGAAGAAACTGGTCTTTCAATCGTTTCAATGTCTGTCCCAAAAAATAATTTCAAACAATTGGAAAAAAGCATTTTTGATAATTATAAAATAACGTTGCCAGTGATTGGTAAATCTAAAACTGCAAAGTTAAAAAACTCTAGGATTCTTGCTCTTCAACCTGATCAATATTTTATTATTTTTGATAAAAAAACAAATTACCCAGTTGAAGAGTTAAACAAATCTCTTCGCAAAGAAGGCTATTTTTCTGATCAATCTGACAGTTGGTCTATTATTAAAATTTCAGGCAAAAACACTATTAATGCTTTAGAACGTATCTGTCCACTAAACTTATCATCTGATGTGTTTACTATAGGCAATGTTAACAGAACGTCAATGGAGCATATAGGCGTAATTATGGTTAGGATAACAATTGATGAATTTATTTTACTTTCACCAAGGTCATCTTCCAGTTCCTTTTATCACGCCATAGTAACTTCTATTGAGAATATTTTATAATGTCAAAACCAAAAGTCTTCCTGACAAGAAAATGGCCTCAAAAGGCAGAAGAAGCGCTTGGTGAAATTTTTGATGTCACATTCAATAAAAATGATACTCGACTTAGCAAAATTGAAATTGCCAAAGCTTTTGCTGTTCATGATGCAATAGCACCAACTTTTGGTGATAACATTGATAAATCAGTTATAGAATCTGGATTTAATGGACAAGGGAAAATTATATCTAACTTTGGTGTAGGTGTCGATCATATCGATATTGAAACTTGCAAAACACTCAACATACCTGTCACAAATACACCCGATGTCTTAACTGATGCCACTGCTGAAATTGCAATTTTGCTAATGCTAATGGTTGCAAGAAGGGCACTAGAAGGAGAAAAAGAAATTCGAGAAAATGTATGGCCTGGTTGGCACCCAACTCATTTAATGGGGTCTTTAATGAATGGAAAAACTTTAGGAATAATCGGATTGGGAAGAATTGGTCAGGAAGTTGCGAGAAAAGCCTTTCATGCTTTTAAAATGAGAATTGTCTTTTATAACCGCTCTATAATTAAAAAAAATCTTGGCTTTCCTATAAAACAAGTTTCATCAGTATTAGACGTTTGTCGTGAAAGTGATTTTGTAAGCATTCATTGCCCCGGTGGCAAAGAAACATTAAATATCATCAATGCTGAAGCAATTGCAAACATGAAAAAAAGTTCTTTCATAGTTAATACCGCTAGGGGGGATGTATTAGATGAAGATGCTCTTTCTCATGCCTTATCAAAAGGTTTAATTGCTGGAGTAGGTTTAGACGTTTATAAAGGCGAGCCCATTGTTAACAAAAAATTAGTAAAGGCACCAAATACTGTTTTGCTTCCTCACATGGGATCTGCAACTTTAGAAACCAGAAATGCTATGGGCAATAGAGTTTTAGATAATCTAAAACAATTTTTTGATAATGAAAAACCTACAGACCAAATCTATGTTTCATAAATGTCTGGTAAAATTTTAAATTATCAGGAAGTAAAATCTGCTTTTTTAAAAGCAATAGACGCTGGCAAACCAGAAAAAATCTTAAATAATAAGATAAAAACATTAGTACCAAAACATAAAAATTTAAAAATTTTAGCACTGGGAAAAGCCGCCTCGAGTATGGCGGAAACAATTATAGAGCTTCAAATTGGATTTGAAGGAATTGTCATAACTAATGAAGAAAATTTTCGAGAAGTAAGTGGCTTTAAATGTTTTGCAACTGGCCATCCCATTCCTGACGCTAGAGGATTAGAGGCAACACGAAACGTAGAGTTGATGCTTGAAAAGCTTAACGACAATAATCATCTTCTTTTGCTCATAAGTGGTGGCGGGTCTTCATTAATGCCTGCTCCCCCTGAAGGCATTACCTTGAAGCAAAAAATTTTTCTTAACAAACGTTTATTGGAAAGCGGTGTCGACATTAATCAAGTCAATGCCGTTAGACGGTTATTTTCCAGGTTAAAAGGAGGAAGACTTGCTGAAAGAGCGCAACCTGCAGGTATAACACAAATAATTTTTTCTGATGTGATGGAAGATAACTTAGAAACTATTGCAAGCGGAATTGCTGCACCAGATCCAATTCAATTAAACAATGTTTACAAGATATTAAAGAAAACTAAACTTATGCAAGAAAGTTTTGTATCAGAACATCTAGAAAAAATTAGAAATAACCCAAGTATTTTACCTCTAAAAAAAGAAAATAAAGTTTTTTGTAATGTTAAAAATTACATAGCAGCTAACAATGACACTTGCGTCAAACAAGCAATAAAAACACTAGAAAAAAAAATGATTTTTATTAATTCTTCTCCACTCAAACTAAAAGGCGAAGCTTCTAAGATGGGCCATAAACTAGCAAAATGGTTCATCAAAAGCTCTCAAAAAGGTAGATGTTTTTCCGTTTTAGGGGGAGAAACCACTGTAACTCTTGATTTTTCTACTTCAGGGAAAGGAGGGCGAAGTCAGGAACTTGCATTAAGTTACGCCTTATACATGAAGCAAAACTTTAATCAGAAAAGAGATTGGATAATTCTATCTGCAGGAACAGATGGAAGAGATGGGCCAACAGATGCAGCTGGAGCAATGATTTCATCTCATCACAAATTAAATATTAATCAAGCTGAAAAATCCCTTAAAAATCATGATAGTTATAATTTTTTAATGGAAAATAATATGCTGGTCAAAACAGGTGGAACGAATACAAATCTAGGAGATATTGTTATTTTGACCATGGACTAAGCACTAGAAACTTAAAAACTGTAATTAATTTCAATTAATCAGTTTTTCTAAAAAATGGCACTAAAAATACTAAACAAGCCAAAAGGAAAAAGACACTCCCAAACATTGACCAAAAACTTCCAACACTTGCAACAATAAAACCTAAAGCTGAAATGATGAAAAGTATCCAGCCAATAAAATTTAGAGTTTCATTTTTCAAAATTAATTCCCAAACTAAATAAAAGTATAATTAATTTAATTTTAAAATATAATTATTTATTTAATGAAGCAAGGTGTTCGCTTGCATTAAAGTATGGCAGCGCATCTCTACTTGAGCACCCCATTATAGTAAGCCTTTCTGCTATCTTTATTGCTTTTTGATATTTTCGTTCATTCTCCAGTTCAGAATTTTCCAACATCACTCCTCCACAAACAGAAATTCCATAGTGAGATGGTAATGTCCTAATAAATTTTTGACCTGACAGACCATCAGCTATCATAGCGAGTTCAAAATCATCTTGTTTTACAATTTGAATACCGTTCTCCACAAGAAACTTCCTTATGTTTGTTTCTGCTTCAAGCGCTAAGTCCCAGTATTTTGTTTCTGAAGCGGTTGCTTCACCTGAAGCTGTTTCAAATGCCTTACAGAAAACAAGAAACATTTTCTCTCTTTCATTTGCAGTATTCCATGCTGCCTTTCCAAGGGTTTTCCAGATACTAAGATTCATTTCCTCATAAGTTTTGGGTATTCTATCAAAAAATAATTGGTGGAGGCCAGCTTCTGTTTGAGTGCTATCAAGCA
>CAZCWO010000118.1:4330-6298 GCA_964502335.1 uncultured Rhodobacterales bacterium | reverse complement strand
AAAACTTTAACTATTGAGTTAAATTCAAAAATTAAATCTATACCAAATTCTTTGTCTTCTTATAATTTGCAACTGGCATCAAATGGTATGTCCATAACGTATAATTATAAGAAACAAGAAGAGAAGACTGGTATAACTAGTTTGCTTGTTGATCTTAAAAAGATAGGTATTACGCTTAGAGATTTAGATACTAACCAAACTTCTCTTGAAGAAATTTTTGTAGATATTGTGAGAAAGTAAATGAATTTTGAAGCTATCAAGGCGATTTATATTTTTGAAATGACAAGAACATTTAGAACGCTTCTTCAAAGCCTAGTTTCGCCTGTAATTTCAACTTCCTTATATTTTATAGTCTTTGGAACGGCTATTGGTTCAAGGATGGAAGATATATCAGATGTTCCATATGGTGCCTTTATAGTGCCAGGCTTGATTATGCTCACAGTATTAACTCAAAGTATCTCTAATGCTGCTTTTGGAATATATTTTCCAAAGTTTATTGGTACAATAAATGAAATTTTATCAGCACCAGTTTCTGCTTTTGAAATTGTGATTGGATATGTTGGGGCAGCGGCAACTAAATCTATGATGATAGGGATTATAATATTCATCACAGCCCATTTTTTTGTAGAAATTTCTGTAAAACATCCTGTCTGGATGATAGTGTTTTTAGTTCTCACTTGTGTTTCATTTAGTTTGTTTGGGTTTATCATTGGCATTTGGGCTAAAAACTTTGAACAACTAAACTTAATCCCCATGTTGGTGATCACGCCTTTAGTTTTTCTTGGAGGAAGTTTTTACTCTATTTCGATGCTACCTGAATTTTGGCAAAAAGTTTCTTTCTTTAACCCGGTTGTTTATTTAATTTCAGGTTTTAGATGGTCTTTTTTTGGAAGTTCAGACGTTGCAATTGAAATTAGTTTAATGGCAATTCTATTGTTTAGTTTTTTTTGTTTATATATTATTTCTCAGATTTTTAAATTTGGATATAAGATTAAGCAATAAATCGTCAGCGATTGAAAACATTTAGCTTTAAGAAACTTGTTTAAAAGATTTGAATTAATTAACATGTATTTATGCTGTTAAATATTAGCATTAAGTTTTTTAATGAATTTGAGTTTTGAGTGTCAATTTGATGAATGTACAAGACTTTTTTAATCAAGATAAAATTATAGATCTTAGTTTTTTTAATTTTGAAAATGCAATAACTGCAGCGTATTATGCAAATGAAAACCTTGAAGTGCAAAAGGTTAATAAAAACTTTGTTGATTTTTTCCCTGTGTTGGGAAATATCAAAAACGTATACTTTCCTAGTGTCCTTGAGCAATTAGGGGTTTCAGAGGATCAAATATCACAATTCAAATCTGAGTTAGATAAAAATGGAAAAGTATTAATTCCTCAAATTTTAATTAACATTGATGGAAAGGAGAGGATTTTTTCACTTCTATCAGCCAAAACCAAAGATAAAAACTTTGAATATTTAAATGGAGTTCAGGGGCAGTTTGTAGATAGAACTGCAGAATGGGAATTGAGAAAAGAGCGAGAGCAATTATATGAACAAAGCAAAATAGATAATCGAATTATTGAAGAAAAAAGCACTCAACTTGAGAATTTAGCAACTAGGCTTGCAAAATATTTATCGCCTCAAATATACAAAAGTATTTTTGAAGATAAACAAGAAGTAAAAAGCACTCATTCACGTAAGAACCTAACAATATTCTTTTCGGACATTATTCAATTTACAGATCTTACAGATACTATGGAACCAGAAAAACTAGCTAATGTAATAAATTCTTACTTATCTGAAATGTCTACAATTGCTGTTAAAAGTGGAGGTACTATAGATAAGTTTATTGGTGATGCAATTATGGTGTTTTTTGGAGATCCTGAGACTGATGGTGAAGTTCAAGACGCTCTAAAGTGTTTAGAAATGGCTATCATGATGAGAAATAGGGTGGAAGAACTTCAAAA
>CAZCWO010000118.1:0-4230 GCA_964502335.1 uncultured Rhodobacterales bacterium | reverse complement strand
TAAAGTGTTTAGAAATGGCTATCATGATGAGAAATAGGGTGGAAGAACTTCAAAAGCATTGGAAAAAAATGGGTGTGAAAAAAGGTCTTGGAGTAAGAATGGGAGTTTCAACTGGTTTTTGCACAGTAGGTAATTTTGGATCTGATTTGAGACTTGATTATACAGTTTTAGGAAGCCCTGTGAACTTAGCGGCAAGACTGCAATCAGCCGCAGATAGAAATACGATTTTAATAGATGAAAACACAAACAACTTGGTAAATGCAGTGGTTAACACACAAAAACATAATTCAATAACACCAAAGGGCTTTACACGTCCAATTGACACATTTGTATTGAATGACTTTAAGTCTGATGAGCATAAAAACAAACGAAAAATGCTTTCACACTCAGGTAAAAGAGTTGAAATAAATGTTATTGATAGTTCTGATATACGTGCAGCAATTGAAGAACTAAAAAATATTCAAGAAAAGTTTGAAGAAGAATATTCAACCGATGAATAAATAGCAAAGGTTTACCGTGGCAACTTTTATTGAATTTGGGAGAAGGTTTTTGATTATAGGAAACTGGATTTTTTTTGGGATCCTATCAATGGCCTTAATTGGAGGCTCTCTTAATGAAAATAGTAGAATGTTTTATTTTGCTTTAGGCTCAATTGCAATAGCATTTTTAATCCATTATTTAATTAATGTTATTTTTTTTAAAATTAACCCTTATAATGAACCTCAATAAAATATAATTTTCCTAAAATTGTCGTATATATTCTAAGGTAGCTTAAAGTTCTTTATTATGTTTATTTCAAAATTTTTCAAATCTTTGCAATTTTATATTTTAACTTTATTGTTTTCTCAACAAGTCTTTGCTTATACATTTTATGTGCAAACATCAGAATTTAATGACGATGTGTATATCATAGGTAATGTTGTCACTCAAACAAACCAAATGCAATCTCAGCAAATTCTTGGTTTTGATAACAAAAACCAAATTTCAGACAATAAAGTTTTTTCCAATAAAAATAGTTTTAACCAGAGTGAAAGAGAATGGCAAAACATCAAGATTGCTCAAAATCAATGTACAAATTTAAAGTCAAAGCCGTTATTGCATTTAAGTGAAAACTTTAAACAGGATATAAAAACCAAGGGTCTTAATCTTAATTCATTGGAACAAGCTGAAAACTTTTGGAATAATTTTGAGGAAAGAGATCCATTAAATAATTGTCGCAAGCTTGATGAAAAAAATCTTTTTGAGACGGCCAAATACTTGAATAAATTGATTTTAGATACTGACTATCATCATAATGGAAAAACTAATTCATATCCAAAAATTTATAATTTTCAATATATTAACTCGGCATCATTTGAAAACGTTTCAAAAAAATCTAAAGAAAAATACTTAAACGACTTATTTCAAGAAATTTCTTCATTGAGACTAGAACTTTTAGAAATTTCAAAGAATGAAATCATAATAGATCATTATTTTATGTATATTAATGAAAAGTCGTTTACCGATAAATTGAACACTAATGAAAAACAGTTTGTTCAAGATTATGGTAGATATAGGGTTAACTCAAAAATTGACAAATTAGGCCTTCCAAAAAAGTTTTACTTTCAGAATAAAACTAATAAAAAAATTAATAGCTTAATAATAAATGAAAAACTTTATGAAGACATCAGTCCAATGATTGATCTTTATTTACTCTCTTCAAAACATAAAAAAAATACTTATAAAGGTGATATTAAGGTTGTAAACCGTTCATTTATCCTCAATAAGTTTTCTGATATAATGAATAATTTATAAATTATTGATAACTATAATTTAAGTTATATAGTTTCTTTAAATAGTAGAACTTAGGAATATCTTTTTATGTCAGCTAATTATGACTTTTTGATTATTGGCGGGGGTATAATTGGGCTTTCTGCAGCGATGCAATTGAAAGAGAGATTTCCAAATAAAAACATTTTAGTGATAGAAAAAGAAAAGAAATTAGCTTCTCACCAAACAGGTCATAACAGTGGTGTAATTCATGCTGGTGTTTATTATCAGCCTGGCAGTTTAAAAGCAAAATTTTGTAAATTAGGTGTAGAACAGACTGTTAATTTTTGCACAAAACACCAATTGCCATTTGAGCAATGCGGTAAGTTGATTGTTGCAACAACACCTAAAGAAGTTGAGCGAATGAAGAACCTATATGAAAGATGTAAAGAGAATGGCTTAAAACCTAAAATGTTAAATAAAAAAGAGTTGAACACTATAGAGCCAAATATTTCTGGGCTAGGTGCAATACAAGTGCATGAAACAGGAATTGTTGATTACATTGCAATGGCTTACACAATGGCAAAAGAGTTTAATTCAATGGGTGGTAAAATTGAGTTAAACTCTGAAGTTGTGTCCATAAATGAAAGTCGTGATAATTTGACAACTAAATTAAAAAATGGAAAACAAATTCATTCAAGTTATTTAATTTCTTGTGGTGGTCTGCAATCAGATAGAATAGCTAGAATGATGGGTATAAAAATTGATTTTCAAATCGTGCCATTTCGCGGTGATTATTTTAAATTGAAAGATAGTTTTAACAATATTGTTAAACATTTAATTTATCCAATTCCTGATCCGGCCTATCCATTTTTAGGGGTTCACTTAACTAAAATGATAGATGGTTCTGTAACAGTGGGCCCAAATGCAGTTTTGAACCTTTCTCGAGAAGGCTATAATAAATCATTTTTTAATTTTAAAGATATTTTAGAAATGACTTTTTTTAGTGGCTTTTGGAAACTTATACTCAAAAACTGGAAGCCTGGTTTAAGTGAAATTTACAGCTCTTTAAATAAAAATAAGTATTTAAAACTTTGTCAGAAATATTGTCCCTCTTTGAAAATTTCTGATTTGGAGCCGCATAGATCTGGAATTAGGGCGCAAGCAGTCTCTAAGGCAGGAGTATTAATACATGACTTTTTAGTTGAAGAAACAAACAGATCATTACATGTATGCAATGCGCCATCTCCAGCGGCAACGTCCTCTTTGCCCATAGGAAAATATATTGTAGAATTATTAGATAGAAAAATTAGAAAGGTATAAAATGAGTCAAACATATGATGCAATCATTATTGGAGCAGGAGTAATAGGTTCCGCTATTGGATTTGAATTAGCAAAAAAAGGCTATAAAACAGTTAATATAGATAGAAACCCAACATCAGGATACGGATCAACAGCTGCATCATGTGCAATTATAAGAGTTCATTATTCAACATTTGATGGCTGTGCATTAGCTTATGAAGGTTATCATTATTGGAAGGACTGGGAAAACTATCTTGGCGTTCTTGATGAAAAGGGCTTAGCTAAGTTTATCGAATGTGGTTGTATGATTTACAAGACTGAAGCCAATCAATATCTTCAAAAAATAATTCAACGGGCCAATGAATTAAATATACCATATCATGAGTGGACTGCTGAAGAGATAAAAGACAATTTACCTATAGTAGACACACATCAATTTGGTCCGGTCAAAGTGCCTACAGATGCTGGATTTGGAAAACATAATAATGACCGTCTAAAAGGATCAGTGTTTTTTCCAACAGCAGGCTATATAAATGATCCTCAATTATCTGCTCATAACCTGCAAAGAGCCGCAGAAAATAAAGGTGCAAGTTTTAAATTTAATAGTTCAGTTGTTAAAATTTTGCAGGAAAATGGGCGGGTTTCAGGGGTTCAATTGGAAAATGGAAGTGAAATTAATTCTAGAATAGTTGTCAATGTAGCTGGACCACATTCTATGAAGGTTAACCAAATGGCAGGCATTGAGAAAAAAATGAATATAAAGACCAAAGCCTTAAAAGTTGAAGTTTCTCATGTTGCTCCCCCTGAAGGGTATGATTATGAGAGTAATGCATTTGTAGTTTCAGACAGTGACATAGGTTGCTACAGCAGACCAGAAACAGGCAATCATATTTTGATTGGAAGTGAAGATCCTGAATGCGATGAAAGGATATATGTGGACCCTGATAATTGGGATGAAAACTTTACTGAACAGTGGAACACTCAATTGTATAGGCAAGCTCAAAGATATCCTGATCTTCCTCTTTCTTCAAAAGTCAAAGGAGTAGTGTCTTTGTATGATGTTTCGGATGACTGGATTCCTATTTATGATAAATCAGATTTACCTGGTTTTTATATGGCTGTCGGTTCGAGCGGCAACCAGTATAAAAATGCACCCATTGCAGGGGTAATGATGACTGA
>CAZCWO010000117.1:0-6341 GCA_964502335.1 uncultured Rhodobacterales bacterium | reverse complement strand
CATTATGGCAGAATTTGTCCGATTGAAACTCCAGAAGGACCTAACATAGGTTTGATTAATTCTTTAGCAACTCATGCAAAAATAAATCAATATGGTTTCATTGAAACTCCATATAGAAAAGTAGATAAAGGCAAGGTTACTGATCAAGTTGAATATATTTCTGCCATGGTAGAGGAAAAGTTTACTATTGCTCAAGCAAATGCTGAATTAAAAAAAGATGGTAAATTTGAAGGCGAATTAATTCCAGTTAGAAAAGCAGGTGAAATAGGCTTAGCTAACCCTGAGAATATTGATTTGATGGATGTTTCTCCTAAGCAATTGGTTTCTGTAGCAGCGGCTTTAATACCTTTTTTAGAGAACGACGATGCAAATAGAGCGTTGATGGGATCAAATATGCAAAGACAGGCTGTGCCACTTTTAGTTTCAAAAAGTCCTTTTGTTGGCACTGGAATGGAGGCAGTGGTTGCAAGGGATAGTGGGGTTACGATTATAGCCCAGAGATCAGGTACAGTTGATCAGGTTGACGCTACTAGAATTGTTATTCGTGCTTTCAGTGACGATAGAGATAATTCTGAAGTTTCACCAGTTGATATTTACACATTATTTAAGTTCCAAAGGTCTAATCAGAATACTTGTGTAAACCAAAGACCCTTGGTTCAAGTTGGAGATTTTGTTGAAAAAGGAGACATAATAGCTGACGGCCCTTCCACAGAAGATGGAGAACTTGCTTTAGGTAAAAATGTACTTGTGGCCTATATGCCTTGGAATGGATATAATTTTGAAGATTCAATACTAATCTCAGAAAGAATTGTTCATGATGATGTATTTACTTCAATTCACATTGAAGAATTTGAAATAATGGCTCGTGATACTAAATTAGGTCAAGAAGATATCACAAGAGATATTCCTAATGTAGGTGAGGAGAGTTTAAAAGATTTGGACGAAGCTGGTATAGTTTACGTTGGAGCTGAAGTTAAAGCAGGTGACGTTCTTGTGGGTAAAGTTACTCCGAAAGGTGAGTCTCCAATGACCCCAGAAGAAAAGCTATTGAGAGCAATATTTGGTGAAAAAGCAAGTGACGTTAGGGATACATCTCTTAGACTGCCTCCAGGAGCAAGTGGCACCGTAGTTGAAGTACGTATCTTTTCTAGGAGAGGGCTAGAGAAAGATGAGAGAGCTAGAGCTATAGAAAGGCAAGATATTGAGAGATTAGCAAAAGATAGGGATGATGAAAAATTTATTATAGAAAGAGCTTATAATAATCGCCTTAAAGAATTATTAATTGGCCAAAAATTGTCATCTGAGTTTAAAAGCTTTAAAAAAGGAACAATTATTGATGAAAAATTTTTTGATGAATTTAACCGATCAGATTGGTTGAAAATAAACATTCAAGATGAGAAAATTCATAAAAAATTAGAAACATTAAACGATCATTTTGAACATTCGCTTAATAACTTAGAGTTGGATTTTAGTGACAAAGTTGAAAAGTTGCAATCGGGTGATGAATTGTTACCTGGTGTGATGAAGATGATTAAAGTTTTTGTAGCTGTTAAAAGAAAACTTCAGGCTGGTGATAAAATGGCAGGAAGACATGGCAACAAAGGTGTGATAAGTAGAATAATGCCATTAGAGGATATGCCATACTTAGATGATGGTACACCGGTTGATGTTTTATTAAATCCTTTGGGTGTGCCTTCTAGAATGAATGTAGGGCAGGTACTAGAAACTCATTTAGGTTGGGCATCATCAGGTATAGGTAAAAAAATTGGCAAAGTTGCTGAGGAAGCAAAAATAACTTCCGATTATACAAAGTTAAAAGATATTCTTAAAAAAACTTACAGTGAAGATCAGTACAAATCATCAATTGAAAATATGGACAATGAAAGTTTATTAGTTTTGTCTACTAAACTCAAAGAGGGTGTTCCAATGGGAACAGATGTTTTTGATGGAGCCAGGGAGGTTGATATAAGGAATCTGCTTAAGTTAGGTGACCTAGATGAGACTGGACAAGAATACTTAACTGATGGAAGAACTGGTGAAAGGTTTTCTAGACCTGTCACTGTTGGCTATAAATATTTATTAAAGCTTCATCATTTGGTTGATGACAAGATACACGCTCGTTCAATAGGTCCTTATAGTTTGGTTACACAGCAACCTCTAGGTGGCAAAGCTCAGTTTGGAGGCCAACGCTTTGGAGAAATGGAAGTTTGGGCTTTGCAAGCATATGGTGCTGCGTTCACTCTGCAGGAGATGCTAACAGTTAAATCAGATGATGTTTCAGGAAGAACAAAAGTTTACGAGTCCATTGTGCGTGGCGATGATAACTTTGAGACAGGTGTGCCTGAAAGTTTTAATGTTCTTGTTAAAGAGTTGAAGTCACTTGGTCTTAATGTAGATATGAGTTCTTCTGAAAATTAAGAAATAAATAGGAGTTTTTTTATAATGAATGATCTTGTTAACCCATTCTCTCAAAATCAAAGGCCCCAAAGCTTTGATCAAATCAGAGTCAATATTTCAGCTCCTCAAAGAATAAGATCTTGGTCTTTTGGAGAGATAAAAAAACCAGAAACGATCAATTATAGAACCTTTAAACCCGAGAGAGACGGACTTTTTTGCGCTAGAATTTTTGGTCCTGTAAGAGACTATGAATGCTTATGCGGAAAATACAAGAGGATGAAATATAGAGGTATTATATGTGAAAAATGTGGAGTTGAGGTCACTCTATCAAAGGTTCGAAGAGATAGAATGGGGCATATTGAGTTGGCCTCACCAGTTGCACATATTTGGTTTTTAAAATCACTCCCGTCTAGAATTGGTTTGTTAGTAGATATGACTTTGAAAGATTTAGAAAGGGTTTTATATTTTGAAAATTTTGTGGTTTTAGATCCTGGATTGACAAGCCTTAAGTCCGGTCAATTACTGTCTGAAGAGTTGTATTATGATAGCCTTGAGGAGTTTGGGGAGGATTCTTTTAAAGCTATGATAGGCGCCGAAGCAATTCATTTTTTATTGTCTAATATTAATTTAGATGAAGAAAGGCAAAAAGTTGAAGTTGAATTAAAAGAAACTGGTTCTGAAGTTAAAAGAAAAAAATTAGTTAAAAGATTGAAATTAATTGAATCTTTTTTGGAGTCAAACAGTAGGCCTGAGTGGATGATACTTGAGGTGGTGCCAGTAATACCTCCAGAGTTAAGGCCATTAGTTCCTCTAGATGGTGGTAGGTTTGCAACATCAGATTTGAATGATTTATACAGGAGAGTAATTAATAGAAATAATAGGCTTAAAAGATTAATAGAATTAAAGGCTCCTGACATTATTGTTAGGAATGAGAAAAGGATGCTTCAAGAATCTGTAGATGCACTCTTTGACAACGGTCGCAGAGGTCGTGTTATTACCGGCGTAAATAAAAGACCCTTAAAATCACTATCTGATATGCTAAAAGGTAAGCAGGGAAGGTTTCGACAAAATCTTTTAGGTAAGAGAGTAGACTATTCTGGAAGATCAGTAATCGTTGTTGGTCCAACTTTAAAGTTACATCAGTGTGGTTTGCCAAAAAAAATGGCATTAGAATTATTTAAACCTTTTATATATGCGAAGTTAGAACTTTATGGAATGGCAACTACAATTAAAGCTGCTAAAAGGATGGTGGAGAAAGATCGACCTGAAGTCTGGGATATTTTAGAGGAAGTGATAAGGGAGCATCCTGTAATGCTCAATAGGGCTCCAACACTTCATAGACTGGGCGTTCAAGCTTTTGAACCTATTCTTGTAGAGGGCAAAGCAATCAGATTGCACCCCTTAGTGTGCACAGCCTTTAATGCAGATTTTGATGGTGATCAAATGGCTGTTCATGTTCCATTGTCAATAGAATCTCAATTAGAGGCTCGCGTGCTCATGATGTCCACTAATAATATTTTATCTCCAGCAAATGGTAAACCAATTATTGTTCCATCTCAGGACATTATTCTAGGCTTGTATTTTATGACGATGGAGAGAGAAGGGGAACTAGGAGAAGGAATGATTTTTGCCGATAAAACTGAAGTACTGATGGCTTTAAATAACAAAGCTGTTTCTTTGCATGCAAAAATTAAAGCTAGAATGGAATACCCAGATGAAAACGGAAACATTTCTTTAAGGTTGATTGAAACTACTCCCGGTAGAGTGAAATTGTCAGAAATTTTGCCAGAGAATGCTTCAGTGAATTTTGATGTTCTTAATCAGTTGATGACTAAAAAGCAAGTCACTAATGTAATAGATTATATTTATCGACATTGTGGACAAAAAGACACTGTGATTTTTGCTGATAAAATGATGCGGTTAGGTTTTAATCAAGCATGTGAATCTGGAATTTCTTTTGGGATAAACGATTTAACTACTCCAGTTAAAAAAGAAAAAATGGTCAAAGATGCTGATAGACAGGTTAAGGAATTTGAGCAGCAGTTTCTAGATGGTCTTATAACTCAAGGAGAAAAATATAATAAAGTCGTCGATGTTTGGTCTCGAGTTACTGATGGTATAGCCGAAGAAATGATGACTGAAATTAGCACAGATAAGCCAGGTAAAACAGTAAATTCTGTTTGGATGATGGCCCATTCAGGTGCTAGAGGATCTCAAGCACAAATAAAACAGCTTGCAGGTATGAGGGGCCTTATGGCGAAACCTTCTGGTGAAATCATTGAAACCCCGATAATTTCTTCTTTCAAGGAAGGCCTCAATGTTTTGGAATATTTTAACTCTACACACGGTGCAAGGAAGGGCTTAGCTGATACTGCCCTTAAAACAGCAAATTCAGGTTATTTAACAAGAAGGTTAGTGGATGTTGCGCAAGATTGTATCATTACAGTAGATGATTGTGAAACAAAAAAATCAATTACTATGAGAGCGGTCATTGAAGGAGGGGATGTGATCGAGCCTTTAGGTGATAGGGCTTTGGGCAGAACGGCAGCCGAAAAAATTATTGACCCTACAAGCGGTATCGAAATTTGTTCTGAAGGGGAAATAATTAATGAAGAAATGGTTGAATTGATTGAAAAATCTTCATTGGACCAAATTTTGGTAAGGTCCCCGTTATTATGTGAATCGAAAGTAGGCATATGTTGTAAATGTTATGGTCGAGACTTAGCCAGAGGAACTGCTGTGAATATTGGTGAGGCAGTGGGAGTTATTGCTGCGCAGTCAATTGGTGAGCCAGGTACTCAACTCACAATGAGAACATTTCATATTGGAGGAGCTGCTCAACGAGGAGCTGAGCAAAGTAGTATAGAGTCATCAATTGGAGGTAATATAAGACTTGAAGCTGCTTCTACTGTCAAAGCTTCAGATGGAAACAATGTTATTCTTAGTAGATCTGCAGAGCTTTTTATAACGGATGAAAAGGGAAAAGATAGGGCTAGGTATAGATTACAATATGGTGCCAAACTATTTATTAATGATGGAGACAAGGTTACTTCTGGACAAAAACTAGTTGAATGGGACCCATACACTTCACCCATTATAACTGAAGCTGATGGTGTTGCTAATTATATGGACCTTATTGACGGTGTATCTATGCTTGAGAGTACAGATGACATCACTGGATTTACTAGCAGTGTAGTTTTGGACTGGAAATCTCAACCTGGTGGATCTAACTTAAGGCCTAGAATTACTTTAAGAGATAATAAGGGTGAAGTTGTAGTTCTTGCAAATGGTGTGGAAGCTAGAAGTTTCTTATCGCCCGGTGCTATTTTATCAGTTGAAAATGGTCAGAGAGTAAGTGCAGGAGATGTTTTAGCTAGAATACCTAGGGAAACTTCAAAAACTCGTGATATTACTGGTGGCTTGCCAAGAGTGGCTGAGTTATTTGAAGCTCGAATTCCAAAAGATGCAGCAATTATTGCTGAAGAAGAAGGCTATGTTGAGTTCTCTTCAGATTACAAAAGTAAAAGAAAAATAAAAATAAATCCTTCTGACAAAAACAAGGAACCAGTTGAAATTATGCTTCCAAAAGGAAAAATGCTTACAGTTCAAGAGGGTGACTATGTTAGAAAAGGTGATATGCTGTTAGATGGGAACCCGGTTCCTCATGATATTTTAAAAGTGTTGGGACTTGAAAAATTAGCTGAGTATTTAATTAAAGAAGTTCAAGATGTATATAGACTTCAAGGCGTTAAGATAGATGACAAACATATTGAAACAGTCGTCAGGCAAATGCTTCAAAAGAGTGAAGTTTATGAAGTTGGAGATTCAAAATACTTGTCTGGTGAACAAGTCTATACGAAAGACCTTAACCAAGTTAATAAAGAATTAGTGGCCAATAATTTAAAACCAGCATTAGCAACACCAATTTTGCTTGGAATAACAAA
>CAZCWO010000116.1:0-6390 GCA_964502335.1 uncultured Rhodobacterales bacterium | reverse complement strand
CAGAGGATGGCTTGCTTCACTTAACGGCTTAAATGGACTTGAGAATTATCCTCAGGTAGCTAAAGATGCTTGGAGTACGGATGATCAAAGTGATATTTTTTGTGTTCCTATGGCATCTGTTTCACATGGATTTATGTATAATAAAGACATTTTCAAAGAGCTAGGCCTTTCTATTCCAAAAACTGAAAGTGAATTTTTCGCAGTTTTAGAAAAAGTTAAATCTGATGGTAATTATACTCCTTTGGCTATTGGTACAGCAGATACTTGGGCTATTTCTACAATGGGCTTTCAAAATATAGGTCCAAACTACTGGCAAGGTGAAAAAGGACGTAAAGGTATCATTTCAGGTGATGAAAAATTTACAGATTCACATTATATTGAACTACTAAAATCATTAGCCAAGTGGGGAGATTATATGGCAGCTGGATATCAAGCTCAGACATATCCTGATAGTCAAAATTTATTTACTCTTGGTGATGCTGCTATATACCCTACAGGGTCATGGGAAATTTTTACTTTTTCTCAAAATGCTGATTTTGAATTTAGTGCATTTCCACCATATAAGCCAGATGGACAAAGTGAATGTTTTGTTGATGATCATACTGACATTGGTATAGGATTAAATGCAGCCTCTAAAAATGCTGAGGAATCTAAAATCTTTCTTGAGTGGTTAACATCAGCAGAGTTTGCAGAGATTTTTGCAAATGAGGTTCCAGGATTTTTTCCTTTGCATACACATTCAATTAATGTAAATGACCCAGTTGCAAAAGAGTTTATTAGTTGGAAAGATGATTGCGCAACTACCATTAGAAATAGTGTTCATATCGTTGGAAGAGGTGAGCCTAATTTAGAATCTGTTCTTTGGGAAGTTGTTTCAGGAGTAGTTAATGGAACAATGACTGCAGAAGAGGCAGGAGCAAAAGCAGAAGCCAGTCTCGCTAACTGGTATGCCCCTCATCAATAAATAACTAACATTTATATGCGGCGAAGTATTTCGTCGCATATAAAAAACATTATTATTAAAATGAAGAAAAGATTTCCATATCATATATTAGTGTTTTTATTTCCAGCGTGTTTTATTTACACGGTTTTTATGATTTTCCCCCTTTTTGATACAATTAGAATTAGTTTGTATACACAAAATCTAATGGGAGAAAATATGGATAATTCTTCTAATGTTAGAGCTTTCATTGGATTTAGAAATTACTATGATTTATTTTTTAATGAAAATTGGTCCTGGCATTTTTGGAATGCATTAAAGAATAATACATATTTTTTTCTTTTGCATGTTTCTATTCAAACGCCAATTGGGCTTTTAATCGCTGCTTTCTTATCTTCTAAGGATTTAAAATTTAAACACACATACAGGACTTTGATATTTTTGCCAGCAATGATGTCGATTGTAATAGTTGGTTATCTCTTTAATTTGATTTTATCTAATCTCTGGGGGATACCGCAAACTATTCTTGGAGTGGTTGGTTTAGAGCATTTGTATCAACCTTGGTTAGGATTAAAGGGGCCTGCATTGATTACTATATCTTTAATCTCAATTTGGCAATTTGTTGGTATACCAATGATGTTGTTTTATGCTGCTTTGTTAAACATACCAGATGAAATTTTAGATGCTGCAAAAATTGATGGTTCTGGTCCGATGTCAACTTTTTGGTTAATTAAATTTCCATTAATTCTTCCGACTGTTGGATTAATGGTGATTTTAACTTACGTGGGAAATTATAATGCTTTTGATTTAATATTTGCCATGAAAAGTCTTTATGCTGGCCCTGAGTATTCGACAGATCTTATGGGCACCTTCTTTTATAGAACCTTTTTTGGATTTCAAATGCAACTTGGCAATCCAACGATGGGTGCTACAGTAGCTTCAACAACATTTGGAATTATTCTTCTGGGAGTTCTAGTTTATCTTTTTGCTTTTCAGCAACGAATTACAAGGTACCAGTATTAATGAAAAATATTAAAGATAAATACAATCATCTTATTATGCATATTGTATTAATTTCTTATACATTGATATGCTTATTTCCTGTTTATTTGTTAGTTAATAATTCCTTTAAGAAAAGAAGAGCTATTTTTAAAGAGCCATTATCCCTGCCTTCTGAAGAAACTTTTAGTTTGGTTGGTTTCACCAAAATGTTTTCAAGAGTTGATTTTACTATTTATTTTTATAATTCAACATTTGTAACATTAATTACCCTTTTTCTAGTTTTGCTTTTTGGAGCTATGGCTGCATGGGCTTTGTCCGAATATAAATTTAGAGGAAACACAATGCTCGGTTTATATTTAGCTTTTGGCATAATGTTGCCAATTAAATTGGGAACTGTCAGCATTCTTCAACTCTTAAGCTCTATGAACCTTGTGAATACTTTGACAGGTTTAGTTATAGTTTATACGGCTCAAAGTCTCCCACTAGCAATTTGGATACTTACAGAATTTATGAAGCAAGTTAATCAAGAATTAAAAGAAGCAGCAAGATGTGATGGGGTAAATGAATACCAATTGTTCTTTTATATAATCTTGCCATTGATGCGACCACCACTTGCTACTGTGGCAGTTTTTACAATGGTTCCAGTTTGGAACGATCTTTGGTGGCCTCTTGTTCTAGCTCCATCTGGTGGCAAGCAAACAGTAATACTTGGAATGCAACAATATATTGGTCAATACGTAACAAATTGGAATGCTGTTTTTGCTTCGTTGTCCACCGCTTTAATACCAATAATAATCTTTTATATTATCTTTTCACGTCAATTGATTAGAAGTATAACCTCGGGTGCAGTAAAATGACCAATGAATTGAAAATTAATTACCAATGGACATACTAAACAATATAAAATCTAAACTTATAGTTTCATGTCAGCCAGTTGTAGGGGGGGTTCTTGATAATGAAAGTAGCATTTTAGCTTTGGCTGAGGCTTCAGTTAATGGTGGAGCAACAGCCTTAAGAATTAACGATAAAAATAATGTCTATAATGTAAAAAAAAAATTAAATGTTCCCGTAATAGGAATTAAAAAAAGGAATGTTAAAAATAGCAACGTTGTAATAACCCCTTTTTGTGAAGATATTATTTCACTAGCCGATAGTGGCGCAGACATTATAGCATTTGATGCTACTATTAGAAAACGTCCAGTTGAAATTGAAAAATTAATTGAACTTATCCATAAAAACAACTGTATTTCGATGGCTGACTGTTCAAATTACAATGAGGCAGTAAATGCTTCTTTTCTTGGGGCAGATATTGTTGCATCGACCTTATCAGGTTATGTCAAAGGAAAGATCCCAAAAAATCCTGATTTTCGGATAATATCAAAATTTAGTCAAAATGATATCAATAAACCTATCATAGCAGAGGGAAGAATTAATACACCTAAGCAAGCTGCTCAAGCTATAAAAATGGGAGCGCATGCAGTTGTTGTTGGAACTGCTATTAATAGAATTGAAATTATTACTAATTGGTTTGCTGAAGAGATTATCAAATGAATAATAAGACCTTTGTTGGTGTAGATATTGGTGGAACTAAAATTTCAATAGTTTTATTTAAAAATTATAAAATTATAAAGAAACTTAAATTAGAAACTAATCCGATTGATTGCCCAACAAAAAATAAACCCGATCTGATAGCGAAAAATATTATAAAAAGTATTGATGGTTTTAAAGATAATATTGTTGAGATTGGAATTGCTACGACTGGGATAATAAATAATGGAAGATGGTCTGTTTTGAATAGGCAAATTTTAGGTGAATTTTATAATTTTCCTTTGACTAAATACATTCAAGATCAATTAAATGTACCAGTGTTTGCTTTTAGTGATACTGAGGCCGCAGCTCTAGCAGAGTTTGAATTTGGAGCTGGGAAAAAACTATCTAACTTTTTCTATATTACTGTTTCAACAGGCGTTGGAGGAAGTATGGTTATTGAAAATAAACTATATAGTAAATCTCCTAATTTAGCTGGCGCATTTGGTCACATGGTTATAGTACAAAATGGTAAGCTCTGCGGATGCGGCAGAAGAGGTTGCATAGAGGCTTATGCTTCAGGCACAGCTATTGATCAAATTTTAAAACAATCTAAATATAAAAATTTAACAACAAAGGATATGTTGTTAAATTATAACAAAACCAATTGGTCGAAAAAAATTATTGAAGAGTTTTCAAAATATTTAGCTGAGGGTGTGGTTAATGTTAATTCTCTTTTGGGTATAGATTATTTTATTATTGGTGGAAGCATAGGTCTCAATAGTATAGTTTTTGATGAAATTAAAAAGCAAACAAAACTTATATCTAAAGAAAAAATTAAATTTAAAAAAGCCAAACTTAAAAATGACGCTGAAGTTTTTGGTTGTTTGGCTAAGTCTTCAATCCATAAGCTAAGTGTTCATTAGATGAATAATATAAGTGGTAATATCGTTTTTGAAGATACAGTTTTCTCGGGATCTATAAACTTTGACAATAAAATTTCTAAAATTTCCCCTGAAAAGAACAAAAAATATACTAATTTTATAATACCGGGATTTATTGATCTTCATTGTCATGGCGGCAATGGGTTTGATTCGATGGAAGGCATTGAAGCAATAATTAATCTATCAAACTACCATCTGTTTAATGGCACTACTACATTGTACCCAACTACTGTTACAGCGAGTTTACTAGACACAAAACTAGCTTTAAAGGGTTTAAATAAACACCTTAATTTAAATTGTAATAATACAAATATTGAAGGCATCCATTTAGAAGGGCCATTTATCAACCCTGACAAATTAGGAGCACAGCCTCCTTTTTCCCAACTTCCCAACTTTGAATTTGTTAAGATTTTAATGGATGAAGCCCCTATTAAAATCATGACAATTGCTCCTGAAATTCAAAATGGTTTAGACTTTATAGAATTTCTTAAAAGAAATAACATCAAGCCTCAAATTGGTCACACTCTTGCAGACTTCGAATGTTGTAATTTAGCAATTGACAAAGGTGTTGAAAGCTTTACGCACCTTTATAATGCAATGTCTGGTTTTGATCATAGAAACCCAGGGGCGGTCGCTTCAGCATTTAGTAATTTGGAACATTCTGAAATTATTTGTGACTTAATCCATGTTCATAAAGATATGATTAAATTAGCATATAAAAATATTAGTAAACTATATGTGATTACTGATTGCATATCTGCAGCAGGAATGCCAGATGGAAAATATAAAATTGGTGCAAATGAAATTTATAAAAAAGATGGTATTGTAAAATTAAATGAAAATACTTTGGGGGGCAGTATTCTAACTATGAACAAAGCATTTAAGAACCTGTTGGGAATTGGCTTTTCAATCAATGACGCGGTTAAGATGACTTCCTCAAATGCAGCCAAATATTTAAGTAGAAATGACATTGGTCAATTATCTGAAGGTTGTATTGCAAACTTTTTAATTATTGATTCAAACTATGATTTATTAAATGTGTTTTTAAATGGAAAAAAAGTATTATGAAAAAATGTAAAGTTTTAGATGAAGCAAATGGAGTTTCAGATACAATAGAAAACTTTAATCTAGAAGATAAAAACCAATATCAAAAAATTAAAAATACATTATCAAGAAAAAATATAAAACATCTAGTTACTATAGCGAGAGGTTCCTCAGATAGCGCAGCGTTATTTGCTTCGTATTTATTTGCGAAATCATTAGGTGTTACGACTTATAGCCTGCCACCTTCAATCATAACTCATGAAAAGTCAAAATTTGATTTTTCTAAAACTTTAGTTCTTATAATTTCTCAATCAGGTTTAAGTGAGGACTTAATAAAATGCTCTGAAGAATGCCGAAAAATGGGAGCGTTAATAATAGTACTTACAAATAATTCTTTGAGCCCTATTATTAATAACTCAGACTTTTTCTTAAACATTAATGCTAAAAAAGAGGAAAGTGTCGCAGCAACAAAAACATATTTATTATCATTGGTTAATATTGTAAAACTAGTTGCAGTAATTTCAAATGAGGAAATTCTCCTAAAGCATATAATTAATTTACCTAAATACTTTGAAAATGAATTAAATCAAGAATGGGATCCTGGATTAGTAAATAACTCTATTTCCAAAGGCTTTGTTATAAGCAGAGGATTAGGGTATGCACTTTCAACAGAAATTTCTCTTAAATTTAAAGAGTTTTGTCTTGAGCTTATAGAGCCATTCAGTAGCGCAGAAGTAATGCACGGCCCAAAAAGTTTAATAGATAACTCACTAAAAATTTTTACTCTTTCATTAAATGATGCATCAGGGAAGAGCGTCTTAAAAGAAATAAAGACATTTAAGACTATTACTAACTATGTATATTCCATTAATTCTAATCATTCTGATAGCATGGACTTAAATTATAATTCTATTGGTTTTCCAGAAATTGATT
>CAZCWO010000115.1:0-6405 GCA_964502335.1 uncultured Rhodobacterales bacterium | reverse complement strand
ATTTTTTTCAGGTCACCCTGATTTAAGAAGATTGCTTACTGACTATGGATTTGAGGGGCATCCTTTAAGAAAAGATTTTCCTCTTACAGGAAGGGTTCAGGTCAAATATGATGTTGATCAAAATAGAGTTGTTTATGAGCCAGTGAAATTAATTCAAGAATATAGGGACTTTGACTTTTTGAGCCCTTGGGAAACGTCTTTTGGTGAAAACGAAAATAATAAAGACAGTGAGAGTGACCAAAATTGAGTGAAACTGAAATTAAACCGATAACTATGAATTTTGGTCCGCAGCACCCTGCGGCTCATGGAGTGCTACGGTTGGTTTTTGAAATGGATGGAGAGGTTATAAAAAGAGCTGACCCTCATATAGGTCTTCTTCATAGGGGTACAGAAAAATTAATTGAAAGTAAAACTTATCTTCAGGCGTTACCATACTTTGATAGGCTCGATTATGTTTCTCCTATGAATCAAGAACATGCATGGGCTCTTTCAGTGGAAAGGCTCTTAAACATTCAAGTTCCTCGGAGAGGACAATATATAAGGGTTTTATTTTGTGAATTAGGTAGAATTTTAAATCATATTCTTAATTTAACTGCTTTTGCTATTGATGTAGGGGCAATGACACCTTTGCTATGGGGGTTTGAAGAAAGAGAAATTCTATTGAGTTTTTATGAAAGAGCATCAGGTGCAAGGTTCCATGCTGCCTATTTTAGACCGGGTGGAGTGCATCAAGATATTCCTGAAGAACTCTTAGAAGATATTTTAAAATGGCTAAAGGAATTTCCAAGTTTTATTAATGATTTAGAAACTCTTTTAACTGCAAACAGAATTTTTAAGCAACGAACAGTCGATATAGGTGTTGTAAGTACAGAGGACGCATTGAATTTAGGCTTTTCGGGCCCACCACTTAGAGCTTCAGGTCATATATGGGATTTAAGAAAGGAGCAACCATATGATGTCTATTCAGAAATGAATTTTGATATACCTGTAGGCAAAACAGGTGATTGTTATGCTAGATATTTGGTAAGAGTTGAAGAGATGAGGCAGTCATGCAGGATAATTGAACAATGTATTAAAGAAATGCCCAAAGGAAAAGTTATTTCTAATGACGCGAAAATGGTTCCTCCAAGTAGGAAAGATATGAAAGGTTCTATGGAGGCTTTAATTCATCATTTTAAACTTTACACTGAAGGTGTCCGTGTTCCAGATGCAGAGACTTATACTGCTGTTGAAGCGCCAAAGGGTGAGTTTGGAGTTTTTCTTGTTTCTGATGGCTCCAACAAGCCATATAGAGCAAAACTTAGAGCGCCAGGCTTTCAGTTTTTAGCTGCAACAGAGCATATGTGTAAGGGACATATGTTGGCAGATTCTGTCGCAGTAATAGGTTCAATGGACTTAGTATTTGGAGAAATTGATAGATGAGTAAAACTCATATAAATACAAATGATCAGTTTCATTTTTCTTTTTCTAAACAAGCAGAAAAAACTATAGAAAACGTTCTTTCAAAATATCCGCCTCAAAGAAAGGCCAGTGCTGTTATGCCGTTACTAGATTTAGCCCAAAGAGAAGCTGGCGGTTGGTTGCCTATATCTGCTCTAGAAGCTGTGGCTGATAAGGTTGGGTTAGCTTATATGCGAGTATTAGAAATAGCCAGTTTTTATACGATGTATAATTTAAACCCTGTTGGCAAGTGGCATTTGCAGATTTGTGGGACAACTCCTTGCTGGTTAAAGGGTTCTGATGACATATTAAATGCTATTTTTGACACTCTCCAAATTAAACCCAACGAAACTTCAAAAAATGGTGATTTTACATTAACTTCTGTAGAATGCTTGGGCGCATGTGTTAACGCACCTATTTTGCAAATAAATGATGATTTTTATGAAGACTTAGATTATGAAGGTACTAAAAATCTTCTCAAAAGTTTGTTGAAAAATAAACCTTTAAAGTTTGGTTCTTCAAAAGGCAGAAGATCCGAACCTGAGACAGGCGCAACCGTTCTATTGAAATTAAAAGGCAAGAAAAATGCTGGATGATAAAGATAGAATTTTTACAAATATTTACGGTTGGAAAGGAGCGGACGTTAAAAGCTCTCAAGCTAGAGGAGATTGGCATGGTACTAAAGAAATTTTAAAATTAGGCCATGATAAAATTATTGAAATTATTAAGGAATCAGGATTGAGAGGTAGAGGGGGAGCTGGATTTCCGTCAGGACTAAAATGGTCATTCATGCCTAAGGAAATTAAAGATAGACCCCACTATCTCGTAGTTAATGCAGATGAGTCAGAACCTGGTACATGTAAAGATAGAGATATCATTAGACATGAACCACATAAACTGATTGAAGGCTGTTTATTAGCTGGTTATGCAATGAGATCTCATTGTGCTTATATTTATATTCGTGGTGAGTTTTATAACGAAGCTTTAGTATTGCAAAAAGCTATTGATGAATCCTATGAAAATAATTTAATTGGCAAAAACGCATCTGGAAGTGGTTGGAACTTTGATGTCTTCCTTCACAGGGGCGCGGGAGCTTACATTTGTGGTGAGGAAACAGCCCTTTTAGAATCTTTGGAAGGTAAAAAAGGCCAGCCTAGATTAAAGCCTCCTTTTCCTGCAGGCGTTGGTTTGTATGGATGTCCAACAACTGTAAACAACGTAGAAACAATTGCAGTTGCGCCTACGATATTAAAAAGAGGAGCCAAATGGTTTTCAGGACTTGGAAGAGAAAACAATACTGGTTCAAAGCTATTTTGTATTTCTGGACATGTTAATCAACCTTGTAATGTTGAAGAAGAAATGGGGGTTCCTTTAAGGGAATTAATAGAAAAACATGCTGGTGGTGTTGTAGGTGGGTGGAGCAATCTATTAGCTGTCATTCCTGGAGGTTCATCAACTCCATTATTAACAAAAAATGTTTGTGATACAATTTTGATGGATTTTGATTCATTGAAGAATGCTGGTACAGGTCTAGGAACAGCAGGGGTAATTGTAATGGATAAGTCAACTGACGTTATAAAAGCAATTACAAAACTTTCTCATTTTTATAAACATGAAAGTTGTGGACAGTGTACTCCCTGCAGGGAAGGTACGGGATGGATGTGGAGAATGATGGAAAGGTTAGTTTTGGGGGATGCTGAATTGGAGGAGATAGACGTTCTTCTTCAAGTAACCAAACAAGTTGAAGGTCATACAATTTGTGCTTTAGGAGATGCCGCTGCTTGGCCAATTCAAGGTCTGATTAAAAACTTTAGACCTCTCATAGAAGAAAGAATTCATAATTTTAAAAATAATATAAGTATAAAAACTAAAGTTGCTGAGTAATACGAAAACTATAAAATGATTAAATTAACTGTAGATGAGAAAGAAATAGAGGTAGAAGAGGGTTGCACTGTTCTTCAAGCTTGTGAGATTGCGGGCGCAGAAGTTCCTAGGTTTTGTTATCATGACCGACTTTCTATCGCTGGTAATTGCAGGATGTGTTTAGTTGAGGTTAAGCCTGGTCCTCCAAAGCCTCAAGCTAGTTGTGCCTTGCCAGCTTCCAATGGACAAATAATTTCAACAAATTCTAAAATGGTTAAAGATGCAAGAAAAGGGGTGATGGAGTTTCTGTTAATTAACCACCCACTCGATTGTCCTATTTGTGACCAAGGTGGTGAGTGTGACTTGCAAGATCAGGCAATGTCATTTGGCGCAAGTAAAACAAGATATATTGAAAATAAAAGAGCCGTAGAAGAAAAATCTATGGGACCATTAATAAAGACTAATATGACAAGATGTATTCATTGCACTCGATGTGTAAGGTTTTCAACCGAAGTTGCTGGAGTTAACGATTTAGGAGCTTTAGGACGTGGAGAAAATATGGAAATTACTACTTATCTTGAAAAGTCAATAGAATCTGAGCTTTCTGCTTGTGTCATAGATTTATGTCCCGTTGGGGCGCTTACAAGTAAACCGTATGCCTTCAATGCTCGGCCCTGGGAATTAACTCATGTTGAGACGATTGATGTTATGGATGGGGTTGGCAGTAATATCAGAGTTGATACTCGGGGCAATCAAGTTTTAAGGGTTTTGCCTCGCTTAAATGAGGAGGTTAATGAGGAATGGATTTCAGATAAAACTAGGTATGCTATTGATGGTTTAAAAAATCAAAGGTTAGATAGGCCTTATATTAGGAATAAACATGGGACATTGGAACCTTCTGATTGGGACACAGCGTTTAATAAAATTAAAAATGAGTTATCTAAAGTTCCATCAAATAAAGTTGCTTCTCTTGTGGGGGATCTAGTGGATGTAGAGGCAGTCTTTTCATTAAAACTACTTTTAAATAAGCTAGGTGTAGAAAATTTAGATTGTAGAATTGATGGAGCTGACATTGGACAAGATGGAAGATCTGGGTATATATTCAACTCTGGTATAAGTGGAATCGAAAATGCTGATGCTCTTCTTATAATTGGTTCTAACCCAAGAATTGAAGCGCCAGTTTTAAATGCAAGAATTAGAAAACGTTATTTAAAGGGTAATTTTCCAATTGGTATTATTGGGCCAAAAAGTAACTTAACATACCCATGCCAATATTTAGGCTCAAGTTCACTGGATATAGAAAAGTTGAAAGATAAGGGTCACTCATTTCATAAGATTCTTCTAAAAGCTGAAAACCCTATGATTATAGTTGGTATGGGGGCATTAGTAAATGACTTTGGATCCATTGTTCTAAATTTTTTAAGAGAACTATCTGAATTTTTTGGTGTGGTTAAAAAAGGATGGAATGGATTTAACGTATTACAGACTGCTGCAGGTAGAACAGGAGCTCTAGATATTGGGTTTACACCTTCAAATAAAGGATTTAACGCAAAAACAATTTTTTCTGAAGGTGATAAGGGAAATCTATCTTTTGTATGGTTGTTGGGAGTTGATAACAAGGATGTATTAAAATTGAAGAAACCATTTGTTGTTTATCAAGGTCATCATGGTGATGTCGGAGCACACATTGCTGATGTGATATTACCGGGTGCAGCATATACAGAAAAGTCTGCCACATATGTAAATACGGAAGGGAGACCTCAGTTAGCAAGGCAGGCTACTTTTCCTCCTGGAGAAGCTAAAGAGGATTGGAAGATAATTCGAGCTTTTTCTGAATATATAAATGATAAACTTCCTTTTGATGATCTTGATGGCTTGCGAAATAAATTATATGAAGATTTTCCTCATCTAAGTTTTATTGATGAAATTAAAAAACCTAGATGGTCTAAATTTGGCACTAAAGGAAAATTAGAAAGCTTTGAATTAAATTCTACCATAAATAATTTCTATATGACTTGTTCAATAAGCAGATCTTCTGAAACAATGGCCATGTGCGAAGATCAACTTAATAGAAAAAAATTAGTAGCGGAATAAATTATATGGATCTTACGTTTATTACTACTAATAACAGTATTTTAATAGTGTTAGTTTCTCTATTAAAAATTTTAATAGTTCTATTGCCATTATTATTATGTGTAGCTTATTTAACCCTAGCTGAAAGAAGAATTATAGGGTTTATGCAATTAAGAAAAGGCCCAAATGTTGTTGGTATATTTGGACTTTTACAACCATGGGCTGACGCACTTAAATTGCTTTCAAAGGAAACTATACTTCCAACAGGCTCAAGCAAAATTGTTTTTGTAATAGCTCCAATGCTCACCTTTATTCTATCTATGATTGCTTGGTCTGTTATTCCCTTTTCAGAAACATTTGTTATTTCAGATATTAATGTTGGCGTTCTATACCTTTTTGCCATTTCATCTTTAGGCGTTTATGGAGTAATTATGGCTGGATGGGCATCAAATTCAAAGTATGCTTTTTTAGGTGCGTTAAGATCAGCTGCACAAATGGTCTCTTATGAAGTATCTATTGGATTTGTTATAGTTTCAGTTTTGCTATGTGTTGGTTCTATGAATTTAGGTGATATTATAGAAGCACAGAGAAATCTTTGGTTTGCTATTCCATTATTTCCAATGTTTATTGTTTTTTTTATATCAACATTAGCAGAAACTAATCGTGCACCCTTTGACTTGCCTGAAGGTGAATCTGAATTGGTTGCTGGGTATATGGTTGAATATTCTTCAATGAGTTTTGCTTTATTTTTTCTTGGTGAATATGCAAACATGATATTAATGAGTGCAATGACATCGGTTTTATTTTTAGGTGGATGGCTACCGCTATTTGATATTGCTCCTTTTAATTATATACCCGGACCAGTTTGGTTAATTTTAAAAATTTCACTTTGTTTGTTTGTGTTTCTTTGGGTTAGGGCTACAACGCCAAGGTATAGATACGATCAGTTAATGCGCCTTGGCTGGAAAGTTTTTCTTCCGTTTTCACTTTTTTGGTTGATTTTAACGGCAGGCTTTCTTGTTTATACTG
>CAZCWO010000114.1:0-6510 GCA_964502335.1 uncultured Rhodobacterales bacterium | reverse complement strand
TCTGTTTTTGCAATGGGAAAGTTTGGACTGAGGGGGTTGGCTCAAGCTCTAGCAAGAGAGTTGCATCCTCAAAACATTCACATTGGCCATTTTGTGATCGATGGAGGAATTGCGAATGCTAAAGATTTTGGAGGGAATGAAAACTCCAATGACAGTCTTCTGGATCCTGATGAAATTGCAAAAACTTACTTAGATTTTCATAAACAGCACAGGAGCGCGTGGGCATGGGAAGTAGACCTCAGGCCTTGGGTGGAGAGTTTTTAATGAAAGTATATACCTCCGCAAACGTTTATAGACTGCCCTGTTACAAAGTCTGAAAGATCTGAAGCAAAAAATACAGTTGGGCCTATAATGTCTTTTGGGTCTCCTAATCTTTTTAATGCTGCTACATTTGACCAGTGTTTTATTTCTTTTTCGCTCCCTAAGTTATTCTTCCCCATTTCAGTTAATATTATTCCAGGGCATATTGCATTAACCGTAATGCCAGCCTCTCCAACCTCCTGGGCAAAAACTCTTGTAAGAGTTATAACTGCTGCCTTAGTAGAAGCGTAGTGTCCTTGAGTGGGTGAACCCTGTCTACCTGCAATTGAGGCTATATTGATGATTCTGCCTGATTTTTTTGATCTCATATGCGGTAGGACAGACTGACACATCAAAAAAACCCCCTTAGTATTAACATCAAAATGTGCGTCCCAAGTCTTTTCGTCCAATCCTTCAAGAGAGGAAGGCGTTAGTATTCCTGCGTTATTAACAAGGATATCGATTGAATCTGTATCACTGAGCGTTTTATTGATTGTCTCAGTAATTTGAGGTTTGCTTGCTACATCAAGAAAATATGACCAGCATCTTTGACCTGTTTTCTCCACCAGTTTTTTCGTATTCAGCAAGCCTTTTTCTTCAGATTCAAGATCATATATAGCTATATCTGCGCCATGTTCTGCCAAACCTATAGCAAGGGCTTCCCCAATACCTCTTGAAGCTCCTGTAACCAGAGCTATCTTTCCATTCAGGTTCACGGTTTTCTCCTTTAATAATGGTTAATTATGAATTTAATGTTTTTAGTGCTTCGTCAGTCAGATTCAGTCTTTCCAATTGTTCTGGGGGGTAGCCTTCTTCGTCTAATAAGGATCTCATTAACAATAATAATTCATTCCTTTTATTAATCTTAACATTCCAAAGATTTTCCTTTTGATCGGGGTCGTCAATTCTGTTAAATAAAAAATTTTCATAAGTTCTGGGGTCAATTTTTATAGGCATTTTCCAAAGAGGGTAGGGTACGGTATTATCAAAAAAACCTTGGTCAACAGGTTGGTTAGGCATGTCCCCAACTCTTCCGTCAACTGGGTTGTCAACGATCAGAGGCCTTAAAATCATTGTTGAGTAGTTAAATAATGGCTTTCCTTTAACAGGAGAGCAAAATAGTGTCCATTCTCCATCGGATAGACAAACGCCTTGCCCGTAGGTTCCATAGAGTATGGCGTCACGTTTGCTAAGATTTGGATCTTTAATGATTGGCAAAAAACTTTCACTATGTCTATTTTCTTTTGGGATATTTGCGCCTGCAGTTTCAATTAATGTAGCAAATAAATCAACATTTTGAGTGAGCGCATTAACTCTCTTTCCATTTCCCGGATATTCAGGGTGCCAAACAAGTAAGGGTATATTAGAGTGGCTGTCATAGTGAGGGTATTGTTTTCCAAAGGATTTTCTTATTCCTAAGTCATGCCCATGGTCAGTAGTAAATATGACTGCAGTATTCTCCCACAAAGACAATTCATCGAGCTTTTTGCATAAAACGCCAAACCATTTGTCAGCCATTGTTGTTTTTCCCATATACTGGGATTCTAGGAATGCCAGTTCCTCAGGAGTTGTTTGCTCCATAAATTTTTCTAAATCATCATATATTTGGTATGGCGGCCAGATATTGAAGTTGTCGCTACTTCCGTCAGTGTACATTGAAGCGTAAGGTTCAGGTACATGAAAGGGTTCGTGTACATCAAAAGATTCAACATGGAGAAAAAAGTCACCATTCCCTGCATTTTCATCAAGCCATTCTGTTGCACAAGAGAAAGTCTTGGCTGGGAAAAAGTCTTTCTCATCTTTGAAATCTTTTACATTAGCATAATATTGGTTCATATGCTCAGAAGCCCTGAACTCAGACATTTTTTCCACCCATTTAGGAACTGCGCTGTTATCATGCATTTTCCAGAAGTCTGTTTCATGGCCTCTGATAAATTTACTTGAAGCAAAACCTTGAATGTAACCATTTGAGGTTTCCTCCCAGTAATGGTAATGGTCCGTTACAATACCCGTATTATATCCTGCGGATTGAATAATTCGTGGCATCCTGGGGTCAAAGATCTCTAATGGCCCCCATGGGCGCCACATAAATTCTTTTCTTCCTGCAAAAATCTCTCTTCGAGCAGGCATGCAAGGCAAACTAGAAATATAATGATTTTCAAATACTAATGATTTTTGAGAAAATTTTTCTAATTCTGGTGTTCTGCAAATTGTATCTGGATTGTAAATTTTCAAGCAATTTTTATTTAAGCTATCAACTAAAACTAAAATAATATTCATTAAAATCTCAAAAAAAATCAAATATACAATTATAGTATTAACTTGTAATGACAAATATGTTAAGTCATAATTTTTTACTTTAATTTAAATCTTTTTTTAACAAAATGACATTTGTTACAGGATATAATTTATCACAATTTAATCGTAGAAAAGATGGGTCATCTTTTCGTGATTGGGCAAGTGAGACATTTGAAGCTTCATTAGAAACTTCAAGTTTAGACAGAAGAGATATTGATACCTTAATAGTTTCCTCTGAAAGTGATTTTTTTACTTTACAACTCAATCCAGCGTCAGTGATCGCAGACGACTTAGGGCTATTTAATGTTGAGGCAGTAAGGGTTGAAGGTGGAGGTGCATCCGGTCAATTAGCTGTTCATGCAGGCGTAAAATCAATTTTATCCGGAACCTCCAAGCATGTCGCAATTATAGGGTTTGATCCTTCTGCGTCACAGTTGCCAAGTGAAACTATAAAGAAACTCTACAGTTACTCTTTTGACGCATGGACTGACGGTATGAATGGAGTGTCTGCAACCGCTTTATATGCTTTATCTATTCAAATCTTTATGTCAGAAACTGGTTTAAATGAATATGATTTGGCAAACTTAACTATAAATAATAGAGAGAACGCCTGTTTAAATCCAGGAGCGCATCTAAAAATTAATCATTCTCAAGATGAGATACTCAATTCTACTATGATTTCTTCACCTTACCGCCGATTTCATTGTTCTCCTCTTAGTGATGGTGCTGCATCTATTATTTTATCTCATAAAAATTATATTCCTAGTAAACGAAAGACTGCTCCAGAAGTGATTGGAATTGGTTCTGCGAATGATCGAGTAAATTTGGGCGCAAGACTGGAAATGGGTGAATTTAACTCAAAAACAATTTCCATGAGAAATGCTTGTAAAATGGCTGACATTAAGCCAAGTGAAATCGGATTAGCAGAGCTTTATGATGCTTATGCTGGTGCACAGTTTCAAGCTATCAAAGCTCTTGGATTGTCTTCTAATTTTCTAAAGGATTTTAGAAATGGAAGATTCCACAAAGAGGGTGAAATGCCTATTAATTTATCTGGAGGTTTAATGGGGCAAGGGGCGCCTGTTGGAGCGACTGGAGTAGGCCAAACAGCTACATGCTCTATGCTCTTGGAGGGAGAATACCATGATGAATTACAAATCAATAATATACCTAAATATGCCTTGGCAGATTCTCATGGTGGCATAGGGACAACCTCTGCAACTTCAATTATTGAAAGTAATATAAATTGATAATTAAACAAAAATTAGATCTTAATTATACTTTATCATTTGGTAAAATGGCAAGTTGGGTTTTTGGGTTATCAGAGGGCAAAGCAATTGCTTTAAAATGCAATCAATGTGAAAAATCTTCTTTCCCACCACAAAGAATTTGCGATTGTACCTCTTCAAAAAATGAATGGATTGAATTGAGTGGGAAAGCCAACATTTTAGTTAAAACATCTGGAGTTGATGGAGACTTCGCAATTGCTAAATTTGAAGGTTCTGATAATTCTGCAGTTGTTAGACTTAAAGGCTTCAAGATAGATGAAATGAATGGAAAAATCTCCAGTTGTGATCCCTCGCAACCAAGTCTCAATTTAATACCAATTAAATCTGGAAACGATTAATGGACTATCTCGCAAAACTTTCTGATATAGACCTTGATGCCATTGGCCTTGAAAGAGAAAATAATGAGGTCAAGATTAAAATACCAGACGAAACAAATATTTATAAAATGACCTTAGGCAGATACTTGAATACTGAGGATATAAATAAAAAAGCCATTATATATGAAAAGGATAATGGTGAAATTGAAACTTTCAGTTTTGGGGAAATAGAAAAACTAGCTACTGGTTTAGCTATAAAATTGACTCATTTAGGTTATGGATTTGGAGACAACATTGCTGTGCATACGGGTCAGCACCCCGATACTGCTATTGCACATATGGCTATATGTAAAATCGGAGGCATCGCTGTAACTCTCTCTCAGTTGTATGGTCCAGAAACACTCAAACACGCAATGAACGATTGCAGAGTGGAAGTAATTTTAACAAGTAACAAAGTCTGGGGTAGCTTAAGAAACATTAAAAGCAATGCATTTCCACATTTGAAGCACATTATTTTAAGGGAACCTAAAAATAATGAAATATCATTGGAGGACGCTTACTTAAGTAGAGATAATAATTTTAAACCATTTTATTCTAAAGCAAATGACCCAGCCTTATTGATGTATACATCGGGATCAACAGGAAAGCCAAAGGGCATTCTTCACGGGCACAGAGTTTTAGCATCTTATAAACCATCAATTAATTTATTTTTTAATCTCTCCATGCAAGAAGAGGGCTCAGTTTATTGGTCTCCTTCAGATTGGTCGTGGGTTGGTGGGTTATTGGATATGATGTTTCCTGCATGGATGGCCGGAAAAACTATTGCCACTTCAGAAGATAGGTTCAATGCAAACTGGGCGTATAAATTTATTGAGAGGCATAAGGTAACGCACACTTTTCTAGCGCCTACAGCGATAAAACGTTTAGCACAAATAGAAAATCCCCATGAGAATTTTAATTTATCCTTAAAGGTAATCTGTACTGGCGGGGAGGCTTTGGCTAGTGAAACGCTAGAATGGGCAGAAAATAGTTTGGGTGTTATTTGCAATGAATTTTATGGCATGACTGAAGTCAACCATCTAGTGGGTAATTGTAAAGCATTGTTCCCAAGAAAACCTGGTTCTATGGGAAAAGTTTACCCCGGCCATAAAGTGTTTTTAGTTGATGAAAAGCTTAATCCAGTAGATTGCGGTAGCACAGGTGAAATTGTGACCACTGCGGATTCCCCGACGAGGTTTTTAGGCTATTTTAACAATAAAGACAAAGAAGAAGAAATGAAATTAGGACCATATTTAAGAACGCATGATCTAGCGTCTAAAGATAGAATGGGTTACTTCTGGTATAAGGGTAGATCCGATGATTTGATAAAGTCATCTGGATTTAGAATTGGGCCAACAGAAATAGAAGATTCTTTACTTTCTCACTATGCTGTAGCTGAAGCTGCAGTCATTGGTAAACCTGACCCCGATAGAGGGTCAATCGTTAAAGCCTTTATTAAATTACGTAAAAAATATAAAGCAGACAACGTTATTTCAGAAAAGATCACAGCATTTGTGAAAGAGAATTTGGCGGCTTACAAAGCACCGAGAGAAATTGAATTTGTAGAGAATTTTAGAATGACCTCTTCAGGAAAAATTAACAGGAGGCTTCTTAGAGAAAGAGAAGAAAGAAATGCAAAAAGTTAAATCGAATTTATCAAACTTAATATATAAAAGGAGTTTTTATGCAAATAACTGATGATATGCCAAAATATGAACAAGCGTACTTCACCTTAATTAACAGACTTAAATCTGACAGGTACCCTGTTGGTTCAAGGATTCCTACAGAGGGAGATTTAGCTAAGCAGTTCGAAATGAGTAGAGTGACAATTCGTCATGCATTGGATATGCTGGTTAAAGATGGTTATGTAGAAAGTAGGAGGGGAAGCGGTTACACAGTTTTAACATTATCGCCGGCATCGGATACTTGTTTGATATCATTTACAGATGCAATGCTAAAAGCTGGCCACGAACCAAGTTCAAAGCTAATATCAATAACCAGTTTAGATCCCAGTACCAATAATAAAGATTTAATCCCTGAGGTTTTGGAAGCAAGCCATGTTACTAGAGTAACCAGAGTTAGAACAGTAAATGGAAAGCCTAGGATGTTAGTTATAACTTACGCACCTTCTAATCTAATGCAAAACGCAACAGCAGAAGATTTCCCTGAGGAGGGTCCTGGACAGTCAATTCTTAGAATATTAAGTAAACGATTTAAGTTAAATTGGTCTGCTGCTTGTGAGGATATCAGTCCACTGTCAGTTGATA
>CAZCWO010000113.1:0-6575 GCA_964502335.1 uncultured Rhodobacterales bacterium | reverse complement strand
CAGCGATAAATTTGGTTTTTTCAGTTATTAAATTCTTTAAATCTTTAATGTCTAACGAACCTGTATCAGGATCAATAGTCCAGATTTTTACTTTTATACCTCTGTCCGCCATTCTATGCCAAGCACCAGCATTTGCTTCATGCTCTTGATCAGAAATAATTATTTCATCTTGATTGCTCATCTTATCTAAAAATGCATGTGCTAAAACATAAGTATTTTGAGAAGTAGAAGGGCCAAATAATACTTCATCAGTATTAACATTTAAATATTCTGCCATCCTCTTTCTAGAACTATCCATTTCCTCACCAGCTAGTTTGGATGCTTCATAGAACCCATATGGCTGAACTTTTCTCTGTCTAAAATATCGATCAAACCTATCAATTACTTGTTGGCACATAAATGAACCGCCTGCATTTTCGAAAAATGCTTTTTTAACTAAACTTTTCTCTGAAAATGCAGGAAATTGGGTCCTCACAAATTCAATATCTAATTTTTCCATAAATACCCCAAAACATTAGAGAGACTGTTTCTAAAAGTTAAATATTATAAATATATATTCCCAAGATAAATACTATTTTTTAAATCAAGCTCAATAGTTTTCTTTTTTGAATTATACTCTATATTAACTCCATAATTGCCACTATTTGGCTCAAGTTTATCAAATTTAAAGTCACCAAAATCATCTGTTTTTAACTCTGAAATTATTTTTTTATTTTGAATTAATTTTACAACAGCACCACTTACACAATCCTCAACTTTATTTTTTATTAACGCGACACTTCCTCCAATAAAACATTTATTATATCTATATAGGTTTTTATAATAAACTCTCGGCTTAGTATTAAATTGAGGGTTCAGAACCTCTAGACTTTCCTTTTCAGCCAAATTTTTCATTTCTTGGTCTTCGATTTTGACAGTTTTCATTGCACCAGTAGCACAAACTGAAGTTGCTCGAGGCTCCTTCCAGCCTTTGTCTAAAAGATGTGCATCAAAAAACCATATTTGCGGAATTTCAAGTTCTTCATTCCAAGTAATCGCACCATGAGGGCAACTATCTACTATTTGTTTTTGACCTTTAGATTTCTCTGGGTCAATTATAATTATGCCATCTTCCCTTTTGATTACTGCATTATTCTTAGCTTCCTTCAGACATGGTGCATCATCACAATGCTGACACATAGTAGGAATATATCCTAAGTCTACCATTGGCGTTTGGCCACGCTCTTTTTTCTTTATTTTTATCCAGTTTGAACCCCTTTTAGGCATTTCGGCTGAATAACCAGGAAAACTATTACCCACAAATTCATCTTTGCATGCCAAAGAACACATATGACAGTTATTGCAATTATCTACATCAATAATTAAATTCCATTTTTTCATAATCTATGCTCCGCAATAACCTTTATTCTGCTGCTTCAAAGATTTTTTCATTTGAAGGTTTCTTTGGCTTAAGTTCTTTTTTGTCCCAAAGCTTTATTTGCACAAGTGCCGTGCTATTTCCCATAGAATGAGCTTTTTTAATTTGTGTTTTCTTAGGGGTTAATAAATTTAGCATGCCACCTCTGTCAACAGAGTTGCCGGGTTTTCCTAATGGATCGTATTTAGCGCATGATTCATAGCCATGGGCAGAACTTTCCATGATTCTATCAGTAACTTGGGCTGCGCAAATAACTGCTCCTTGATCATTATAAACCTTAACTAGATCATTCATTTTTATATTTCTTTTTTTAGCGTCCACAGTGTTAATTCTGATAACCCAATAATCATAACCATCTACTTTAACTCGGTGATCAGATATATCGTTAATAAAACTATCTTTAGCATCACCCTGAGTATGAAATGAATATCTTGGATGAGGCGTTAGCATCATGATTGGGTATTTAGAATTTTTATTAACTTGAAACGCTGGCATATACTTAACAATAGGTGGCCTTTCAGGGTCATTTTCATCAAATCTTTTAAGGCTTGAAGCTTCAAATTCTATCTTGCCAGATTGAGTTTGAATGCCTTTTAAATATTCATCTTTATAGTCAGAAGGTAAAGGCATTGGCTCAGGCACATCTTTCTTTCTATTTTCATAATACCAATTCCAAGATAGGGGATCCCTTAATTCACTTTTGTTTGGAGGAATAACCGCATAACCTTTCTTGACAAAATTTTCCCATGAAATAATTTTAGGCAAATCTGAAGAATCAAAAATTCTCCTGGCCCAATCAATTTCTGAAATGCCTTCTGTAAAATATGCACTCAATCCCAGCCTTTCACATATCATAGAAAATATTTTATAATCTGACTCTGACTCGCCAAGTGGCTCTATTGCTTTATGTTGAAAAACCGCAACTCTATTATTTAATTGAGTTTGTCCGTGATGTGCATAACCTCCCAAGGCTGCCCACTCGCTAATATCATCTCTTTCAAAGTTTGTGCATGCAGGTAATATAAGGTCAGCAAACTTTGTCTCACCTTCCATCCATATAGATTGATTAACTACAAATTCTAAATTTTCAGATTGATACATTTTTATATGTCTATTAGAATCGGGCATTGTACCAAACATTGAACCGCCATATTTATATAGCATTTTAGCTGGTGAATAGCCCGGTTTAGGATAAGATACTTTGTTGAACTGTGCTTCTATTGACTTGCCATCCCAAACATAGCCTTCAGCTTTACCTTCAATTATGGCCTCAGGAAGCCAAAGTCTTGGAATAGATTGTTCTACTGTATTTAAACTCTGCAATTGTGGCATTCTTTGATATAATTCTACAGACATAGCAGTGTGGTGAAGATCTCCTGAAATTCCTCCTTCAGCATAACCTGGGAAATAAAAATTATTATCTACAGGAGTGCCCCATTGAAGATTTCCCATATTGACTCCAGGCTTTCCAATGCCTTGCATTGCAATTAGGCAAACTAGAGAACGTGCCCATTGTATTCCAGTTTGATTTCTGCATGCTCCACCATGACCATTACCCCAACCTCCAGCAGCCAAATATACTTTCTTATTGCCCCATTTCCTTGCAAGTGCTCTTATATCCTTAGCTGCAAGACCAGTTTCTTGTGATGCCCATTCGGGTGTTTTTTCTATTTTGTCCTCTTTACCAAGAATATATTCTTTCCATAACTCAAATCCAGTTGTTCTATTTTTAACAAATTCCTTATCGTATAAATCTTCTTTAATCCATACATAAGCAATAGCCATAGCTAATGCCGGAGAAGAGGTCGGTTTAGTAGGCAACCATTTGCCACCTAAAAATTGACAACTGTCATTATAAAAGGGATCAACATGAACAATATCGATATCTAACTCTTTAAGCCATTTCCTTCTTATGGTCCCTTCAAAAGAACCATAAGCTCCACTAGTTCCCTCTGGATTGCTTGCCCAAAAGACGACCATTTCAGCTTCTTTCAATAAATCTTCTACAGTGCCATAAGTTTCTGATTGCCCTACTCTTAAGGATCCTCCCCAATGATGCGCTGCTCCCCAGTACCAGCCTTCCCAACTATCTGGGTTATGGTGAACCCTCGTCATTCCTACTGCATTGATAAATTTAAAATTTGCACTTAAATAATAACCGACGTTCCCCCAAGTATGATGTGAACCATGACTATTAACAATTGCTCCTGGTCCATGTTCCTTTTTTACCCTCTTAATTTCACCAGATACTATATTTAAAGCTTCATCCCATGAAACTCTTTCATAACCTGAAATTCCTCTATTTTTTTGATTTCTTTTTCCATCGGGATCAAAATCAATTCTTTTCATTGGATAAAGCAGTCTATCGGGTGAATAAACCATAGATTTCCAATTCATTCCATGGGGTGTCAAAGTAGTTTTTCTTGGTGGTGTGAACTTTTTTCCTCTAGCAGAGATAGACCAAGTTTCAGGATCTTTATGATCAAACTCAATTGGTGTTATCCTGATAATTTTATCATTCTTTACATAAAGAAAAACTGGACCACCATTAGTCATGTTTGTATATCTGACAACCCCATCTCCTACATCAATTCCAAACTTCAAACCATTTGTTTGAGTTTTCATTAAAGTTTGTGTAAACCATAAAGTTAACTCATCAGGGCCATCTAGAGTTAAATTAAAATCTTTTAAAGCATTAATTTGATCTAGTTGATTAATGGATTTTTTGAGCAAAAAAGCCATTACTAAGGGCATCAATAACTCAACAGCAACATTTTCATTTTTAAAAGATAAGACAACTTCAGGTTTCTGATGAAATCCTGAAGATGAAATAATGCTTCCATTACTAAATGTTATCCACCTTCCAATTGATTGATCTTTGGTTTGGATTTGTGCTGTAAAATTTTTTTCGGATAAATGGTCTCTAAATTTTTTATAAATCAAAGACTGCCACGAAAGCAGAATCCTCAAGCCAAATAAAATTAAAGAAAATTTAATTGTCGCCATTTTTTACTCTTATATATTTATATATATCTAATTTTCTTTATGGATCTTATTTCTTAAAATTCCCAATTTAGAAATTTCAATTTCAATGTTGTCTCCATCTTTCATGTACACTGGAGGATCTCTTCTATCTCCGACACCACCAGGGGTACCGGTTACAATAACATCACCGGGATGGAGTTCAATAAATGAAGAGCAATAACTGATTAATTTTTCAAGAGGAAAAATTAAGTCGCTTAATGAGGCATCCTGCATCACTTGACCATTTAGCCTAGTTTGAATCTTCATCTCTTTGTAGTTTGGCACCTCATCAGAAGTAAGCATATAAGGTCCAAACCCTCCTGTTTTATGGAAATTTTTTCCTGGAGTAAATTGCGAAGTATGTTTTTGCCAGTCTCTGATTGTTGCGTCATTATAACATGAATAGCCAGCAATATAGTCCATTGCATCTTCCTCAACTATATATCTACCTGACTTGCCGATAATAATTGCCATTTCCCCTTCATAATCTAATTTTTCAGAAACCTTGGGGCATATAATATTATCTTCATGACCCGTTTGAGAATCTGCAAATCGAGTAAAAATAGTAGGGTACGCGCTTTCAGGTCTTTTAGTTTCAGCTCTGTGATTCTCATAATTAAGACCCACACAAAATATTTTTCCCGGATTGGGAATTACTGGCTGTAAGATCACATCACTTGTCTTTACTTTTGGAAGGTCATCTAACTCAACGTTATTCAATTCAGGTATTTTACCATGTTCCAAAGCCAATTTTAAACTTGGCACCCATTCCATTCCTTCTGTATAACGTTCATAATATGTTGTTAAATCAATGATGTTTTCACTTAGTAAAATTCCAAAGCAATTTTTGTCATTATTAAGAAAGCTTACATATTTCATATTTTCTCCTTTTAGTTTAAGACCTCATAATCGAGTGAGGGCCCCAAAGATTTAAGGTCTTTGGCTCATGTTTCCATACCTTTACTTGCCTGTCATGTATAACTTCTAATTCAGCAGAAATTTCTATCCAATTTCCATCAGGATCTTCGATAAAAATAAATAAATTATTACCAGGTCCATGCCTTCCAGGTCCCCATTTAAGTTGAATGCCTTTTTTTTCAAATCGATCGCACCAATCTTTAATTCTTTGCCATTCTCCAGTTTCATAACTATGATGATCGATTTCAATAGCATTTGATTTAAAACATGCAATTGTATGGTGCTCATGGTTAGAGGTCAAAAAACTAGTAGAAAGCGTTCCATCCTCTTTAATGACTCGATCTGAAATAAAAAAGCCTAGTTTTTGCTCATAAAATCTCTCAAAAGTTTCAACGTTTTTTGATTTAAATGTTAAGTGCTGAAGAGGTGCATAAATATTGTTAATGAATGATGAAGAATATGAAATACCTTCTTTATTGATTGATAAACCAAACACCAAAACGTTTTTGTCCGGGTCTTCAACTCCAAAAGAGCCCTCAACAAAAAAAGGTGTTTCAAAATCAATTATTTTGACATTTTCAGAAACTAGATAGTTTTTATATTTCTCAAGACTATTATTGTCCCTACAAGAAAAAGCCGCAAAATCAAGTTTCTTATTTTTGCCAGATGAAAAGATTATCCTCCTATCATTTCCAAAACATATCCATTTTGTCTTATTATGATGCGTAATTTTTTTATAGTCCATTCCAAGAGTTGCAGAATAAAACTTTGCTAATTCCATAGGTTTGGTACTCTCTATAGAGAGATGGTGCAAAAAGGAATTTGTGTGAAAATTTGATGTAGTCATTTAGTAATTGCCTATTTTAAAACTGGTGAATTATTTCTTTAGGTTGCTATTCCACCAAGGACACTCTCCTATACCAATATTAAAATTTCCAGGCATAACATTCACTGGAATTCTAACATTGTTTTCAGCTGCCATGGACCTAACTTTTTGGGCTTGTTTAAGTTGATCTGATGGCATCCAAAGCCTATCGTGGCCCCATAAACTTGGGCCATAAGTTACTTCTTCGGGCTCCCAATTTTCGACATCTATTGTCCTCCCTCCCCAACCGTATTCAAATAAAAAATCAGAAGGGGAATAACTGTAAAATGATGTCATGTTGTCATTAATGTGGCGTCCAAATGTTGTTCCAATTCTATTTTCTTTTGCAAG
>CAZCWO010000112.1:0-6764 GCA_964502335.1 uncultured Rhodobacterales bacterium | reverse complement strand
ATGGATAACTATTATTTTTCTAAGTTAATAGCACTTATGTTAGAGGCGGATCTAAATATAATACCTAATCCATTAATTAATATTACAATACAAGGCAAACATGATGTTTACCCTAAGCGACGTGGCATGACAAGAGTTCCAGAACAAATTAAGGCTGGACTAAATGTAGCCTTTGGCCACGACTGCGTACTTGATCCATGGTACCCTCTCGGCTCTCATGACATGCTAGAAGTTGCTCATATGGCTCTTCATGCAGCTCATATGACAGGAGTAGATGATATGAAAGCATGTTTTGACTCAGTCACTTCGACAGCCGCAAAGGTTTTGCATTTGGATAATTATGGCCTTCAAAAAGGAAATAATGGAGATTTAGTTATCCTTCAGTGCAAAGACAAAATTGAAGCACTTAGATTAAAACCCTTAAGGCTTTTTGTAATTAAAAAGGGAAAAGTTATTAGTTCTGCAAAACCAACTAATTATAAGCTTAACATTGGTGGGAAAACTGAATTTACTGATTTAATTTTCAAAAAGTAATTCTAATGGGTTTCCAACTGACTTTAAATGTTTGGAAATTTAATTCCTTTAGGAACTTATTTTTAGCAGGATTATTAACTAGTATAGCGCGATGGTTTGAATTCCTGACATTTGCAATTTTAGCATGGGAACTAACAGCTAACACCTCAATGGTTGGTTATATCATGACTTCAAGGTTTTTTTTCCTCGCAGTAACAGGCTTTTATTTTAGTGTAAAAGGTTCTCAATATTCTGGTCAAAAAATAATGATTTTATTTACTGGCATTTGTTCATCAAGTTGTTTCCTAATTTTATTAAGCTATTACTTTAATTTTGAATTTGAACTATTGGGTCTTTTCCTAATTTCTTCAATCAGCGGCGCATTATGGAGTGTCGATTTTTCTTTTAGACGCAGAATGTTGGCCGATTCATTGCCAGATGACTTAATTTCTAGTGGTGTATCAATGGATGTATTATCAACACATGCAACTCGATTGATTGGACCCTTCATAGGTGGAGTATTGTTAGTTTCTTTAAAACCTGAATTAATATTTTTATTTTTAGGAATCCTATATATGTTCTCAATACTTTTAATTTTACCAGAAAAAGATAAAAATATATTTTCAAATAATAATATTCCCTCAATGTCATTATTTTCGGAAGTTTTATTAGAAGTTTCAAAAAAAACAAATCTTATAGCAGTTATTTTGTTAACACCTTTATTTAATATTTTTGGCCTCCCCTTTTTGTCTTTAGTTGGAATATTAATTATTGAAAAATTTTCTACTAATTCTTTTTATTCTGGAATGATTGTGTCTTTGGAGGGGTTGGGAGCACTAATTGGTGGGGTTTTAATTTCTGCATTCCCTCCAAAAAATAAATTATTTTTATTTTGTTTAATGTTGTTATGTCTTTTTCTTTTTATTTGTTTGCTGTCCATTACTGCAAATCTGTTAATTTTTATTTTACTTTTATTTTTTGCAGGATTTGTTACCTCTTCTTATTCAGCACTTCAAAGCAGTATAATTTACTTAAACACATCTCCACATATAAGGTCTTCCACTTTTAGTTTATTAACCATTGCTATAGGAACCGGATCAATAGGAACATTAAATATTTCTTTAATGTCTAATTATTTTAGTACAAAGGATTTAACCCTTATAATGGGAATTGAAGGGATAATTTCATTCTTTCTAATAGCTTCATATTTAAAATTAAAACATAATTTAATTCAAAAATTTTAAATTTTATTTTATATTTTATTATATTACTTTAGTAAAACAAATTTTTAGTGATTTTGGAGCAGAGAGTTGGAATTTCTTATAATTTGGTTTTTAGGCAGTGACATAATTGACAGTGGCCTTAGATATAACTCTGCCGAAGAATGTTATGCTGAAGCTCAAAATGCTGGAACGGATTTAACATTGCTTAATATTGCTCCACCTCAATTTACTTGCGTTCCTATAGGAAAGGGCGTGGAACTTAAAATTTTTAGAAATAATACAAACTCTCGTTTTCCATTTTAGCAATTAAAAGAAGGACTTTGAAATGAATAAATTAAAAGTGTTTCTATTTGCATTTATCACGTTGAATATGGCTTCTACCGCAAAAGCAGAAGAATGCATATTAAACGGAGACACTGCTATTGAAATTAATAGATATAATCTCTGCCTTGCAAATCAAATGAGCAGCTCTAGAAATATGCAAATGGAAAATAACCACTTAAGGGATGAAATAATGAAATTAACAGAGGAGAACCATAGGTTAAAACAAAAACTTAATTTTATCCAACTAACTCTAAAAAACCTTTTTCTTAAATTAGAATTATAATTTTTACCAGCATTTAAATATAGCTGAAGCTTTGCCCTCTGATGATGAAAATGATACAAGCTGAGCTTTATTTCCATTTAGACATTTTGCATTAACTGCTTTAACGACTTCATCTGGAGGCAAAATTAAATTATCTTTTATATTTAGTAGCCAATTTGCAAAAATTGTTTTTTCATCAATCACTTCAAGATCAATTTTATCTTCTGCCTCTTCAACTGATTTATCAGTGTTACTTTCTTCAGATAAGGAGTTATTATCATCAACATTTATACTTTCTTCATTTTCAGAATTAATTTTCTCCTCAACTGACACTGAGTTTACCTTTAATGGCGGACCAACTCGAGCAATTAATTTTGACATGGGAAATGGATTATATAAAGGTCCAATACAGCTTGATAAAAGGAGTGCAATTATTATTAAACAAGGAAAATTATAATACTTCATTACAAATGCTCTATTAGTTTTTATATAAATTATATATATATATATATATATAAATTTACTTTATATTGAAACAAATAAAATTTTTAGTTCTACATATTATTAAATAATTAAAAAAATATTAGTTCCGTCAAGAATGCAATAACTTTATATTTGCTATGCATTTATTATAGTTTTTTTGGAATAGATTTATTAATATACGAAAAGTATTTTTTATTATAATTTTTTAGTTAATAAGACAAGTTATGGATTTACTTTCAAGTATTAAAGTTTTCATTAAAATTACTGAACTTAACTCACTAGCAGGAGCAGCAAGTAAGTTAAATATTTCACCCTCTTCTGTTTCAAAACAAATTTCATCTCTGGAAAATTATCTTGGTGTAAGGCTCCTAAATAGAACAACTAGAAGGGTTTCTTTAACTGATATTGGTGTATCCTATCTAGAAAAAGCAAAAAATATAATAGAGGCTTTTGATCAAGCGGAAATTTTGGTGAATGCTTCACAAAATAAACCAAGAGGATTACTGCGAATAGCTTCTCCAACTAGTTTCGGATTAAGGCATATATCTCCGCACCTGCCAAATTTTATGAGCATTCACCCTGAACTTAAAGTAGAACTCATTACTTATGAAGATCACATCGACATTATAAAGGAATCTATTGATGTAGCCATACATCTCACTGAACTGGAAGATTCTTCTTTAGTTAGGAAAAATTTTCTCCTGGAAGTCGAACATTAGTTGCAAGCCCTGAGTATATTAGCAAAAATGGAAAACCCAATATACCCAATGATTTACTTAAACACCATCTTGTAACCTTTAGAGGTAATAGCATTTATAATGACTGGCATTTTAAAGTTAATGGTATACCTTCAACTATGCATGCAAAAGGTGAACTCAACATGAGTAATGGAGAACATATTTTAAGAGCAGTGATAAATGGTGGTGGTATCGCCATGATTTCAGGTTATATAACAGGAAGGCAAATTAGAGATGGAAAACTTCAGAACTTATTAACTGAATTTGTTAAAGAGGAAGATCCAATTTATGCAGTTTATCCTTCAAAGAAATTTCTTTCTCCAAAAATTAAACATTTTATAAGTTATTTAATTGAACTATACAGTCCAAATCCATATTGGCTTCCTGGTGAAAATGTTAATATAGAAGCTAGAAGCAGAAGTTTAATTTAATTTTTCTTTTAAGATTTGGTTAACTATTTTAGGATTTGCTTTGCCCCCACTTTCTTTCATTACTTGCCCGACAAAATATCCAAATAGTTTATCTTTACCATTTTTATATTCAATTACTTTATCTTCATTTTGGTCTATTATTTTTTCTATCATCTTTTCAATTTCTTTCATATTTGAATTCTGTTTTAAGCCTTTTTGTTCAATTATGATTGAAGCATCTGTACCATTATTAAACATTTCAACAAAAACGTCTTTAGCAATCCTTCCTGAAATTGTACCATCAGAAATAAATCCAACCAGTTGACCAAGTTGAGAGGGGGTTATGGGGCTATCTTTAAGTGAAAGATTACTTTTATTAAGAAACCCAAATAATTCAGTTGTAAGCCAATTAGAAACTAGCTTTCCATCTTGCCCTTTAGATGCTGCAAAAAAGAAATCTGCTGTTTCTTTTTCTTCACTTATAACTGATGCATCATAGTTTGATAATCCAAAGTCATTTACCAATTCTTCTCTAATGTCATCAGGAAGTGAGGGCAAAGATTTGTGAATTCTATCTATGAAATCATGAGTTAGTTCTAGAGGCATTAGATCTGGATCAGGGAAATATCTATAATCATGAGCATCCTCCTTACTTCTCATGGGTCTTGTTTCTCCCTTAACTGAATCAAATAAACGTGTCTGTTGAACAATCGAATTTCCATTCTCAATTTCTTCAACCTGCCTTCTAGCTTCAACTTGAATAGCTTGCATAACAAATCGTACTGAATTCAAATTTTTAATTTCACATCTTGTACCAAGAATTTCGCCTTCTTTTCTGACTGAAACGTTTACATCACATCTTAAAGAACCTTGCTCCATGTTGCCATCACATGTTCCTAAAAATCTTAAAATCGAACGAATTTTTTTTATGTATGCACCAGCCTCCTCCGGAGAAGTAATGTCAGGCTTGCTAACAATTTCCATCAAAGCAACTCCAGATCTATTTAAATCTATATAGGATTTGCCTGGGTGTTGGTCATGTAAAGATTTTCCAGCATCTTGTTCCAAATGGAGTCTTTCTATGCCAATTTTTATATTTTCCCCATCTGGCATGTTTAGTTCAACGACCCCTTCTCCTACAATTGGATCTGAATATTGAGAAATTTGATATCCTTGAGGAAGATCTGCATAAAAATAATTTTTTCTATCAAAAATACTAAATTTATTAATTTTTGCTTTTAAACCCAAACCGGACTTTACAGCTTGTTCTATGCAATGCTTATTTATAACTGGAAGCATTCCTGGCATGGCCGCATCAACTAAACTTACATTATCATTTGGTTGGGAGCCAAAGTTTGTTGAAGAACCAGAGAAAAGTTTTGAGTTAGAACTCACTTGTGCATGAATTTCTAAGCCTACAACGATTTCGTAACTACCTTTCTCTCCGTGAATTAAAAATTTTTTCATTATTTAGTACCTTGAAATTAATTATAATTAAGAAAAGAAAATTTTGCCTGATCTTCTAGATTTGCCGAGACTTTAAAAACATTTTCTTCATCAAATGGCTTTCCAATAACCTGCAATCCCAATGGAAGAGCTTCTTTAGACATTCCTGAAGGAATGCTCATAGCAGGAAGACCAGCTAAACTTGCTGGGACAGTAAAAACGTCATTCATATACATACTAATTGGGTCTTGCTGCGAACCTAACTCAAATGCTGCCGTAGGAGTAGTGGGAGTTAATAAAACGTCCACTTTTTTGAAAGCATCTGAAAAATCATTAATAATTAAATTTCTTACTTTTTGAGCTTTTCTATAATAAGCATCATAATATCCTGCTGAAAGAACGTAAGTACCAATTAATATTCTCCTTTGAACTTCCGCTCCGAATCCTTCTGCCCTAGTAAATGAATAAAGCTCATCAAGATCATCTTTAGGTTTTCTAAAGCCATACCTTACACCATCATAACGAGCAAGGTTCGAAGAAGCTTCAGCAGGAGCAATTACATAATATGTAGGTAATGCATAATTTGTATGAGGTAGACTTACATCAATTATTTGAGCCCCTCTATCTTTAAGCCACTTTGCTCCATTTTCCCATAACTTAATTATCTCCGATGACATTCCATTAATTTGGTATTCCTTAGGAATGCCAACTTTAACATTATTTAAAGAATTTTCTCTACATGATGCTAAAAAGTTAGGGGTTTTTAAATTGGCTGATGTGGAATCTTTATTATCATAGCCAGACATTACACTTAGCATTAAAGCAGAATCTGAAACAGTCTTTGTAATTGGTCCTGCTTGATCTAAAGAAGATGCGAAGGCTATAATACCCCAGCGAGAACATCTGCCATAGGTAGGTTTGATCCCAGCAACACCGCAGAAAGCAACAGGCTGTCGAATTGAACCTCCTGTATCAGTTCCAGTAGCTGCTAAAGCTGCATTTGAAGCAACCACTGCAGCTGACCCCCCAGAAGAGCCTCCCGGAGTTAAATTTTTGCCCTTACCTTTAGACCATGGGTTAATCACATTTCCAAAATATGAAGTTTCATTTGATGAACCCATAGCAAATTCATCACAACTAACTTTACCCAACATAACAGCCCCAGCTTCCCATAAATTATTTGTGACCGTAGATTCGTAATTAGGAATAAAGTTATTTAAGATTTTTGAACTAGCTGTAGTAAGAGTTCCTTCAGTGCAAAAAAGGTCTTTTACTGCTATCGGGATCCCATCTAGTGGTTTTCCTTGACCTTTATCTATCCTACTTTGAGAAAGTTTTGCCATTTCAATTGCTTTATCAGGAGTAA
>CAZCWO010000111.1:3861-6769 GCA_964502335.1 uncultured Rhodobacterales bacterium | reverse complement strand
AAAGCCCGGGCCGTCGCTGGAGCCGCTGGCTTTGTTGCGTCGGGTGACTTTCGACTTAACCGGCCTGCCACCGACGCCGGCGGAGATTGACGCGTTTGAAAAACACATACTCCGCAATCCGAAATCCGCATTCGAAACTGTCGTTGACCACCTGCTCGCCTCCCCACACTACGGCGAACGCTGGGGCCGGCGCTGGATGGATGTGGCGCGTTACGCGGATACCACGGCGAATGACGGCAACTTCATCATGCGGCAGGCTTGGCGGTATCGCGACTGGATTGTCGATGCGTTGAATGACGACCTGCCGTACGACCAGTTTATCGTGCAGCAACTGGCCGGCGATTTGCTGCCGGCGAAGGATGCGCGGGCGAAGTTGAGGCAGACGATTGCGACGGGGTTTTTGATGGTCGGCCCGAAGGCGCTCGCGGAGACGGACAAGGAGCAGGTGAAGCTGGACATCGCCGACGAGCAACTGGATGTGACTGGACGCGCATTTCTCGGCCTCACGATTGCTTGCGCGCGGTGTCACGACCACAAGTTCGACCCGATTCCGACGGTGGATTACTATTCGCTCGCGGGCATTTTTCGGAGCACGGAGATGTTCAGTGACCTCGTGCGCAATGCGTCGAAGTGGATGGAATACGATCTGCCCAGCGGCGACGGCAAAACGAAGGTGAAGGTGATGGCGCCGCGCGACGGGCCGGTGGTGGACTTGCGCGTGCACCGGCGAGGCGACCGTCACAACCTCGGCGGACTGGCTCCGCGGCGGTTTCTGCAGGTGCTCGCCGGCGAAGGGCACGCGCCGGTTCGCACCCATGGCAGCGGGCGGCTGGAGTTGGCGCGGTGGATTGCGAGCCAGGAGAATCCGCTCACCGCGCGCGTGATGGTCAACCGCCTGTGGGCCGGGCATTTCGGCAAAGCCATCGTGGCCTCGGCGGACAACTTCGGCATGGACGGCGACGCGCCCGCCGACCCTGCGCTGCTCGACTGGCTGACGGCGGAGTTTGTGGCGGGAGGTTGGTCGCTGAAAAAGATGCATCGGCTGATGGTGCTCTCGAATGCGTATCGGCAAACGCGACTGCAGCGCTTGGATGCGGAGCAGATTCGCGATGCCATGCTCGCCGCCAGCGGCCAACTGAGCCGAAAACTCGGCGGCAACGAAATCACCGAGAAAGCGTTTGCGGCAGGCGAGAACATCGACGAGAAACGCAACGTGGTTTCCGCCAGCACCATCAACAGCCGCTGGGAGGGCTTCGAGTCCAATCGGCGCAGCCTCTACCTGCCGGTGGTGCGCAATGGGCAGCCGGATATTTTGGCGCTGTTCGACGCGGCGGACGCCAACCAAGTCGTCACCGCCCGCGGCGAAACCACCGTCGCCTCGCAGGCAGCGTATCTGCTGAACAACCCCTTCGTGCGGAAGCAGGCAGGCCACTTGGCGGCGTTGCTGCAACGCGAGGCCGCCGATGATGCCGCGCGCGTGCAGCTGCTGTGGCGGCGGTGTCTGGGCAGACCGCCGTCGGAGGCGGAATTGAGGGAAGCGCAGGCGTTCGCCAAGGCGGCATCCTGGGAGGAGCTTTGCCAGGCGGTGTTTTGTTTAAATGAGTTTGTGTTTTTGAAATGAACGATTTCCCAAACAACTTGAATCGTCGCGAAGCCCTCTCCCGCATCGCCTGCGGCTTTGGCGGACTGGCATTGGCAGGAATGACGGCGGAGGGGGCGCCGGTGCGCCGGCCGCACTTCCCGGCGCGGGCGAAGCGGGTGATTTTCCTGTTTTTGCACGGTGGCGTTTCGCATGTGGATTCGTTCGACCCGAAGCCGGAACTCACGCGGCGGCACGGACAGCCGGTGCCGTTTGCGAAGCCGGACTTTGAGTTTGCCGTCACGGGCAACCTCCTCAAGTCGCCGTGGTCATTCAAAAAATATGGCCAATGCGGCACGGATGTGAGCGAGCTTTTCCCGCGCATCGGCGAGTGCATGGACGACATCGCCGTCGTGCGCTCCATCACCAACGGTCGGCAGGTGAGCCACGGGCCGGCGGCGCTGGCGTTGCACACGGGCGACGGCGTATTCGCGCGGCCCAGCATTGGGGCATGGACGCTGTATGGCTTGGGCACCGAAAACCAAAATCTGCCGGGGTTCATCGCGTTGAGCCCATCGACGTACCATGGCGGTGCGCAAAACTTCGGGTCAGCATTTTTGCCGGCGGCGTATCAGGGCATGCGGATTGGCGACGGCCACACGCCGTTCACCGACGCGAAGATTCCGAACCTCAATGCCGCCGCGCCCCGGCCACGCCAGCAACGGCTGCTCAATTATTTGAACCGGCAAAACCGCAACCACGCCGCGCGCAGCGGAAACGACAACCGGCTCGAGGCGCGCATCGAGTCCTTCGAGCTGGCCTTCCGCATGCAGATGGCCGCGCCAAACGCGTTCAGCCTCGAGGGCGAATCGAAGGCGACGCGGGCGCTTTACGGCATCGGCGGCGGGGCGACCGATGAATTTGGCCGGCAATGTCTGCTGGCGCGGCGGCTCGCCGAGACGGGCGTGCGCTTCATTCAGGTGAACCACAGTTACCCACGCAATTACTGGGACGCCCACGGCGGTTTGCAGGTGAACCACTCGAGCAACGCGAAGAAAGTTGACCAACCCATCGCCGGCTTGCTGCGCGACCTCAAAAGCCGCGGCATGCTCGACGAGACGCTCGTCGTCTTCGGCACCGAGTTCGGCCGCACACCCGCCGCGCAAGGCAGCAACGGGCGCGACCATCACCCACACGCCTTCACCCTCTGGCTCGCTGGCGGCGGCATCAAGGGCGGCACGGTGCATGGCGAGACCGATGACTTCGGCTACTACGTCACCCGCAACGAGGTGAACATGCACGACCTGCATGCCACCATCCTCCACCTCC
>CAZCWO010000111.1:0-3851 GCA_964502335.1 uncultured Rhodobacterales bacterium | reverse complement strand
GACTTACAATTACGCCGGGCGCGACTTTAGGTTAACCGACGTGAGCGGCAACGTGGTTAAGGAGATCTTGGCCTGATGCCAGAGCGACTGGCCAACGCGCGCGGCGGTTACGATTTCCTGTCTGGCATCGCGCCGTACAGCAGCGGGGTGGTGGCGCGAGAGGGGTTTGAGATTGTGCACGTCACTCTTGGGGAGATGCTGCCGTGGCGCGCGGGGTTTGAGCGCATCGACGAATATTTAACGGCGAACGGCCTTGGGCGGGAGGCGTTGTGCGGGGTGGAGCTGCGATCGCCGGAGCCGTTCAGCATGGAGGGCTTCGGGGATTTCAACGGAGGCTATCGCGCGTTGCTGGAGGAATGGGGGCTGATGGTGGACGGACAGAATCCAGTGGCGCGGACGAACGTGGCGCCGTTTGCCGATGCACCGGGCGAAGTTTGCCTGCATGCATTTTCGCACACGGCACCCTGCACGGATGGGCGGCAGACTTTCGTGGTAGCCGGCGGTGGCGAAGTAAACGGCGGTTTGCGTAACGAGAACATTGTGCGCCTCGGCGAAACGAGCCCGGAGGCGATGGCGGAGAAGGCGGCGTTCGTGATGGACCTGATGGAGCTGCGGCTGCGCGGGCTGGCCGCCGACTGGACGGGCGTGACGGTGACGAACGTGTACACGGTGCACCCGCTGCGCGACATCGTGGAAAGCGTGATGCTGCCGCGAATGGGCGCGGCGGCATTGAAGGGGTTGACGTGGCACTTCAGCCGGCCGCCCATCGTGGACATCGAGTTCGAGATGGACCTGCGCGGCGTGAGACGCGAGGTTGTAATTCCTCCAACGTGCCCTTGACATCCCGTCGCCAACTGCCACCGTTTCCCGAACCCGTTTGGCTTATGAAACGTCTCGTTTTTACTCTCGCCGTGTTAGGTGGCGTGTTGGTTTGCGCTGCTGAAGCTCCCCGTGTTTTCCCAAAGGGCAAGCTGCCCGATGACGCGCGACTGAAGCCGTTGAAGGATTTGAATGGGCATTTTCCGTTTGTCGTGCCCAAGACGCTGAAGGCGTGGGAGGCGCGCAAGGCGGAGTTGAAACGTCGCGTGCTGGTTGCCACGGGACTGCACCCGATGCCAGCGAAGACGCCGCTGAACGCTGTGATCCACGGCAAGACGACGCATGATGGTTTTACGGCGGAGAAGGTCTACTTCGAGAGTGTGCCGGGATTTTACGTGACAGGCATCCTGTTTCGGCCGACGGCCAAGGCGAAAGGCAAGCGACCGGCGGTGTTGTGCCCGCACGGCCATGGCGGACGACTGCAGACACACAGCGAATCACGCATCCTGCAGGAGATCGAGATTGGTGCGGAGAAGTTCAAGGAATCGGGTCGCATGCCCAAGGTGGCGCGGGCGGTGACGCTGGCGCGCCTCGGCAACGTGGTGCTGCTGTTTGACATGATCGGTTATGCGGACAGCACGCAATTGTCGTACCAACTGGCTCATCGATTCGCCAAACAGCGGCCGGAAATGGAAGGCAAGGCAAGCTGGGGCCTCTATAGCACGCAGGCGGAAATGCGGTTGCAGTCGATCATGGGCCTGCAAACGTGGATCGGCATTCGCGCGCTAGACTTTCTTGAGAGCCTACCGGACGTAGACCCCAAGCGCATGGCCGTGACCGGCGGCAGCGGCGGAGGTACACAGACGATTCTGTTGTGTGCGATTGACGACCGGCCCATCGCGGCGTTTCCCAACGGCATGGTGAGCACCTCGATGCAGGGAGGTTGCACGTGCGAGAACTGCGCGCTGTTGCGCGTGGGCACGGGCAACGTGGAACTTACCGCGCTGTTCGCACCCAAGCCGCAGGGCATGACCGCGGCCGACGACTGGACGCGCGCGATGATGACCGACGGCTATCCTCAACTGCAGCAGCTTTACGCGCTCTACGGCAAAAAGGAGAATGTGTTTTGTGCCGACCTCACGCGCTTTAAACACAACTACAATTACGTGTCTCGCGGCTTGATGTATGATTGGTTCAATCGCCACATGAAATGGGACTTCACGAAGCCGATTGTGGAACAGGATTTCAAGCTGCTGACCAAGGAACAGCATTCGGTTTGGAACGCGAAGCATCCCGAGCCAAAGGGCGGCGAAACTTTTGAGCGCAAGCTCACCAAATGGATTGCCGACCGCGACGACAATCTCGTGGCGAAAATGTCGAAGGACGAACTACGCGAAGCGTGGGGCACACTGATCGGGCGCACGCCGCCAGCATTTAAGGACATCACGCGCGAGAAGGTGGATGAATTCAAGCGCGACAGCCACATCGAGTTTCTCGACATCCTGCGCTTAAAAAGGCACGGCGAGGTGCTGCCGGTGGTTTCCCTCTATCCAAAGAAGAAATGGAACAAGGGCGTGGCAGTAATTGTTTCCAACCAAGGCAAGAGCGCGTTGTTTGACGCCAAAGGCGAACCGACCGCAGAGGTGCTGGCGTTACTGAACCGTGGCACAGCAGTGGTGGGCGCGGATCTGTTTCAACAAGGCGAGTTCCTCAACGAGCCGCTCCAACAAACGCGCAAGGTGGCCAACAACCGTGAATATGCGGGTTACAGCTTTGGGTACAATCACACGCTCTTTGCACGGCGCGTGCACGATGTGATGACACTGCTTTCGTGGGTTGGCGGCTTTGAGGAGGAAAAACCCGAGCGCGTAACTGTGCAAGCCAAGGGCAACACAGGAGCCATTATGGCGGCGGCCTTGTTGCAGGTCGGCGGCATTCAACAAGCCGCGATGGAGAATCCGAAATTTCGTTTCGCCAACCTGAAATCATACCGTCATCCCGACTTCCTGCCGGGCGCAGTGAAGTACGGTGACTTGCCGGCCTTGATGAAACTGAGCCGGACAACCTGGATTTTGAAATAAACATCACCACAAATCATGAGACTCTGCAGATTTGAAAGCAACGGGAAGGCGCAAGCCGGATTTTATTTTGGGAGCAACATCGTACCCGCAGCAGCGGCGGCAAAGGCGGTGCGGGAAAGCACCGACCACAAGCCGGAATTGACTGAAAGCGATGACCTGGTGCCGTTGCTTGCCCACGGTGCGAAACATCAGGACGCCAAGCTGGTAGCCCAGTGGCTGGAGAGCAACGAAGGCTCAGCAGCAAAGCTTGCAGCCGAGGACGCACATCTGCGCACACCCGTGCCGCGACCGAACAAGCTTTTCCTGTTGGCGGGCAATTACGCCAAGCACATCGAGGAAGGCGGCGGCATCGCCGTCGCGCGGCAGAAGACATTCCCCTACGTCTTCATGAAGCCAGCCTCCACGGCGCTGAACCATCCCGACGCCGACATCGCCATCCCCGAGGTGTCGCCCGACCACATTGACTGGGAATGCGAGCTCGCGTTTGTCATCGGCAAAAAAGCCAAGGGCGTGAAGGAAGCCGACGCGCTCAAGCACGTGGCCGGATACACGGTGGTCAATGATATTTCCGACCGCGAGTTTAAGCCGAACCCCAAGCGCGAGGAGCGCAAGAACGACGGCTTTTTCGATTGGCTGCACGGCAAATGGCACGACGGCTTCTGCCCCGTCGGCCCATGCGTCACCAGCGCCGAGGCCATTCCCGACCCCCAAAAGCTGCGCCTCACGCTAAAGGTCAATGGCGAGATCAAGCAGGACTCCAGCACTGCGATGCAGATTTTCCCCGTGGCCGCGGTAATCGAGTTCATCTCCTCGTACGTTACGCTCGAGCCCGGCGACATCATCTCCACCGGCACCCCCGCCGGCGTCGGCAACGCCAAGGGCACCTACCTCAAAGCCGGAGACAAGCTCGAGGCAGCCATCGAAGGTATCGGTGTTTTAAAGAACACGATG
>CAZCWO010000110.1:0-6795 GCA_964502335.1 uncultured Rhodobacterales bacterium | reverse complement strand
GGCATTGACAACTTTGCCAATTTTTTAATTTCAATAATAGCTTCATCAAAAATTTCCTTAGTGCCTGTTGCTATCTCTTCGTCGCGCGGATCTGGTGCAAGAAGTTTCGCAGTCATCGTAACTCTCGCGCCACCATCTTTGTTGCCCGAAACTAACAGCTGAGCATTGTAAGCCTCTACCCCCTGAATGCCATCAACATGGGTGTATGACATTGAACGATCGCTATCACTGAACCAAGTCAATCGTTCTCGATACACCGTATCTTGGCCATGCACAGTAAAAACTCGGATCAGACGACCTGATTTATCTTGTTCTGCCTTCATAGTTGAGATTGCGGGATGCCATTTACCGCAAAAGTTTCTTACCAATGACCAAACTAGCTCTGGTGGGACGGGAATGTCTCCAGAGACGTTAACATCCTTCCAAGGCATAATTTTATCTAACTGCTCTGATTTTTAAATCGTCGTTGCCTCTCCACAAAGAACTGCGGGCACCAAATTCATCACCTGGTGCATTATCGATTTCGTCAAGATCATAAAGTGTAAGTATAGACATATAATCCTCCATAATCTCTGAGGTATAAGGCAACATCAATGCGCCGCAACGACTGTCACGGTAGATGCGCTCAAGCGGTAGAGATTTCAACATAGACTGCCCACCACATGTACGAATAGCTAAAGCAGCAATTTCCTGTGCAACTTCCATAACATTGTATTGAGCAGCATACATCCTTAGAACCTCTGCATGAGATGGAAAACCTTTGGCCTCCATAAAGACTTGCCACCACAAAGCACGCACCGGCGCAAGACGTGCGTACATTTTAGCCACTGCAAACCTTTTGGTCGCGAACAGTCGCCTGTCTGCCATTGGTTGGCCCTTGATATCACCGCGAAGATAGGCAACGGTGAAATCATAGGCTGATTGAGCAATGCCCATATAGGTAGGTGAAAGTGTTGCCATAACATGTGGAAAATGTGGCAAAGTTTTGATAAAAATACCTCTAGGCATCATCATGTCTTCTTCTGAAACGAATACATCTTTCAAAATTAGGTCTCGGCTATTTGTAGCCCGCATACCCAATGGATCCCAATCACCTTTAATGACCAATCCTGGAGTGTCCTTGTGCACCACAAAGATCATCGTATCTTCATGCCGCGGTTCAATGCCTTCAAACCTTTCTGTGCAAACAATTGAATAGTAATCACAATAACCTGCAAGTGAAGCAAATTTCTTGAAGCCGTTAATCTTCCAACCACCTTCAACTTTGTGACATTCTGTCTGAGCTGGCTTTGATGTCCAATTCTGACCTGCCTCAGAAATTGGTTGTGAATAAACACCTTGTTCTTTGACCGCACGACGGAATTGCCTTTCACGTAATGGAGCAAATGCTGCTCGGTCACATTCTGTCAAATTCGGTAGTTCATACATAAAGCGTGACCACATCATGGAAGAGTTATGCATATTAAAAGTTAAAGCAGTAGCACCGCAATATTTTGCAATTTCAGCACCAACCATTGCGTATTCACCTAGGTTAAAATTCATGCCACCAAATTCTTCTGGGACAGTCAAAGTCATGAAACCTTCTGAAGCCAAATCTTTATAATTCTCCACAGGAAAACTTGCATCATTATCTATGCTAAATGCTCTATCAGAAAAATTTGGACCCATCTCATTGATACGATTTAAAACCTGCAAAACCTCTGGTCTAATACGCTCCAAGTCATAATAATCAGCAGGAGAACTCACTTAACTTCCTCGCTTAAAGCCAAGTCACCTTGTAAAACGCCACTCTTTACAATGAATTTGTTGTCTAGGGCAATGGTGCATTTACGCATTGGCAAATCGAAATGACCTTCAGTAAATCGGCCTGCGTACTGATTGGCACCAGTAGACCAAAGAAAATTACCGGCCCAAGCTCGAAATTCAACTCCCTGCATATCTCGCTTATCATAAAGAGTTCCACTAACCCAACGTGCGCGAGGGTTCATACCCCACCCAACATGGGAAAAACCATAAGCTTCAGTATCTTCCCAAGCCTCCATGTAGTCGCGAAAATGTTCAGCATCAATCCCATCTCCTTTAATCGAAGTAACATAGTCATTTTCAACTGTGAAATCTATTTGACTGGTTAAGTATGTTTTAAACGTTAAGTTCATATCACCCAGATCCATCACAATGCGACCATTTACACAGCCTTTCCCTGGAAAAGCTAAGCACAGGCCACCAGGCCAGTGAGCCACATGCCCAGGATTTGTTCCAAAACCAGGGGTTCCACCGCAAGGTGCATCGGTCAAGTCAACAATTAAATCAGTGCCCGCTTCTGAAGTTACTCGCATTTCGCGTGCCTCGGTCAACATCTGAACACCCAAATCAACCTTAGGTCCTAATTCAGCAAATGGTTCAGTGCGTTCAAGAATTTCAGGATGCTCATTAGTTACCACAAGAATGCGTGTTCCAGCAGCTTCAATCTCTGGCCATTCAGGGGAATGTATCATTCCCTCAACTGTGCAATCGACTACAATTTCACATTTTTTCATAGCTTCAATAATTGCGCGATTATTTTGAATAGCTAGCGAAGTTCCGGTTCCTTTAACAGGCACAGGCGCCGTTTGGCGTGGTGTAGGCATTTTCAAAATACAAAAATCTGCTCCCAAATCGTAAAGAGCTAGTTCTGATAAATGCGCTAAAACTGGACGGGATTGTGTTTCAGAGATCAGCGCAACGGTGGTTCCCTTTTCGATTCCATTCAGAACAAATACTCGGCGGAATGAAGAAATCCACTTACCTTCAATTCTTTCCTGTAGCATAGACTTTCTCTTTCTTTACTGATGAGTAAAGTTTTGCATATCCTTCCATCTTCTGTCAACGTTTGATTTCTATTGTTAACTTATTTGAGTTTTCTGCCACCCGATGGAGACTTTACTAAACTGACATTGTGTCAGTTCCTCATTTATATATTTAGGATCAATCTACCTTAAACAAAGCCAAAAGAACTAAATCTTGCGTACTGAAGGTTTAGCACGAGTATCAACGACCAGTTCAAACACGTCAGGGCGGGCGTAATGACCTGTTACGTCAAAATCATATTTCCCACGCATTACATCGTCCATATTCAGATCTGCATAAATGATGGTTTCACCAGTAAAATCGGGTCCAGCCAGAACGTTTCCAAGAGGGTCAATGATAGCCGATCCACCCCGCATCATAACAGTTTCAGGGTCATCTCCTAGTGCGCTTTCATGACTTTCTTCAAAAGTGCCACGCTTAATGTACTGACAGGCTGTCAATACAAAGGTTCGACCTTCCAAAGCGATATGTTGCATCGATGGCACCCAAGTGTCACGATCGTCTGCTGTCGGTGCGCAGTAAAGTGAAACGCCTTGCGCATACATATGCATACGAAGTGCTGGCATGTAATTTTCCCAACATATAACCGCTCCAATAGTACCAAGATCAGTTTCAAAAACCGGCATGGTTGACCCATCACCAAAACCCCAAATAAGCCGCTCAGCTGCTGTTGGCATTAACTTTCGATGTTTACCAACCAACCCCTTTTTACCATCAAAATAGAGCACTGTACAATAAAGTGTTCCTTTATCCCGCTCTATAACTCCAACAACTACAAAGACATCTTTTTCTGCGGCTGCCTCGGCCATGATTTCTGTTTCAGGACCATCTATCTCAATTGCCCGACTATGGTATTTTGCGAAAGCATCACGGCCTTCTGGTTTTCTAAAACCAACAGGCGCTCCAAAACTTGCCCCTTTTGGATATCCTCCTATCAATGCCTCAGGAAAGACAACCAAACGGGTACCTTTTGCAACTGCCTCATGAAGTTTCGTAGCTGCTTTTTCAGCTGTCGCCAAAGGATCGTTGGGGATTGATGCTATTTGCACCACAGCCGCTTTAAAACTTAACGACATTACACGTCACCTGAAGGCGTAGCGTTAATAATCGGGTGGCGAAGAGTACCAATACCTTCAACGCAGGCTTCAATTACATCGCCAGGCCACATCCATTCCTGAGGATCGCGTCCAGCCCCTACTCCTGATGGAGTTCCAGTGGCAATAATATCTCCTGGTTCAACAGTCATACCGGTTGAAATATCAGAAATGAGCGAGGGAATATCAAACAGCAGAAATTTTGTATTTGAACGTTGCTTTTCTTCATTGTTTTTTGTCAACCAAAGAACCAGATTATGTGGATTCTTAATTTCGTCAGAAGTTACAATGCAAGGACCAAAAGGGGCAAAGGTATCCTGCCCTTTGGAAAAAATCCACTGCCCGGCACGTCGATTGTCTCGCGCTGAAACATCAATAATCACCGAATAACCAAATACATGCTTCATAGCATCAGACTTTGTGATATTCTTCCCTCCAGAGCCCAAAATAACCGCTAACTCAACCTCCCAGTCCAACTGCTTCGTCATTTTGCTGTTGTGATGAATTGGTTCCCCTTGGCCGATCACTGCTGTAGGAGGCTTAGTAAATAATACCGGCTTTTGTGGTAATTCTTTGGATGTGTCAAGTGCTCGGGCACTTTCCGCTATATGCTCGGTGTAGTTGAGACCAATACCCCAGATATTTTTGCGTGGTCGAGGGATCGGTGCACATATAATAGCATTTGAAAAGTTTACCGAAATGTTAACTGGCACCTTCTTACTGGCCAACATATCCTGCAATGCTGCCAGTGCTGGTTTTCCTGCATCAATTAAACCCAGCATTGTGTCGGGCATATCTACATCATTAACTGCGCCCAATGCCTGAACATCAATAACAAGGTCATCTCTTAAAACACCGAGACGCGCTTCGTCTTCAATCGAGGCACGATAAGTTACAAGTTTCATTATTGCCTGTCCTCAAACAAGGTTTGACTGCCATTGTTTTCACCATATGCCTCTTCCCGATACAGCCCTAATGAACGCATTACTGGCAAGTCATTAAGGCAGAACAGGCAAGCATCTTCAGTATTAGATCCGTTAACATGTTCATGCCATGCCCAACTTGGTACACAGAAAATATCATGTTCTGACCACTCAAATTTTTTTCCATTGATAACGGAATGCCCAGAACCTTTAGCAACGTGATATAGAAAACTTCCTGTATGACGGTGAGCCTTTGTTTGCCCACCTGGAAGTAGCATCTGAATTGATGCTCCCATGGTCTGCATGACTGGTCCGTTTGTCACTGGATTAACATATTCCATCATAAACCCATCATAAGGCGATTCACTGCTAGTCTTGGAATGTTTTAATAGTGACTCATATGTCGGTTCCCATTCATATTTGAACATCGGGCTGTAACCTTTATCCCAGTCACCACCTGCAGGTGTCAAGCCAGGGTTGCCCCATGTTTTAGTCATATCATCAACAGGATAGGCGACTGGTTCACTCAAAGCTGGATGGACCTCATAAAAATTCGCCTCCAATGAATTAACTAGTGGTATATCTAGTCCGTCTTGCCAAATACAAGTCGAACCCGTTTCTTCTACCGCATGCTCATGCCATGTGCCATTGGGCGTCAAAACAAAGTCATTCCGCCCTAGGGTCATCTTGTGACCATCCACCACCGTATAGGCACCCTCACCTTCCATAATAAAGCGAATAGCCGATGCTGAATGCCGGTGTGCCGTTGCCTTCTCACCAGGGTTCATCACTTGCAATCCAGCATAAATCCAGCCCACAGCTGCGTGCACATCCTGTCGACCAGGATTATTCAGATAAACCACTCTACGACCGGCTTTTTCAGGAGTTACAAGCTCAAGGGAACGCAAGACGTGCTCACGAAGATCATTATAACGCCAAACAACTGGCACACTTTCACTTTTAGGTTCCCAAGGTTCAATTTTATTTGCAACTGTCCAAAGTGGTCCAGCCTTATATTTATTTAGTTCATTATAGTATTCTAAAAGTTCTGGTGTATCTTCAACATTGGCTCGACCGATAACTTCTTCTCGGTAGTTTTCATGTTTTCGCGACATGACACATCTCCTGCAAATTGGAATAAGTTTATCATGCAGAAACTTTTGATCAGGTCAAGAGCAACAAAATATCAGCAATCTTTTTTTATTTTATTATTTATAGACCCCATCCCAATCTTTAACAGGCTCAACTTCTCCATCTTTATTTAATGTTGGTCTATTTTTGGTGAATGTGTTTTTTGAATTAATAATACCATAATCCATATAGCCTAGACGTCCTAATGGTTCCGCCAACCTAAAATCAAATAATCCATTTTTAATATAACTGTCATCGATGTAGATCCCTACCACATATCCAATGACAATATAGTTCCCCGAATTATTTTTTCGGTTACTATGAGGAAGGTCTACCACTTTCCAAAGCTCACATTCAAGAACAGCTGGACTCTCCGCAACACAAGGCGCATCAACATAATTTCCCTGGCGGGCTGTTAATCCTGAAAGTTCAAATTCATCAACTCCATATTTAGCCGGTACGGATGAAATGTTCATCTGATTAAACAACTTAGCTGTCGCCAAAGAAGCGGTAAAAACACCCGTTTCTTCAATATTTACCAGTGAATCTTTTAGTCCATTTGAAGAAAATATCACATAATGGGGCCGATCAGATACTCCATTAAAGTAACTGTAAGGGGCTAAGTTTTTTTGACCGCCCTTGTTTTGAGAGCCTATCCAGCCTATTGGTCTGGGAGCTACTATTGCCTTGAAGGGATCATGTGGCAATCCATGGTCATTTTTTCTCGCGTCATACTGCATTTACTTTTCCTTAAATTTTCTATTTTGTTCGTTAAGAGCGCTCTCAAAATTTTTATTAAA
>CAZCWO010000109.1:0-6834 GCA_964502335.1 uncultured Rhodobacterales bacterium | reverse complement strand
AAGAGTTTCAAAGATTAGGGGTTTGTGGAGATTTTTCTAACCCATATACAACTATGACTTTTGAAGCTGAGGCTTCTATAGCTAACGAAATGGGAAAATTTTTATTGAATGGGAGTTTATATAGAGGATCGAAGCCAGTGATGTGGTCAGTTGTAGAAAAAACTGCTTTAGCTGAAGCGGAGATAGAATATGAAGATCACAAATCAATTACAATTTATGCAAAGTTTATAGTTAAGAGTAGTCAGTTAAAAGAATTAAATGATGCAAATATCATAATTTGGACTACGACACCATGGACAATGCCCGGCAATAGAGCAGTAGCTTACTCCAAAGAAATTGACTATTCTTTATTACAAATACTTAAAACAGAAGAGGGAAGTTTAGCTAAAACCAGCCAAAAAATTATAATTGCAAAAGATTTGATAGGTAATGTTTTAGCAGATTGCAAAATATCAGAATGGAAAGAAATTTTATCAGTCAAAGGTGAAAAGTTCTTGGGCACCATTCTATCTCATCCATTGGGTGATTTTGGTTACAACCATGAAGTTAAAATGCTTCCCGCTGATTTTGTTACAGTTGATCAAGGCACAGGCTTTGTTCATATAGCTCCTGGACATGGAGAAGATGATTATATTTTAGGTAAAGAGCATAATATAGAGGTTCCTGAAACATTAGCAGATAATGGAAAACTTTTAGATCACCTCCCACTTTTTGGTGGAATGCATGTTTTAAGAGATAATTCTAAAATAGCTGACATAATGTCAGAAAAACAGTCCTTAATTGGAAGAGGTGAACTAATACATTCTTATCCACATTCATGGCGTTCAAAAGCTCCACTAGTTTTTAGAAATACTCCCCAATGGTTTATATCAATGGATAAAAATGAATTAAGAAATACAGCTCTTAAAGAAATAGAGAAAACAAGGTTTTATCCTCCTGCAGGTAAACAAAGATTATTTTCTATGATAGAAAATCGACCTGATTGGTGTTTAAGCAGGCAGAGAGCTTGGGGTATACCTATCCCGGTGTTTATTAACAAAAAAACAGGTGAACCGCTGAGAGACAAAACAGTGGTAGATAGAATAGTAAACGCATTTAAGCAAAATGGTTCCGATGCATGGTTTGAAACTTCCCCTAATAATTTTCTTAATCCAGAGTATAATTCAGAAGACTATAATCAAGTTCAAGATATTGCTGATGTATGGTTTGATTCAGGTTCAACTCATGCTTTTGTCCTTGAGGAAAGATTAGATCTGAAGAGTCCAGCGAATCTTTATTTGGAAGGCTCAGATCAACATAGAGGGTGGTTTCACTCATCTTTACTTGAATCTGTTGGATCAAGGGGGGTAGCACCTTTTGAAGGAATTTTAACTCACGGCTTTGTCCTTGATGACAAAGGGAGGAAAATGTCAAAATCTCTTGGCAATACAGTCAATCCTCAAGACATTTTAAGAGATTATGGTGCCGACATTTTAAGATTATGGGTGGCAGGTTCAGATTACTATGAAGATTTAAGGATTGGTCCAGAAATTATCAAGCACCACACAGATCATTACAGGAGATTGAGAAATACACTTAGGTATCTTCTTGGCAACTTAAATAGTTTTAGTGATAAAGAGAGAATTGAGTATTCACAAATGCATCAGCTAGAAAAATGGCTTTTGCATAGAGTTTATGAAATTGACAATTCCATTAGGGAAAAAATTGAAGAGTATCAATTCCATTCTATTTACACCGAACTTCATAATTTTTGTACCGTTGAACTATCTTCTTTTTATTTTGAAATTAGAAAAGATCTTTTATATTGCGGAGATCCTCTAGGATTAGAAAGGAGAGGTTGTAGAACAGCATTAGATATTCTTTTTAACTACCTTTCATCTTGGCTAGCACCTATTTTATGCTTTACAGCTGAGGAGGCTTGGCAATCTTATGTTAACAATAAAGAGGACTCTATTCATTTGAAAACTATTCCAGAAACAAATCAAGAATGGTTCAATGAAGACTTAAGTAAAAAATGGAAAAGAATCAGATATATAAGAAGTCTTGTACTATTAGCAATTGAAGAAGCAAGAAACAATAATTTAATTAAATCTAGTCTTCAAGCAGTTCCTCACATTTCAATGACAGCATCTGACAAAAATTTGTTTGATGGGGTTAATGCTACTGACTTATTTATTACATCAGATGTATGTTTTATAGTAAATAATGTGGAAACTCCCTCGGTAGAAATTCATATTGCCGAGGGAAACAAATGCGGGCGATGTTGGAAAATACTTCCTGAAGTTAAGGTAGAAGGTATATGTAATAGATGCAATGATGTAGTTAACAGAAATTTTAAATAAAATGAATATATTTCAATTACTTAAAGATCATTTAAAATTAAAAATTTGGGGTTTACCTATTGCAGTTCTTTTTCTTGATCAGCTATCTAAGTTTATTATTCATGCCTATTTATTTAGGGATATGTCATCTATAAAAGTATTGTTTTTTTTTAATTTAGTTCCTGTATGGAATAGTGGTATTTCGTTTGGGATGTTTAATGAAACTGGCGAACTAGGAAGGGTATTTTTTATAATTTTGGGGTTGACATTTGGTGTCATAATTCCAGTCTATACATCAAATTGGAATTTCATAGAAAGAATTGGTGCTGGGTTTTTATCTGGTGGAGCTTTAGGAAATGCGTTAGATAGAGTTATTTATGGAAGTGTAGTGGATTTTTTAGATTTCCATTGGAGGGATATTCACTTTCCAACATTCAATTTTGCAGATACCTGCATTACATTTGGTGTAATTTTAATATTCTTTGCTAATTTTACGAAAAGTAATTAAAATTTAATTTATAAATATTAGGATTTAGATTTTGAACAAAATTTTTTTAACCTTGCTTCTTGTTTTTTGTTTTTATTTGACTGGGTGTTCAAATTTAAGGCAAGCAGTAGGTTCTGAGAAGATTGAATTTGACGAATTCTCTGTAGTTGAAAAAAATAAACTAGTTATGCCTCCAAAGTTTGATTTAACAGCTGAAACAAAATCTTTAGAAAAGAAAGAATCTAGTGCAAAACATGAAATTTCTACCTTGTTTGACGTGGAAAGAAGGATAGAAATGGATAATCTAGACCAACAATTTTCTAAGTTATTCCCCTTGGAGCAAATAACAGAAAATATAAGAGTATTAATTAATGAAGAAACATATGACCTCCAAATGCAAAGTAGGTCAGGAATTGACATTTTTTTTGGAGATAATGACCCTCCATTAATTGGGCCAGTGCTTGATGCCACAAAAGAACAGGATAGGTTGAATCAACTTCTAAATAAATAATTAATTTATCTTAAATTTTTAGGAGGGCAAATGCCTATAAGAATTCTTTCAGATGATCTTATAAATCAAATTGCAGCAGGTGAGGTGGTTGAACGACCTGCAAATATAGTTAAGGAATTAATTGAAAATTCGATTGATTCTAAGGCTAATGAAATTGAGGTTATTATTAGAGGAGGAGGCCTCCAATCGATAATTATTAGTGACAATGGAAAAGGGATGCATAAAAATGAACTCCCAGTTGCCATTTTAAGGTATGCAACCTCAAAGTTAGATAAAGATAATTTGAATGAAATAAAGGAATTTGGTTTTAGAGGTGAAGCACTTCCAGCTATTTCATCAATTTCAAAACTTGAGATCACTAGTAAAACTGAAAAAAATAAGGAAGCATCCAGTATAGAAATTGAACGAGGTAGTGTAATAACTCAAAAGCCAAAAATGAGAGGAAAAGGGACTACAGTTAAAGTCACTTCATTATTTGAAGCTACCCCAGCTAGGTTAAAGTTTCTAAAATCCTTAAGAGTTGAAAATTCGCATTGCAAGGATGTTTTTTTAAAGATGGCAATTTCACATCCACAAATTAACTTTAAATTAAATATTGAAGGTAAAAATATTTATAATTTTAAAAAAGACGAAAGTAATGATTCTATAAGTTCGGAAAGGATAAGTGCAGCTTTTGGTTATGATTTTATTAAAAACTCTATAAAAATAAAATCAGAGAGAAATGGATCCAAAATATCAGGCATTATTAGCTTTCCTACTTTCAACTCATCCACATCAACGCATCAGTATTTATATGTCAATAATCGTTCTATAAAAGATAAAAAAATTCTTAGTTCAATTAAAGTTGCGTATTTTGATACAATTCCTAAAGGTAGATTTCCGTTAATAGTTTTATTTCTTGATTTACCAACATCGATGGTTGATGTTAATGTTCATCCTTCTAAAGCTGAAGTAAGATTTCAAAATGAAAGAGAGATCAAAGGGTTAATAATTTCTTCTATAAAATCAGCAATTTCAAATTTTAAAAGTCAAGTGGTTTTTAATGGAGATTTATCTTCAAATTTAATGGATAAAACCGAAAGTTTCAAAAGTAATACGTTTGGCCATCGTTCTGCTGAAAAAGTTGGTAAAATAAATAATTCAAATTTTCAAAATCCAGTAGAAAATAATTTTTACCAAAGTGACTTCTCAAAAGAGATTGCTTCAAAACCTTCTGCCAAGGTTGATGAAGCTAATAATTCAAATGAAATGCAAAGATATCCAATGGGAGCAGCAAGGGCGCAATTACATAAAAATTATATAATTTCTGAAACTAATAATGGAATTGTTATAGTTGACCAACATGCCGCACACGAAAGAATCGTTAAGGAAGAAATGCTGACAGAATTAAAAAACAATAAAATACCTGCACAAATATTACTTATTCCTGAAATCGTTAATTTACCATCATCTCATAGAGATATCATTGTAGAAAATATTAATACCTTAAATCAACTGGGATTCGAAATTGAGTCGTTTGGTGAAGATACAGTTTTAATTAGAGCAATTCCTAATTTATTAATTAGTGCAAATATATCTGCATTAATTAAAGATGTTGCTCAAGAACTTTTTGAATTGGGAACACAAATTAGCATTGATCAAAAAATGGATAATATTATTTCAACCAGTTCTTGTTATGGTTCAATAAGGTCAGGTAGGGAGTTGTCAGCAGAGGATATGAATGCATTATTAAGAAAAATGGAAATAACACCTAATTCTGCTCAATGTAATCATGGGAGGCCAACGTCTATATCGTTATCATTAAAAGACATAGAAAAGTTATTTAAAAGAAGGTGAATATTTAAAGATATTTATTAAAGAGTTGCTTACTTTTTTTGATAATAATAACTCGCAACTATCAATTTTTGGAGAAATTTCTTTTACAGATGTTTCATAGATTATTATAGCTCCTGGTGAAAGAGCATGTAATTCATTTAATTTTGATAAAGCTGCAATGCCTAGATTTGAAAAATATGGTGGGTCTAAAAAAACTAATCCGGAAGGTTCAAATTTCCATTCATTGATATTTCTTACATCTTCATTAATTGTATAAAAAATATTTTTTGTATTTAAAATTTCAATGTTAGATCGAATAATGTTATTAGCAATTTTATCACTTTCTATAAAAATAACTTTACTAGGATCCCCCCTTGATGCTGCTTCTATTCCAAATGCTCCTGTGCCGGCAAACATATCTATTATAATTTTAGATTTTAAAGGGTAACCAAATTTTCCCCCTTCTAAAATTCCCATTACCGTTTCTCTGAATCTATCAGTAGATGGTCTGGTTGATAAATCTTTTGGAGTGCAAAGTTTTATTCTTTTGTATTTTCCTGAAATTATTCTCATTTATATTTATCTAAAATACCGAGTTGATCGGATATAACATTTTTATTAATTTCTGACACTTCAGCTCTTTTAAGATCGCCTAATTGAAAAGGGCCATAAGAAATTCTAATTAGACGGTTAACAGGATAGCCTAAAAAATCCATTATTCTTCGAACCTCCCGATTTTTTCCTTCTCTTAATCCGATCAAAATCCATGCATTACTTCCTTTTTGGATTTCTAAGCTTGCTTCAATTGGGCCAGTTTTAAAGTTTGATAATTTTATGCCTTTTTTGAGCTTTTCTAATTCATTGGAATTTACATATCCGTGAACTCGAACTTTATATCTTCTTAACCAGCCAGTGGAGGGAAGTTCTAGCTTTCTTGAGGTTTCTCCATTATTTGTTAAAAGTATTAATCCTTCAGATTCATAATCTAGCCTTCCAACGGATATTACTCTTGGAAGGCTTTTAGGTAAAATATCAAAAATAGTAGTTCTTCCTTTAGGATCATGATTAGTAACAAGGCATCCTTTAGGTTTGTGAAATCTCCAAATTCTAGTCTTTGTAGGCTTGGGAACTTCAATATTATTTACTAAAATTTTATCATTTTTTGAAACTTTTGTTGCAGGAGTATCAATCAAAATATTATTTATTTTTACTTTACCTTCATAAATCCAACGTTCAGCTTCCCTTCTGGAGCAAAGGCCAGCTCTTGACAAAACTTTTGCTACCCTTTCTTTACCAATTATATTTTCTTTATTAATGTTTTTCATAGTTATAAAAATTTTTAATAGAAATGATTTAAATTTAAACTAAACTCATGATTGAATGAAAACAACATCAAAAAAATTAATTGGGCCAATGGAAATAGCTTTTGAGGAAGCAAAAAAAGCATGTGAAAAAAATGAAGTTCCTGTCGGAGCAGTTATTTCTGACAACTATGGAAACATAATATCTAGAGCATTTAACCTGGTTGAAACCCAACAAGACCCTATTGCACATGCCGAGATTTTAGCCATCCAAAAAGCAACTCTTAAAATTGGCAATAAAAGACTGACGGGTTGTAGTTTATATGTAACATTAGAGCCGTGTGCAATGTGCGCATCGGCAATTGAACAATCAAGAATAAAAAGATTATATTTTGGCTG
>CAZCWO010000108.1:0-6866 GCA_964502335.1 uncultured Rhodobacterales bacterium | reverse complement strand
CTTCAAAAAGCATTAAAGTCTATAAAGTCCGAACCTCTCATTCCATTAAGAAAATCTATTTTTTTAGCATTAAATGAGATGAATTGGAATATTGATAACGGTTCATTTTATGAGAAAAACTCTGGTATTGGCAAACATTATTTAAATGGAAACATGAACTCAGAATTAATTGGCCCAATACATGGTAGTTTTATATCTAATGAGTTTAGATTAGGCTTGTTTCTTTTAGAGCCAAATATATTTTACAAAGACCATAAACATGAGGCGCCTGAATTATATCTAAATTTGACAAATGGAACTCATTGGCGCTTTAAAAATAGAATTTGGCAAGAAAAAAGTGCTGGAAGCATTATTTACAATGAACCAAATATGGTTCATGCCATGAGAGTAAATGAAGTTCCCTTTTTATCTATATGGTGCTGGCCATATAATTCTTCAAAAAAATGTGTTCTGGTTCCTAGGAAAGATTGGGTTGAATTAGAATAATTTTATTATGAAACACATAATGTTTACATTCTTAATATTTGTAATATGTCCTGTTGGTCTGAAGAAAGTTTAATCCAGGAAAGAATCACATTTTTTAAAAAAAGTGAAAAATCTTTAATTAAAATTAATAAATTATTAATAACTAGAAATTATCAAAAAATAATTAATGAGACTAAATTTATTAATGACTGGTCTAAACTGATTCCGTCATTTTTCCCTGAAGGAACTCAAGCAACAATGACCAACAATTCAGATGCATCATCTGATATTTGGATAAATTTTGATGGCTTTGTGACGAAAGCCCAAGAAACAGAACAGCACTCAATGCAAATTATAAATGCTGCATTAAATAATAGTTTTGATGGGATAAAAATCGCTATAAAGAAAACATCTAACAGCTGCACTTCTTGCCACAGATCATTTAGAAATTAAATTTCCATAATGTTCTTAGATTCACCTTTGTATAATTTTCTGACCAATACTCTTCGATTCAAAATAAATGCCATTTGATTTATAGATCCCTTGTCTGTAATTTCACCCTTTGATTTAGAAAGCTTCCCATTAAAAAAAACTGCTCTCTTAATAAATTGAGATTTGCTTATTGTATTTGTTTTATAGTTTTTAAGAACTTTCAAAGTTATTTTTTTAATTTTAGGGTTGTTTAAAATCGTTGTATGGTTGAATTCCTTTAAATCAATACCTATTAATTTTGCACAATAAGACAAATTTGGAATTAAAATAGCACTTAAAAACTCTTGGTCTTCCCCAGCAATAATTGCATCAGAAGCAATGCCGCCTAAAGCATCAAGGAGTTTGCTTCTAATATTCCCAACTGAAACCCATGACCCGGTATTGAGTTTGAAGTTTTCAGAAGTCCTTCCATCAAAATAAAATCCAAAAGTTGGATTTTTATTTTTTCTAAATTTTAGCGCATCTCCTATTATAAAAAACCCTTCTTCATCAAAAGAAGATTGTGTTGTATTTTTATCATTCCAATATCCAGGGGTGACATTAGGCCCCTTAAATCTTGCCTCATATTTATCACCAAATGGCACTAATTTCATTTCAGTTCCAAACTGTGGGATACCAATGTTTCCAATTGAATTACATTTATGATTTGGCATAGTAGCCATTGGAGCTGTTTCACTTGCACCATAAGCAGCAGAAATATATATTTTTTTACCAATGTTTTTAACAGATAGCTCATCAAGTTTTTTAAAAATAAGCTTTGGCATTGATGCACCAGAATAGACTAGTAATTTTATTTTTTTAAAAAATGTATGAGCAAGTTTTTCATTTTCATCTAAGCCTTTAATTAAAAATTCGTACCCCTTTGGAACGTTGAAGTACCAAGTTGGACTGATTTCACTGAGGTTATTGATTGAAGTTTTAAAATCCTTGATAGTTGGGGATCCTTTATCAATATAAAATGTCCCACCTGTATATAGAACTAAGTTGAATGCTTTATTTCCACCAGCTACATGCGCCCAAGGCATCCAATCAACAATCACTGGCGCCTCTTTCTTTAAAAATTTATATGCCTTAGTGGCCATCGCCATATTACTACTTAACATTTCATGTGTTTGTATTACAGCCTTAGGTGTGCCTGTTGAACCACTAGTGAATAAAAACTTGGCTATACATTCAGGGCTTGTTTCCGTTAGAGGAAAATGTTTTTGATAGTTTGATTTTATTATTCTATCAATTAACAAATTTCCATTTGAAGGATTTTTCCCAACGATAATTTTGTCTTTTGGTAATTTTAATTTATTTAAAGCACTATTAAACATCTTTCCATCACTGGCAAAAGCAAAACCAGGATTTAAAATGTTACAAACTGCTTCCAATCTTTCCAAATCATCTGAATATAATGAATAAGCTGTTGATATTGGAGCGTATGGTATTTTTGAGTATAAACATGCTAAAGCTAGCAAAGCATGGTTGAAGTCATTTCCTGACAGAATTATTAAAGGTCTATTTTCTGAAAGTTCTTGTTTTAACAAAAAACAAGATAAACTTTTAACTTTTTTCAATGTTTCTTTATAGGTTAATTTTTCCCAACTGTTATGTTCATCTCTTTGCGCTAAATATACATTATTTGGCTTTTTTTTAGCCCAAAAAAGTAGTTTTTTAATTATATTTACAGGCCATTCATCTGGTTGTTCTATGTTTTTAATTTTTATAATACCTGAAACTTCATGCTTGACTTCTAATACTGGCTTTCCAAAGGATATTTTTTTTAGATCTTTTCTCAAATTAATACCCATTGATTTAACTTAAAATATTGAATTTAACACAAAAGATTTTTAACTTAAATTAACTCAATTTTTTCCTTAAAAGAAACTTTTGAATCTTTCCAGTACTTGTTTTAGGAAGTTCTCCAAAAACATAATTCTTTGGAATTTTGAAACCAGCCAACAAACTACGACAATGTTGAACCAAATCTTCTTCAGATGGATTGGACCCATCTACTAGTTCAATAAATGCACATGGAGTTTCGCCCCATTTTTTATCAGCTTTTGCCACAACAGCAACAGCTGCAACAGAAGGATGTTTATAAAGCGCACCTTCTATTTCAATGGAAGAAATATTTTCACCACCTGAAATAATTATATCTTTTGACCTGTCTTTTAGTTCAATATATCCATCTTCGTGCCATACTCCCAAATCACCAGTATGGAACCATCCATTTTTAAAGGCCTCACTTGTTGCATTGGGGTTTTTTAAATATCCCTTCATTGTGATGTTTCCACGAATTAACACTTCTCCAATTTCAAGGCCATCTTGCTTTACTTTTTTCATATTTTCAGGATTAATGACGATCAGATCTTCTTGAACTGAGTATGTCACCCCTTGTCTTGATTTTATTTTTGATTGATCGGCTTGTTTGAGTTCATTCCATTCTGGTTTCCATGCACAAACCACAGCAGGACCATAGACCTCTGTTAATCCATATGTGTGTATTACATCAATGCCACATTCAGCCATAACAGCTAAAACAGCCTCTGGCGGCGGGGCGCCAGCAGTCATCATCTTTAAATTTTTTTCTATGCCTTGATCTAAATCTTTAATATTTTGTGCAACCATTTGCATAATTATAGGAGCACCACAGAGATGTGTAATTTTACCACTATTAATAGTCTCAACAATTGATGGGCCGGATGGTTGCCTCAAACACACATGCGTTCCTGCTCTTTCTGTAATTGTCCATGGGAAACACCAACCATTACAATGAAACATTGGCAATGTCCATAAGTACCTCGGGTGCATATTTAGTTCCCATGTTAAAATATTTCCTATGGCATTTAAATAAGCTCCTCTATGATGACACACCACTCCTTTAGGGTTGCCTGTTGTTCCTGAAGTATAATTTAATGATATTGCATCCCATTCATCTGCAGGAGGGTCAGAGAGAATATTTGAAACTTCAGATTTAGATAAAAACTCTTCATAATTTATAACATTTAAACTATTTTTTAAGGAAGATACATTGTTTCCTGCAACTTCATCAACTACTTCAATCAAAGTTGGTACCTTATCTAAACACCTCAACGCTTCACCAACGCATTTTGAGTATTCACTGTCAAATATAAATAGCTTTGCTTCACTATGCTTCAAGATAAAGCCCACTGTACTTGCGTCTAATCTGGTGTTTATACTATTCAGGACAGCTCCTGACATTGGAACCCCAAAATGGCATTCCCACATTTCTGGAATATTTGGCAACATAACTGACACTGTGTCATTTTTAGAAATTCCCTTGGATAGCAAGGCGCTTGCTAACAAGTCACACCTATTTGACGCTTCTTCATAAGAACGTTTAATTTTGCCGTATACTACAGCTTCATGGTTTGGAAATACTCGCCTAGTTCTCGATAAAAAAGAAATTGGACTCAGCGGTTGGTAATTTGCAGAATTTTTTTCTAAATCTTGTTCATATATAGACATTTTAATCTTACACCAAAATATATTTTTATTAAGATACTAAGCTACAAGAATTGATTTGCAATAATAAAACACTATTTGAAATTAAGACCTATTTTATGAACAAGATCATTTGTAATGGTCTTAAATACATAAATAAATAGTGTTTCAAAGGTCTTCGTTGTAGAATTTATATTAAGATTTGAAAATAAAATACTTCATTCAATAAGATTGTTTAATAATGTCGACCAATGAAATAAAACGTAAAATTTCAGTTATTTTTGCAACTGATGTTGTGGACTACAGTAAACATATGGAGTCCGATGAAAATGAGACAGTAAAAAATCTCAGATCATGTGAAGAAATTTTGGCAAAGCTCTTCCAAAATTATGATGGACGTCTTTTTAATTCAGGTGGAGATTCATTTTTTGCAGAATTTCCAAGTGCAGTTAATGCAATTGAATGTTCAGTAGAATTCCAAAAAGCTATAAAAAAACGTAATTCTTCGAGTGAAACCACTGTTCCTCTGGAATTTCGGATTGGTATTAATATGGGTGATGTAATAGAGGAAAAGGAAAATTTATTAGGTGATGGTGTTAATATAGCAGCAAGATTAGAATCCTTGGCTCAACCAAATGGAATAACAATTTCGAAAAGCATATATGATTTAGTAAAAACTAAAATTAAGCATGAATTTAATAATTTGGGTGAGCAAAGAGTTAAGAAAAATATTTTTCATGCTTATGACATTCTTTTAGACAAGTCTCACAAAAGGAAACTGAATAAAAAATCGCCTAGTCTTAGTTTGATAATTATCATTTCAGTCATAGCTTTTGCTGCTCTAATTGGGACTTTTTACTTCAATTTTATAAACACCACTTTTAACAAAGAGAGCTCTAGTAATAATTCAGAGTATCAAGCAACATCCCTTCCATTTATACTTGTTGAACCATTTAAGGCTTTAAACGCATCATCAGATGACAATACTTTGGGAACAGGAATAACAGAAAGCATGATTTCAATTTTGTCTCAGTATACTGGGATTAATGTTCTTTCAAGCAATACTAGCTTTCATGTAGATGAAAATAGTTTTACCGATACAGAAATAAAAAATAAGTATAATGTAGATTACATTGTAAGAGGGTCGATTCAAACCTATGGCAACATATCAAGAATTACAGTAAGTTTAACAGATTTATCTCAAAATAAAGTTCTTTGGTCTGAACAAAAAGATTTTGATATGCAAAATATCTTTAAAGTTCAAGATGAAATGGGCAATAAAATTCTTAACAATTTACAAATTACTGCTGTCACTGGTTCACAAGGCACTAGTTGGGCAAATGATTTTAATGATTTAGAGACGTTTACGACTTATTTAAATTGGCGCAATGAATGGAGAAAATACACCCCTGAAGGATATAAAAAGGCGGAAGCTTTTTTTGAAAACATCAAAAAGAAAATGCCCGATAGTCCTGTTGTTTTAAATATTTTAGGTTGGCAGATAGCCATGAAAATTTGGGTTGGGTTGTCAGATGACATTGAAAATGACAAAGAAAACCTAAGAGTGACCATCAATAAATTAATTGATCTGCGTGGAAGAAATGAGGATTTTGCATTAAAGAGTGCCATGGAATTGTACCTTCTTTCTCAAAATTGTGAAATTGTCATTAAAGATATAGAAACAGCACTTTCTCTTGGTGGAAATGTTGAGGTATATACTGTTGCTGGCTCTGTTTTGGCGGGTTGTGGAAATGTAGAAAGAGGAATGGAATACACTAAAAAGGCCTTGGCCTTAACCCCCAATGACAACAATTGGTTTTTGACAAACATTTTAGTTGGCCAGTATTACAAACTAGGAAACTATGATGAAATTCGAAATTTAGTTGGTGAAAAAATTAATGCACCAGACATGTCGCCACTTATATTAGCAGTATTTTCAGTTATTGAATTTGAAAGTGGAAACAAAAAGAAAGCTGCAGAATTATTTGAAAGGTTTAAGTCGACAGGGAAAAGTAAAGATGACATTATGGGTTGGTTCCCTGAGACGTCTTATGCTGAAAGTTTGATTGATGGATTAAGATCAATTGGTGATTATGATTTAATAAATTAATTCAAAAAAATTGAATAGACGCTAAATGATGCGCAACAAGGGCTGTTTATGAAAAAAAATCTTTATAATAATTATAAACCAAATCCAGATCAAATGGCTCTTTTCCCAAAAATTTCTGGGAACACAATAAACGGTCTGGGAGAGAGAAAAATAAGAAATCCTGATTATGTTTATTGGGGCAACAGCCCCAATGATATACACCATGGTGACTTGCAAAAATGGTTTTACACCGTTGATCCAGGTTTAAAAGAATATGATACAATTCGAAAAGAAAGAACAGAAATATTAAAAGAACCACTAGCTAAAACAAAAAAAACGAAAACAAATTTAACAATCAATAAAATTA
>CAZCWO010000107.1:0-6872 GCA_964502335.1 uncultured Rhodobacterales bacterium | reverse complement strand
TACTTCTATTTTATCTCCAACTGCATCTACAATCTCTGCAAGTTGATCAAAAGGAGATCGTGAACCATCTAATTGGCGCCCTCCATGGTTGGAAACCATAATACCAGTGCATCCTATGTCTACTGCTCTTTTGGCATCTTCAACACTCATAATGCCCTTTAATGCAAAATGCCCTCCCCATTGAGAACAAAGTTTCTCAGCGTCTTTCCAGTTCATAGATTGGTCAAGCATTGTGGAGAAGTATGAACCAATTGACGTGAATACATCTGTTCCCTCACTGACATAGTCTTGGAGATGAGGAAGTTCAAATTTTTTGTGTGCCAAATAATTTATTGTCCACATTGGTTTGATTAAAAAATTCAATAAGCTGGAAAAATTTAAATTCGGAGGAATAGTAAACCCTGTTCTTAAATCTCGCTCCCTATTTCCTCCTGTAATGGTGTCAACAGTCAATGCTAAAACATCAAAACTTTCTGCTTTTGCACGATCTAACATGTTGGTATTCAGGCCTCTGTCTTTATGAAAATAAAATTGAAACATCTTAGGAGATTTTATCAGAGAATTAATTTCTTCGACGCTTACTGTACTAAGAGAAGAGATGCCAAACATTGTTCCGTACTTTTCTGCAGCCTTAGCGACTGCTCTTTCTCCTTCATGGTGGAAAAGTCTTTGAACAGCTGTAGGAGCACAATACAATGGCATGTCAATTTTTTTGCCAAAAATAGTTGTTGAAAGATCAACGTTTTCAACACCAGACAAGACATTAGGCACTAAATCTACATCATTAAAAGATAAAGTATTCCTAGCGTAAGTGATTTCATCATCTGCTGCGCCATCTATATAATTAAAAATGGGAGAAGGCAGTCTTTTTTTTGCCAAAAGTCTGAAATCGTTAAAGTTATAACAATCAGAAAGCCTCATATTTTATTCCCTATTCCATACCTTCAACAATGACCAATAACCTATCCATTCCATCTCCAAGAACATTTAATGCATTTCTATATTCATCACTCTCATATGCTGCCTTTGCTTGCTCGAATGAAGGAAATTCAATAATTACATTTCTTTCATATTCCGCGCCTTCCTTATTAATGAACTTTCCTCCTCTAGCTAAATACCTGCCACCATATTTTTTATTAGCACTGGCGGCCAACGGTTTGTAAGCTTCAGCTTTTTGTTCATTAGTAACATTTCCCCTTCCAATAATATAAGCTTTCATAGTAATTCACCTTGTTAATTGTTTAAGAGTTTAAATTTAATGCTATATTTTTACTCTTGTAAAGCTAGCCAATGTTTTTCCTCTTCCTCAATTTCTTTAGAAATTTTATCTAGTTTATTTTTAATTTGATTAATTTGATAACTTTGAAGATTAATGCCTACAGATCCTGATATCATTTTTTGGGCTTCACTTTTTTTCTTTAGTAATAATTCTATTTTTTTTTCACAGTTTTTTATTTTAGATGTAATAGAAACAACTAAATTATTATCCTCGTCCTTTCTTTTTAAAGGAGTAGTAACATTCTTTATCTTTGGTTTATTGTTTCTGTCAGAAAGAAGGTTTTTCCTATAGTCATTAATATCTCCATCATATTGAGTGACTTTACCACTTTTTACTAACCATAATCGATCAGCAATCATTTCCACTAGATGAACATCATGGCTGACAATTATTACAGCCCCAGAAAAATCATTGAGAGCATGAACCAATGCCTCTCTGCTCTCAATATCCAAGTGATTTGTTGGCTCATCCAGAATTAGAAGATGCGGCGCTTCTATGGTTGCTAACGCCATCATCAATCGGGCCTTTTGCCCTCCTGAAAGTTTTTCAACAGGATTATCTGCAATATCTGAGTTTATTCCTGCAGCTCCTAATTTAGCACGTATTTTACTAATACTATCTTCAGTTAACAATTTAGAAAAATGCTCAAATGGACTTTCACCTGGCGTTAATTCTTCAAGTTGATGTTGTGCAAAAAATCCAACTTTTAATTTACTAGATTTTATAATCTCTCCATTAATTAAATCAATCTTTCCAGCCAAAAGCTTTGAAAGGGTTGATTTCCCTTCACCATTCGCACCCAATAAGGCAATTCTATCGTCATGGTCTAATCTGATGTTGATATTATTAAGAACTACGTTCTCATTATACCCTACACTTCCACTCTCAATTTTTATTATAGGTGGGGAAATTTCTTTTGGCGAAGGGAAATTGAAAGCAGAGACTACATTCTCAGAAATTGCAAGTATAGGCTGCATCTTTTCTAATTGCTTTAATCTTGATTGGGCTTGTCTAGCTTTTGATGCTTTGTATCTAAACCTATCAACAAAACTTTGAATATGCTGTCTTTGAGCGTCCTGCTTCTTTTTCATTGACATTTGCTGTTCAAGCTTAACTCGTCTCTCACTTTCAAATTGATCGTAATTTCCTTTGTAATAATTTAATTTACATCCTGAAAGATGCAGTATGCCATTTACCGAATTATTCAAAAGATCTCGATCGTGAGAAATAATCAAAACAGTGCCAGAATATTTGTTTAAAAAATTTTCAAGCCAAATTGAACCTTCAATATCTAGATAGTTTGTAGGTTCATCTAATAATAGTAGATCTGGGTTTGAGAAAAGTGTTGCTGCCAAAGCAACCCTCATTCTCCATCCTCCCGAAAATTCACTGCATGGTCTTTTCTGAGCTTGGATATCAAAACCTAAACCTGCAAGAATTGTTGAAGCACGCGCTTCAGCTGTATGAGACTGAATATCAGCTAATCTGTTTTGAATTTCAGATATGCGACTTGGATCAACTTCAGTTTTTGCTTCTTTTAGTAAAAAAGACCTCTCCCTGTCAGCCATTAAAACAGTCTCCAAAAGAGAATCCTCGGAAGAAGGAGCTTCCTGATCAACGCCCCCAACAATAAAATTTTTTGGAAAACTAATTGTTCCTGTTTCAGGTGACCATTCGTTTCTTATTAATTTAAATAATGAGGTTTTCCCAGTTCCATTTCTTCCTACCAAACCAATTTTATGGCCTTTAGGAACTGTTGCTGAAGTTTCATCAAATAGCGTTTTGCCACTTATTTTAAAACTTAAATTCTGAATTATTAGCATATAAGTAGGTTTGAAGAAGTATAATTTTTGATTATTATTAGGAGCTTAAACCTTCGCCCTCAGAAACATTCACTTTAGCCATGGCTTGCTCGCGCAATCCTTGCATTGCTTTCATGGTTTCTAGATTTGATCCAGCAATTTTCCTGTCAGAAAAAATTTCAACAATAAATCCAGCATTGTCAGCTGATTTAAATAAAAATCTTTTATGGTTTTCGCTGCTTTGCTTTGACCCAATCGACTCTACCACAGACCAAAGAGATGGCGCCAAAAGAGTGAATGAAATTATTCTGCCATACATTATTCCAAACCTGCGCCTTGCTTTGCTGATACAAATGATGAAACGCCGTCATGCCCTATTTGAAATATTTCTCTCATTTCAGAGCTATCGTAAGCCCTAAAGGCGTTTACCTTTTCAAAGGTTCCTGTTGCATAAACCATGTGGACCCCGCCATGCAGTTTTATTTCATTTTCTGGGTCAGATTCAACAATTGCAACAAAGTCATTTTCTGGATTGGTTGGAGTAAAAAGAAACTCTTTAAGCTCAATATCAAAACTTTTCAGCATTGGTTCCACTACTTTCATCCTATCTTGAGGGGTGTGTATCATTCCCTCTGAAAACTGAGATGAATATTTTCCCATTAATACATACTTTGCCATTGTAGTCCTTTCAAAATCTTTAGACCTGTGTAAACTTTAAATTATCGAAGATCCAATTCTTATCCTCTAATTCAAATCTTTATTAGCACAACTTACATTTTTTTTCTAAGATAATTTATTTCAATTTATAAGCTTGTGCAATATTGTGATTTTTTTAAACATGGATAAATTTTAATGATAGATTTGATATTAAAAATTGCTTTTATTTTCTTATGGGCCAGTGCTTTTGTTGCCGCCAAACTTGGTCTGAGCGATGCTGGACCTTTCAGTATGCTTGCAATAAGGTTCGTGATTGTTTCATTTATATTTGCAATTATAGTTTTTCTATTTAGAGCAAAGTGGCCAAAAAAAAGTGAGGTTTTATATATAGGTTTAGTAGGCATTCTTTTGCATGGCTTTTATTTAGGGGGAGTGTTTTTTTCAATTACTAAAGGAACTGCAGCTGGCATCTCTTCCCTAATTGTTTCTTTGCATCCGGTATTAACCTGTATTTTAGCAATTTTGATAATTAAAGAAGATATCAAGGTGGATAAATGGATAGGCATTTTTTTAGGTTTTATTGGGGTATTGATTGTAGTTTGGCCAAGATTGGGTGGCGAGCTACCACTGATAGGTTTCATTAGCTGCGTTATAGCATTAGTTGCTATCTCTTTTGGAACAATCATACAAAAGAAATATTTAGAAAATATGGATATACTTGGTGGAAATACTATTCAAGCAGTATTTGCCGCCATTTTTTTTAGCATCCTTTTGGTCTTTTTTGAGGAGTTTAAATTTAACCTATCAAAAGAGTTAATAATTTCGATGACTTGGCTGATACTATTAGTCTCATTAGGGGCAATTAGCATTTTAATGCTTCTCATAAGGAGGGGTGAAATGTCTAGCACTGCTAGTTTGTTTTTTCTAGCACCACCAGTTTCTGCTATTTTAGGTTATCTTGTTTTTAAGGAAGAATTAAATGCCTCTGGTATTATTGGGTTTATAGTTGCTTGTACTGGGGTCTGGTTAGTTAACAGAAAGCCAAATAAAAACATTTAATTTGATTTTCGCTAATTTTTTTCTCGAACATATACTATAGTATAAGTTAAAATTTATAATTAAAATTTAGAACAATGACCGATATAGATACTATTCAAATATTGAACCATTTAATTTCTTATCCCACAGTAAGTAGAGATGCTAATATCAATCTAATTGATTATATTGCCGAACTCATTTCATGTGACAATGTCAAACCTGTCATAATAAAAAACAAAGAAAAATCTAAGGCAAATTTATTTGCTTCAATAGGCCCAAAAAATAGCGAGGGCGTCATGTTATCAGGCCATACAGATGTGGTGCCAATAGATGGGCAGGATTGGACTAAGCCACCCTTTGAGTGCACCTATGAAAATGGACTATATTATGGCAGAGGTACAGCTGATATGAAAGGTTTCGTCGCCTGCGCAGTAAACGCGTTTGTAAAAGCAAAGCAATTAAAATTAACAAACCCACTATACCTTGCTCTTTCATATGATGAAGAAATCGGTTGTCTAGGCGTAAGATCATTAATTAATATGATGGAAGATCTTAAATACAAACCTTCAATGTGCATTGTAGGAGAGCCTACTTCAATGTCCATAGCAACCGGTCATAAAGGCAAAACTGCGTTAAAGGCTGAATGTATTGGGGTTGAAGCACATTCAGCTCTCGCACCAACCGGAACCAATGCTATACACTTGGCTTGTGACCTAATAAACGAAATAAGAATAATGCAAAAAGAAATCGCTGAAAAAGGTTATAAAGATGACGATTACGACATAGCATACACGACACTTCATGTTGGAAAAATAAGTGGTGGTATAGTTTTGAATATTGTTCCCAATCATACTTCTGTAGATTTTGAAATTAGAAACTTGGTTCAAGACGATCCCTCAAAAATTTTAGAGAAATTAAAGGTTAGAATTGCATTGATTATAAAAGCTGCAAAAAAAACAGCTTCTAACGCTGATATAAAAATTACCATTACAAATGAATATCCTGGTTTGAATACTGATATAAATTCAGAAATAGTCTCATTCATTTCTTCTCTGACAGGATCAAATAACACAATAAAAGTTGCGTTTGGCACAGAAGGAGGATTATTTTCATCTAAATTGTCTATCCCGACAATAGTTTGTGGGCCGGGCTCGATGAACCAAGGTCACAAACCAGATGAATTTGTAAGTGAAAAACAATTAATTAAGTGTGATAGAATGCTCGAGACTTTAATAGATAGATTACAAAAAGGTATATAAAGTTAAATATCTCCAGGAACACCATAACTTGGAGCTTTAGATGGATTTAAAGCTCTAAGTAAGTAAGGTTCCATTTGAGGCTTATAATCATCCCATAAACTTTTAAGCTTTTTAACAGGGCACTCATCATCCCAGTCCACTCTTAAATCTACTAGCGGCCATTTTTGTTGGTGTGCGACTAAAATCGCTGCTGAATGAGTTGGTCCTACCTCTCCTCCATTGTCAATACCTGCTTGTAATGCAGTTATCAATCTTTCAGAAAGATGCATTTCTTTATTAACCTCAAAATTATCTGTCATTACTTTAGATAATGTTTCATTCATTAAAAGGTTGCCAGCTGCAATGCAATGCAACCCTTCTGAAACTGCATGCTTACCTAAAATATTCTTACCAGTAAAACTTGCTGTGTTTCCCTTTAAGTCTACTGCAGCTACTTGACGGTATTCAATATTCTTCCGAGTTTTTAAAGCATATTCAATAGAATCTTGAGCTGAATTTCCTTTTTCCATATAGTCTAATACATCATTGCCAATACTTGGATCTGTAACATTTTGAGTAGTTACTGCACCAGCATTTGATCTTACCCAAGGACACCTACTCCCCACGGCTATACTAGAGGTGGTAATAGCGACCCCACTCATTTTTGTTCTATTACAAAAACCAACGATTGAAAAAGTCATTTTTGCCTCTTAATTTAATTAACTAACTTCCTTGCAATATACTGAGTAAATTCATGATTTTCTCTCTCTAGCCAGCTTAATGGCCCTGGACTTCCAAGCGGCGAGTTCACTCCTTTGAAAATACCCTCCACTACAAACCTATCTTCTTTTTGAACTT
>CAZCWO010000106.1:0-6897 GCA_964502335.1 uncultured Rhodobacterales bacterium | reverse complement strand
TCTATAATCTCTTCATTTAAAGTTGCCTTATAATTTTTATTCAAATTTTTGCTCATTTCACCCTCCAAAAAAATACAAAAAATTGACTATTTTAATAAAAAGCAAATTTCATACCAGTTGATATTCATGAATAATAGGTTACGCTAATAAAATATAATATTCAGTGGAGATTTAATATAAATGAATGACGTATTTTTGAATATAGATGAACAACCGGAGGAAAGTATATCCATTATATCAGAAAGGCTGGAAGTAAGATCTCAAACAGGACAATTTGCCTCTTTCAGAAATGAATATTTTTCACTTATGAATTTAAATAATAATGCCTCAATTTTAGAATTAGGAGGAGGAACCGGTGTTATAGGAAGAGCTTACATCAAAGAAACAAATTTCAATGGCAAATACGTAGTCTCTGATTTAAGCGAACAACTTTTGAAGTTTGGAAAAGAGTTGGCTATAAAGGACAAAGTGGATCATTTATTAGATTTTAAAATGATAGACGCCATGGCATCCAAAACTAACAATGAATTGTTTTATGATGCTGTAATCATGCACACCTTAGTAAGCCATGTTCCTGAACCTAAGATTGTTTTAAATAATGCTAAGCAATACTTAAAAAAAAGTGGGATAATTGTGATTTTTGATGCTGACTATGAAACTCTATTGATTTCTTCTGGTGATAAAAATTTAGATAAAATTGTAAACTCTGCAATAAAAAAAGGTTGTGTAGCTCAACCTAAAGTAATGAGGGAAATGCCTAAGATAGCGAAAGATTTAAATTTAAAATTAATTAACTACAATTCAAATTTATTGTTTGAAGTGGGTGAAAGCGAATTTTTTATTTCCATGGGCAAAGCTCTTTCAACTGCTGTAGTAAAAGCTAAACAGTTAGAAAAAAAGATTGCTGATAATTGGATACAAAGATTAGAGAATGCTATTAAAGAAAATGTCTTTTTTGGAATGTGCCCATTTATAACATATATCTATGAGGTATAATTTTTTAAAACCTCTAATATTGATTTTATTGCCATTAATACTTTGTTTACCTCAATTTTCTTTTTCAAAGAACTTTAATGACTTTTCATTGTTTTGCCAACAAGTGCCGGAAGGTTTTCCATTTGGACTTTGGTTTAATAACGGTAAAGTCACTCAAATAGGAATTGTAGATTATATTAAGGTTTATGACTATAGAGAAGCTTTTAAATTAAATGATAACGCTATTAAATGGTTAAATGTCAGATTAAATATTAATAATTTGACACTCCACATTGGCCAATTTGAAGAGCATTTTGCTGAATGCAAAAATACCACTTCATTAGATATGCTAAACAAAGAATTAGATCAGTTTATAAAATTATTAATGGATAAAAATACCATCTAAATTTAACTATTTCTAGCTTTATTTCTCCTTCTAGTTGCCCTTCCTTCTGATCTAGGTTTTGAAAAGTCCTCTTCTTTTTCCAATTTGCCTGAATGATTACTAAATTGTGTTGTAAAGGAAGCCCCCCAGGGACCTAATTTTTTTTCAAAGTCTTTCCAGTGTTCAATGTTTTCAATGTCTCTGTACATTGCAAAAGGCCTGAGTGTACTTTCATAAAAATCAATTTGACTATGAGAACGATATTGTTTTGCTTGATACTTGTTCCAATGAAGACATTGCGCTAAAGGACGCCTATACCTTTTATCCTGTGTTTCAGCAGGATAACCTATTGGTATCGTGCCATAAGCTTTCATCCAATTAGGAAAACCTAACAATTTTGATAATTCAGAATTAGTATTATCTTCTCCGCCACCTGAAAGCCAAGCTGAAGTCAAACCTTCAGCAGCAACTCCCAATTGGATGTTTTGAATTGCAGCACCTAAAGAACAAAGGAAAATAGCTTCATTATTAAGTGAATACTCATCTTTGTATTTTTCTGAAGAAGCTTGAGGAAAACAAACTTTCCACCTTGGATCGCCTAAAACAATAATAATGGCAACAGTGTTTGCCAAATATGATTTTTTAACTGCTGGAAAGCCTTTAGCATGATCAACTAGACGTTGAGCTTGCTTTAAAAATACTTTTGTTACATTTCCCAACGTTTCTTTTTCATTTACAACAATAAAATCAAAACATTGAGTGTTTGCTCCAGAAGGCGCCCATCTCCCACAATCGACTATCCTTTCAAGAACGTTATTGCCAATTGTTTTCCCAGGTTCAAACTTTCTGACACTTCTTCTTTTTACAATCACCTCTTCAAATGAGATCTTATTTTGATTTTCCATAAAAATAATAACTCTATCTATATATCTATTGATCATAAAATACTTGTTTTTATTCTATAATCCTTATTAAATTATAGCAGAAATAAAAATATGTTTTTGAATTTAATTTAATTTATATCAAATATATCTATATGATTAAAACGTATGATATTTATAGAATTGTTTTTAAGTTAAATGGGGCCAAATGATGAGAAATTTCAATTATTATTTTTTATACGCGTTTTTTATTTTCCTATCAAATGCGACAATTTCCTACGGTTTTACAATTAGCACTGGACAAGTTCTTTCATCAGATGGAAAAGTTTACGACTTTGCTTCACCTGAAGAACAAGAGAGACTAATGAAAAAGTATGAAGAAGGTGGTGACCAAGTTGGCGTGATGAACAACAGTTTATTCATTATGCAGGATGACGGCATAATAAGTGTTCCTATGGGGAAAATAACCGGCATTGGAAAAGAAGAACTAAACGAAGTTATAAACAATGCTTTTAAAGACTACGAGGTTAAGACCGTTAAAAAGTATGTAGAAATGCCCCCAGAAGAAATAGCAAAAATGGATGCGAAAAAATTATCCAAAATTCCGCCCAAAGCTATGGCTCAGATGGAAGAGGGGCAAATAAAAGCTATACCCTACGATGCTATGGCTGGTTTCAAACCTGAAATGATGGGAGCTCTCCCGCCACAGGTTATTCAACATTTCGATCCAGAGCATTTTGAAGTAATGCCACCAGAAGTTTTTGCTGAAATGAGAGTGGACATGTTAAATGCTTTAGACCCAAAGGCATTTAAAGTTTTTAACCCAGAACAAATGCAAAATATTGTTGTCCCTCAAATGATGCCTGGCATGCCTCCTTTGCTCCCAGGACCAGGTGGTGGACCCGCCTTTCAAATGCCTGAGCTCAATGAACAATTTGTTCAAATATTGCCTCCCGAAGCATTCCATCAAGTCGACGTTGGCATGATCATGGAAAACTCTCAAGCAATGGCAGAAACTATGGCCATGGAAATGGCGAAAGGAATGAGCAAGGAAATGGCTGAACAGATGGCTGGTCAAATGGCTATGGGTATAGCTATGGACTTAACACATGACATTGCAAAAGGTATGGCAGGTGGAATGAGTCTAGATATGGCTAGAGGAATGGCAAATGACATGGCGAATAATATGGCCCTTGATCAAGCTAACATGATGGCTAAAGAAGTGATGATAGACCTGGATGGAGACGGAGAATTTGTTAACATGATGCCCCCACCAAATCAAATGCACAAGATGATGGGTAAGGCTCATCATCACGCAATGGGAATGGCAGGAAAAGTTGCTTTTCAGGCTGGGCAGGATATGCTATTAGGATTTGTTGAGAATGGCTTAATTGGAATGGATATGCTCCCAGAAGGAATGGAGATTCCTGAAGGTTTTGTACCTCCATCTCCAGGATCGATTCCCCTACCCCCAGGAATGCCTAATATGCAACCATTAGTGGATGGAACGATGCCAAATATCCCGAATATGCAACCATTAGTAGATGGGACGATGCCTTCAATGCCGAATATGCCTCCAATACCTGAGGGCATGAAAAACATGGCAAAAGACATGGCAGGTCAACAAGCACAGCAAATGGCAGGACAAATGGCAGGACAAGCAGCTCAACAAATGGCTGGACAAATGGCTAGTCAACAAGGTGGCCAAATGGCAGGACAAATTGCAGGACAAGCAGCTCAACAAATGGCAGGACAAATGGCTGCCCAACAAGCACAGCACATGGCGGGACAAATGGCAAATCAAGCCGCTCAGCATATGGCTGGACAGATAGCAGCTCATAAAGCTCAACATGCCGCTCAACATGCTGCCATGGACATGGCTAATAGTATCAATGATGGAAACATGCCTCCTCCTCCAGAAGGCATGGGACCACCACCAAATGGCCATCAACCTCCTGGAGGACATCAGCCACCACAACCTCAATAAGTTAAATACTAATAAAGCAAAAGTGAGCTCATTAGGTTCTCTTTAGCTTTATGGTTTTGGTCTATTAAGAAAAAAATTTACTATCAGTAATCTTTTAATCTTTATATTTAATAATGTGGCTCCTCTGTATTTAAATTAGTCATTTAATTCCAACAAAGCCTTTAAAAACCCCGACTGGACTAATAACTTGTGACGCACCATCACGACCGCTAACATTACCCTGTATGTTGGTTGAAAAACTATCTTGGCTACTCTTCATAAAGTTCATTACAACATAAAGAAAGCAAATAACAATTATTGCAATGATGATGAATATAGAAAAACTTCTCATGAATTTAACATTAGTTTTGACCCAATAAATTGACCAATAAAACCCCTACGATAATGAAAGCAAGGCCAATAATAGTATAAATATTTGGTATTTGATTAAATCTAACTACCCCAACAACTGAAGTTGCTATAATACATATACCTGCAAAAGATTCATATGTTATCCCTACTGGCAATGTTTTCATAACGTTAGACAAAGAGTACATACATATTGCAATAGTAAGAATACTTAACATGGAAGGAATAGTTTTTGTGAAACCCTCTGCGTTATTTGCAAAAGTATTTGAAGCTGTTCCAAACACTACAGCGGCAAATAAGAAAAAATATGCAAGAAATATATTCATACCTTACCTATAACTCAAAATTGATGGCCAGTAAAACCAGTACAGCTTTTACAATAGTAATTTAAAAAGTTTTTCCTTTTTCCTTCTTGAAGAATTTTTAATTTACTATAAATTCACAACAAATGGAGGGATGGCAGAGCGGTAATGCAGCGGATTGCTAATCCGTCAACCCGTAAAGGGTTGCGAGGGTTCAAGTCCCTCTCCCTCCGCCATGAGTGATAACTTTGTTAGGACATGGCATGTCATAATCGAGGCTCTATCTTGATTTAAAGCGCATTGAGCGCATCATCCCATTTCATCACATTGTAACGGTTTGCAGTCTTCTTTGTGGACCAATTTGTGGACGAGGTGAGAATGGAAAAATTGACATATGCAAAAATAAAAATTTGTGAAAAAAGTATTATTTATTTGTTCATAATTATTTAATAATCGTTAATATCTGGATTTTCATTAGAATACCTTTTCCTTGCTAGGGAAATTATTATTGAAGTGATTAGGCTCAAAATTGCCCATGCTACCAACAAAATATACCAACTATTTATTATTAGAGTTTCACTAATTAATTCAGTGTTACATAGATAAAGATAAAAGCTTAAAATGAAAGATCCAATTCCAAGAGGCAGGAAAAAAATTGCACTCCCATCTGTTAATTCAAGAAGGATAAGTATAATACCAATGATTATCCAGATTTCAAATTGAAGTAACCATATATTAAGCAAAATTTAATTCCATAAAATTTTTATTTTTTATTTTTTTCAAAAGTTTCTAAAAATGAAGCCGCAGCACTAAATATTCCACTTATCTCTGATGGTAAGATTAGTGTTTTAGTGTTTTCAGAAGCTGTAAGTTTACCAATAGCTTCAACTTGTCTTTTAGCAATTTCAAAATCAATTGCAGGTTTTCCTTTGTCTGCAATCGCTTTTGCTAAAAGCTCAGTCTGTTTAGCATCTGCCTTTGCTTTAATTTCTATTGAATATGCTTCAGCATCAGCCTCTATTTTAATAGCCTCTGCTTCTTTTTGTGCTTGATAGAGTTCTCCGTCAGCTTTCAGTTGAACAGCTTGCCTTTGTCCTTCTGCTTCGGCAACTGTTGCTCTTCTAGTTCTCTCAGCATTTAGTTGTTGTCTTTGAGCTTCTTTAGTTGCATCGTCAATTATCACATCAGTTATTGAGGTTCTTGTAATTTCTATACCCCATTCATTAGCTGAAGGTGATAAAGTATTTGCAATCTCAGAATTCATCTTATCTCTGCTTGATTGAAGTTCGTCTAATTCAAGTTTACCTGCAGCGGAACGAACAACAGCTGCAGTTTCTGTTGTTAAAGCTTGGTCAATATTTGATATCCTATAAACTGACTTTGCAGCATCAAGAACTCTATAAAATACACTGGTTTCTAATTCTACCTCAACATTGTCCTTTGTAATCACAGATATTTTTTGACTTGTTAATTGTCTTTCTAATATATCCACTCTATGCGCAACAGAATCTAAATATGGAATTATAATTGATAATCCTGCATTAAGTGTCCTCGAGTATCTCCCAAACCTTTCAATTACAAAAACTTTTGATTGGGGTACAATTTTAATACCCAAATAAATTGTCAGAAGAACAAGAAAAACAACTAGTATTGAAATTATTAGAGTTAAATTTATCACACCAAAATCGACCATTTAATAATACTTCTCTATGAATTAATAATTATTTTAGTTGATAAATATTAATAGTAAAGACTGTTTGAAATTTTTTGTAGACTAATTTGTGGACTGAAAAATCTGCCGATGCTAGAATTGAAGCCAATCAACCGTTATGCGGTGAGGTGAGGCGGATGGTTCCTCCGCCATAGTAGTTAAAATTTATTAACAAAAACAATCAAAGGACATGATGCATTAATTCATTTGGCATGTATTTCTAACGATCCAAGTTTTGAATTAAATCCTAAATTAGGAAAATCCATAAACTTAAAAGCCTTTGAACCATTGGTTCAAATAAGCAAAAC
>CAZCWO010000105.1:0-6914 GCA_964502335.1 uncultured Rhodobacterales bacterium | reverse complement strand
GGATCGAACCGACGACCTGAAGCTTGCAAAGCTACCGCTCTCCCAACTGAGCTACAGCCCCATAAATAAATGATTTTATGCTCATTTTATATAACTGTCGTCAAGTAAAAAAGATCATTTGCTTTAAAAAATTTATTTTAATCTAATTTCATGTAATCTTTCTTGAAGATAATCGAACGCTGTTGTGCCTGATTTTAGTATCACTTCATTTCTGGGATGAATAAACATTGGCAATGAAAATCTAGAGACATTTTGTTGTGAACCATCAGGATTAACTACTCTGTGACTTGTAGACGGAAAAAAACCGCCAGAAGCCATTTGAAGCATATCTCCTACATTTACAGTAATCATGCCTTTATCAACTGGAACTTTATGCCATTTATTATTTCTGTCCATTGCTTCCAAACCAGGTTGACTCCCTGAAACTAAAAGTGTGATTAAGTTAATATCTTCATGCGCTGCAGCTCGAATAGCACCTTTCTCTGCTGAATCTTTTATTGGTGGGTAATGCAAGACTCTTAATAAATTTCTATCACTCCCATCAACCATACTTTGAAGTGATTCTGATAAATTTACGCCAACATTAGACGGTGTTAATTCGTCAAGCCAAGTTAATAAATTTTTTCCCAAACTTACAAGTTGGTTATAAAGTGTTTTAGTAATTTCAGACAATGAATCTGGTAGTTTTGTCCCAGGATAGACATGAAAAAATTCCTTTAGATCTTTTATAGGGTTATCCTTAGCACTCTCACTTCTAAACGGAAAAAACCCATCTTGAACATGCTCATCAAATTTGTAGTCATTTTTGTTGTCTGAATTAAAAAATTTTTCCCATTCTTTATATACATTATCAATTAATTCATAAGATATGTCGTGATTATCTAAAACTGCAAAACCTGTATTTTGAAATGATAAGAAAAAATCACTTTTTGCGCTAGTGTCTTTAATATTAATTTTTTTGATTTCAAACATTATAATTATTTTTATTATTTTAATTTTATAATAATTTATTATTTTATTTTGTAAATAGTTATACTTGATCATAGATTAATTTAGTATATACTAAGTTTCAAATACAACACTAAACTAATTACTGAGATCTAACTATTAGGCATGATTTTAAAAGCAAGTATTGATCTATACAAGTATAGTAATTTTTTGCCGAGAATATTAATAACTTTAACTAGTTTATTGATATTTTTCTTGGTTGCTAACAACATAGTCATCAATTTAAATTCAGAAATTGTTTCTATAATTATTAACAGTATTTCTGATGCCTACCTTCAAGTCTCAGTATTTGTCGCTGCAGTTTTATTAGTTTTCTATGGAGTGGAAAATATTTTTGGGATTGATTTAACAAAAAAACTTCAAAAAGGCGGCATATATCAAGTGCCTGCATGCTCAGCTTTAGGTGCCCTGCCTGGTTGTGGCGGCGCTCTTTTAGTTATTACACAATTCACTACAGGAAACTTAAGTTTTGGTTCAGTCGTTGCTGTTCTTACTTCTACTATGGGCGATGCAGCTTTTTTGTTAATTGCAAGCGAACCAAATACAGGTTTTTTTATAATGTTTTTAGGTTTTTTTGTTGGCTTAATAGCTGGTTGGTTAGTTGACTTTACTCATCCAAAAGGGTTTTTAATTCCTACTAAAATAGACAACAATATTAATCATTATAATCCAATCAAAACATCTGCTTCAGCTAAATTATTATGGATTTTACTTTTAATTCCAGGATTAATAATTGGTATCTTTATGGCTTTTCAGGTTGATGTTAATAATTTTTTAAAAAATAATTATCTTGATAATGCAGCTACTTTAGTTGGTTTTATAGGTGGTATGCTTTTAATATCATTACATATCATCGCCTCAAAAGGTTTAATTTATAAAAAAACTTCACTTAATGGAGGGACATCTTTTGAGAAAACGATTTTAGATACTAACTTTGTTACAATTTGGGTAGTTTTAGCTTTCCTTGCATTTGAAATTATCATTTTTTACACCGCCTTTGATTTAAAACAATTGTTTGTTCATTTTTCAATTCTTACTCCTTTGATTGCAGTGTTAGTTGGATTTATACCTGGTTGTGGACCTCAAATCATTGTTACTAGCATCTATCTTATGGGTATAATCCCTTTGTCAGCACAAATAGGAAATGCACTAAGCAACGATGGAGATGCTTTATTTCCTGTTTTAGCTATTGCTCCAAAGGTTGGCTTAATTGCAACTCTTTATAGTGCTGTACCTGCCCTAGTTATAAGTTATTTATATCTTTTTATATTTGAACTTTAATCTTATATTTTGGTATTATTAAAATTATGAAAATTTTAGTTTATGGCATCGGGGCTATGGGGTCTATTTATGCCACGCTATTATCTAAAGCAGGAAATAATGTTTACGTTGTAGATAAATGGCAAGACCATATTAAAGCTATTAAAGAAAAAGGTCTTAAAGTAGAAGGGGCCAGTGGTAGCAATATAGCCACTAACTTAATAGCTTCTCATTTAGTGCCTACAAAAACTAAATTTAATTTAATTATAGTGTCGACAAAAGCAAGCGGTGTCGGAAAGGCAGGTTTTGACATTAAAAATATCATAAACAATGATACTATAGTTCTAACCATTCAAAATGGTCTTGGTTCTTCGGATGAAATTATTAATTATATACCTCAAAGCAATATATTACTTGGCGTTGCTGATGGCTTTGGAGCTTCAATAATAGAACCTGGCCGCATTCATCATAATTCAATGAAGTTAATAAGAATTGGAGAGTTGTCTGGTGGTATATCAAAAAGGCTAAAATTAATTGAATCTATTTGGTCTGATGCTGGCTTTAATGTGAAGGCTTATGAAGATATAAACCAACTTATTTGGGAAAAATTTATATGTAATGTTACTTTTAGTGCCCCATGTACAGTTTACAATTGTACTATTGGTCAGTTAATGGAAAGTGAGAAACTTTGGAGAGTTGCTATAGGTTGCACAAAGGAAGCTCATAAAATAGCCTGCCTAAAAGATGTGTCTTTATCATTCAATGATCCGATAAAATATGTGACAGAATTCGGCAAGAAAATGCCTAATGCTAAGCCCTCAATGCTTTTAGATCACTTGTCAAAAAGAAAATCTGAAATAGATTTCATTAATGGAAAAGTTGAAATTATGGGTAAAGAATTAAATTTAGAAACTCCTTATAATTTTATGATGTCAACCATTGTTAGGAAAAAAGAAGAAAATTTTTTATAGAGGTTTCTCAGCATAAAAATGACCAGGCCGGTGTTCTCCTTGCTCTAAAACTTCTACCATTTTTGCCCATGTCTTGATTGTTAACTCGGCATCTTCGACACCAAGGATTTGATTTAATTTTTCCCTATATACAGTTTTTAGATCAGATAACTCTTTTTTTGCAAGCTCAAGGTACCATAAGTTTCGATCGTTAATTTTTATATTGATAAAACCCGCTTTATCTAATGCGCTAGAGTATCTTTGCAATGAGCACATCTCCATACTTAAACCTTCTAATTCAATATATTTTTTCATATTTTCAGACGGGGGGTTGTCATCAATGCGCATCCAATCACTTACACACAAAAATCCACCGGGTTTAAGGATCCGATACAAATCTAAGGATAGATTTTCTTTGTCCTTAATATGAAGAAATGTGTCTTTACTAAACACTAAATCAAATGAATGATCTTGAAATTTAAGTGGGCCAGGATTAATGACTTCAAAATGAACTTTACTTGGATTGGCTAATTTTGATTTTAATTGATTGGCCCTATCAATCACTTCTTTTTCGACATCCACGCCAGTTACATGTAAAGCCAAATGATTATTTATCAAGTGAAAAGCAGCACCTCCGCAACCACAACCAATATCTAAAACTTTCAAACCTTTAATTGGCTTATTATTTAAAACTAAATCAATTTCATTCGTTCCACCAGGTGATAAAAATCCCTCACCCCAAACTAATTCAAGAGTTTTAATTTGTTTTTGTCCGTATTCACCTTCATCTGTAATGCTCATGCTTTTAACTCATTATATATTTAATTGTTTCATAATTAGAAGTAATCATATCCAGGATTATAAATATTATTATTAAACTCATAAATAAAATTATAAATAAATTTAAATTTCTCCAAACTTTCGGCTTATTAATGTACCTTGAAAAATACTTCGATAAATATCCAATCAGGAAAAAAAAGATAAACGAGCTCAAAGAAGCTCCAATTCCAAAACTAATTTTTTGATGAACTAAAAAGTTTTTAGAAATATTACCTAATACAAAAACAGTATCCGAGTAAACATGAGGATTTAAGAATGTAAGCCCCAAAACTCTAAGAAGTACTGATCGTAAACTATAAAGGCTTAAATTTGCGTTTAAAGTATGAATCACTTTTTTTTCTTGGAATTTACTTTTTATAAAGTTGAGCAAAAATAATATTAAGGCAACATTGAGTAAATTTTCTAAAGTTTGATTTAATAAATTATCAAGAAAATGGAATAAGAATATTCCCAAAAAAATTAAAAATAAATCTGAAAATGAACAAATTGAGCAAACTAAAAAAACATGCTGATTTTTAAGCCCCTGCTCTATTACAAACAGGTTTTGGGGTCCAATCGCTAGAATAAAACTCAAACCTGTGAGCAAGCCAAATATAAATAAACTAAAATCCATTTTCAATCTATAATAATGATTAAAACTAACATTTCTATCAATTTGTCGTATGAGTTAGTAGGAATGAGTCAGCGCAAGGTTCTTTCCAAAAATTATTAGCTTTAGGAGGTCTTTATGACGTCGATTAACGGCAGTCAACACATGGCATCACTTGCTTTACGCGGATTGGATAGAAGTTCTGATGTCATGCGCCAAGCAATGGAGACACTTTCCACTGGCAAAAGAATAAACCGTTCTGCTGATGATGCATCTGGAATGGGAATTTTATCAGTCCATAAAGCTCAAACAATGGGACTGGGCGGAGCTGTCAAACATGCTAGTGAAGCAATTGGTGTTATCAATACGATTGAAGGAGCATTATCCTCAACCAATCAACATCTTCTTAGATTAAGAGAGTTAGCGGTTCAGTCATCTTCTGATATCAACACAAAATCTGAACGTAAGTTTATGCAAGATGAAGTTAACCAGATCAACATGGCTCTTAATAGAATAGCTACTGATACTAAATACAATAATAAAAAATTACTCGATGGAACATATAATTCAAAAATTACGATCGGCAATAATGGAAAAGAGTTTGTCAATATAAGCGTTAATCCAATGGACACATCATCAATTGGTTCACATGAATTAAATACAAATGTTGAAATTACAACTCTGCGAAATGACCATGATACTGCAAAAACCAGTTTAACAAATGCTTTTAACGCTTCCGCTGATTACGAAGTAAAAAGTGCAAATGGAAACAATACAATTAAAATGAATGGCGGAGAAAGTGCAAAAGAGGTTGCCACTTCCTTTAATTTATATTCCGGTTCTACAGGCATTAATGCTACTTCGGTTACTAGGGCAAAAATAGTTAGTGTTAGTGATACCGATCATTTTACATTTACTCTGCAAGGAAAAAGTGAAACTGCTTCAATTGTTAGTGCGACAATTACAGATACAAATAATTTAACATCTTTAAAAGACTCGATTAATTCTGTTATTAGCAGTACAGGGGTAGTTGCAAGTCTTACAGAAGACCAAAAATCAATTAATTTAGTTCAAAGCGAAGGTTACAATATCATAATAGGAGATTTAAGTGCTTCATCAAATAATATGGTCGTGGATGCTGTGGAAAAAAATAACTCTGGTATTGTTTCCGACAAAGGTGATCAACGAACTTTAAATGGAAGCGGTTCAGGATCAGACTCGGTTGCAATAGTTGGTCAAGTAACTCTATCAAGCAGTAAAGCTTTCTCAGTCACTCCTGGCCATGCAGACAATCATTTTAATGCCTCTGAGAACACAATTACTTCAAACTTTTCATCTTTAAATAATATTGATTTATCCACTCAGCAGGGCGCATCAAATGCCATGGGACAAATTGACAGTGCCATTTCAATGATTTCAGAAATGAGATCTGAAATGGGCGCAAAAAATGTTCGCTTTCAGTCAATCGTTGATAATTTGACCAATGTTGAAATCAATACGAATAAGCATGTAGATCTTCTTGAGAATGCTGAATTTACAACTGAAACTTCTAAATTGGCAAGATCACAAGTAGTTCAGCAAGCAGCAACTTCAATGATTGCTCAAGCGAATAACATTAGTAGGTTTATGATGTCATTTCTTAATATGTTCAAATAACTAATTAATTAATAGTCATAAACATATATTTTGTTTGTTATAAATGCGTAATATAAGCTAATATTGTTTATTTAGTTTCTAATTATTTTTCATGATTTAATAAATAATGTTGATATGACAAGTTGATATGACAAACGAAGTTGAGATATCTGAAAATTACTATCAAACCGATCTGCTGAAAAAAATTAAAGTTCATTTTTCCAAGATGAACATTAATCAATCTAAACTAACTGCCAAAGATTTGAGTTTATTTGATCAAATGCATTTTGGAGGTATTTCAGCAGTCAAGTTGATCTCTCAAGCACTAAAATTAAAAAAAAATCATTCCGATTTAGACCTTGGTTGCGGTTTGGGTGGCCCTGCCCGATTAATTTCTAAAACCAATAACTGCAAAGTTGTTGGTGTAGATTTAATGCCTGACTATGTAAATGATGGCAATAAATTAAGTGAAATGGTTGGTTTGGGGGATATGGTTTCTTTAATTAATGGAGATGTATTAAAATTGCCACATGAAACTGAAACTTTTGAAGCCTCATATATGGTTCACGTCGCCATGAAAATATCTAATAAATTAAGTTTAATGAAGAATGTATACAGGGTCTTAAAAAATA